>NZ_CP132985.1:1505765-1811530 GCF_003286595.3 Aerococcus mictus | reverse complement strand
CGCCCTGGACAGCTCACAAGAAATCTACCAAGCCTACCTGCAAGAAGGCCAACATTCTAAACGCCATCAAGCAGTCGAAAAGGGCTTGAAGGATCGCCAGATTCCCATCAGCTATCGGTCTAAGCGCGATTTGGATCAGTTGACCCAAGGAGCGAACCACCAAGGTTTTGTTTTAGAAGTGGCAGCCTACCAGTATTATAGTGTGGATGATTTATTCCAAGTGGCTAAAGACTGCGAGGAAGATCCTTTCTTTATCCTCTTGGACGGGATTATGGACCCCCATAACCTGGGCAGTATTTTACGGACGGCGGATGCCTGTGGGGCACATGGAATTATTATTCCTAAGCACCGGGCAGCTGGAGTGACCCCGACCGTGGCTAAGATTTCGACTGGGGCCATTGAATACCTGCCCGTAGCCCGGGTAACCAACTTGACCCAAACCATTGAAGTGTTGAAGGAAAGGGGTCTGTGGGTCTTTGGTACCGACATGGAAGGCCAAGACTATTGGGACATGGATGCCAGCTTACCAATCGCCGTAGTCATTGGTAACGAAGAGAAGGGGATTTCTCCCCGGGTCAAAAAGTCCTTAGATGGGGTATTAACCATTCCTATGCGGGGCCATGTTCAGAGCTTGAATGCCAGTGTGGCGGCAGCTTTAGTCATGTATGAAGTCTATGGGAAAAGGCGGCTGACCCCTTAAGAAATGCCAAGGTGGTGAAATGTGTATGCGCAGGGAAGTACTTATTGTGGATGGCTATAATATGATCGGGGCTTGGCCAGAACTGGTTAAACTCAAGGGCCAAGACGATATTGAAGGCGCCCGCGACCAATTGCTACAGCGCTTGTCTAATTATGCGGCTTACCATGCCTTGGCATGCTGGGTAGTTTTTGATGCCATGTTTGTCCCGGGACTCTCCAAGTCTTATAAGAAGTACCGCTTGAATGTAGTCTTTACTGCTGAAGGGCAGACGGCAGACTCCTACATTGAAGCCATGATCCAGCGCCAGGTGGGCGTCTTGACCAATGTCACGGTCGCTACCTCTGACCTGGCTGAACAGCGGCTGGTCTTTCAACAGGGGGCTATTCGCCAATCCGCCCTGGAACTCTTAAAGAATGTTCAGCAAACCGAAAAAAAGATCCGCCGGGGCGAAAAGAATCACGACCGGCTCGCCTTGAATTATCAAAGGCGAAATCCGTGGACCTTTCACCAATTACAAACGCTCAAGAACCTGCTGGATGATCTCAGTCAGAGTGAGGAGTAATGGAGTGATACCGTGGAAGAAATGCTTTCCTATGAGGAAATGGAAAACCAAGATTTAATTCATTTGTTAGTGGAAGGCCGCGATGACCAGGCCTTTGAAGTTTTATATGAGCGCCATCGTTCAACCGTTTATTTCTTTTTGCGTAAGTATTACGGCCATATTGAAGATGTAGATGACTATTTTCAATTAGCGGCCATCAGTCTCTATGAAGTCTGCCAGGACTTCCAGGCCCTGGGTTACAGCTATAGTCTTTTTTCTGCCTTAGGGCGACGAATTGAAAGTCGGATCATTGACCAAATGCGTAAGCAAGCTTCCAAAAAACGCCTTCCCAAGGCCAAAAGGGTCTACTATGACGGAATCGTTTGTGAGGACGGAGGGCCTGCCTTCCTTAACCAGATTCCCCAACGGCATTATTCCAGTCCGGACCAGGCCTATCTATTGAAGGAAAGCTATCAATCTTACCAGCTGACCCTATCTCCCTTAGAAAGGGCGGTCTTAAATGGTCACCTGGCCCAAAAAAGTGATGAGACCTTGGCCCAAGAATTAGGGGTGTCAACCAAGCAGGTGAGACATGCCTATTACCGCTTACGGGCCAAGTGGCGCCGTCACCAGGCGGAAGAGGATTAACTGGCCGGGCACTTTTCCTAAGAAAAAGTTGACTTTACTACTTAAAGTCGTTACCATGTTTAAGATGGAAGAGAAAAGGGGCTTGACTATGGCATCCAATAAAATCATTTTAGCTTGTTCTGAGTGTGGGTCTCGTAATTACACCATTAAAAGTAATAACACGGCCCGTACCGAGCGACTTGAAGTAAAAAAGTACTGTCGCTTTTGTAACAAGCACACCTTGCATAAGGAAACCAAGTAGGATTAGTTATTGAGGAGAGCATATGATTAACGCATTTAAAGAACTAAAAAAGGTCACCTGGCCGAGCGGACGTGAATTACGTCGCGACACCGCGATCGTTATCGTTACCATTATCATCATGGCCGTCTTCTTAGGGCTCACTGATGAGATCGTCACCCAATTATTTAACCTCTATATTCAACTCTAAAGGGACAGACAGGCCGCCTACTGGGCGCTTGCCTCTCTTTGTGAGTGTGGTATAATAACAGCAAGTAAACAAGGACCTTTCCCTAGCGGAAGGTTTTTTCATTTAGGATAAAAAGGAGAGAGTTATGGCGACTGAAATTGAACCACAAAAACAATGGTATGTCCTGCATACCTATTCAGGATACGAAAATAAAGTCAAAGAAAACTTGGAAAGCCGGATTACTTCCATGGATATGGAAGAATATATCTTCCGTGTGGTCGTTCCAGAAGAAGAAAAATTACAAAAAACCAAATCAGGCCAAGAAAAAGTAGTCAAGACCCAAACCTTCCCGGGTTATGTCTTCGTGGAAATGATTATGAGTGACGAAGCCTGGTTCGTGGTCCGCAATACCCCTAACGTGACCGGTTTCCTCGGCTCTCACGGTCAAGGGTCTAAGCCCGTCCCCTTACTTCCAGATGAAGTTCACCGTCTCTTACGTTCTCAAGGTATCTCTGCGCCTAAACGTGATATTAGCTTTGAAGATGGCGAAGTGGTGGAAGTTATCGATGGCGCCTTCCTTGGTTTAGAGGGTCGGATTGAAGAAATCGACGAAGAACACCAAAAACTCAAATTAACTATTGAAATGTTTGGTCGGGAAACCATTGCTGAAGTGGACTTTGACCAAGTGGATAAGCTAGACGCCTAAGTCTAGTTCATTGACGAGGGGAGGAGTAGGACATGGCTTGGTTATGGCTATTTTTATTGGCGGTTGTTATCGGTAGCTTGTTGGGTCAAGTGCTCAACCACAAGGTCAAAGCGGGCGCTATCCTGCCTTGTATCTTCTGGACCTTATTGGGAGCCGGACTGGGCCAAGTCTTAGTGAGTGGCTGGAATCTCTTTGTGGCTTCGCTCGCCTGGCTGACCGTCCTCCCCTTAGCTATCCTATTTGGGATGGCCTATAGTGCCTACTATAATTACCGACACCGCTACCGTAGTGACCAAATGGAGAAAAGATAAAATATCACTTGCAAAGTGTGTTGCTTTGTGCTTTAATAATAAATTGTGTACGTCCTCTTAGAAGACGCTACAACTGTGGGAGGAGAAATCTTTAAACTCCACTAAACCACAACACGGACAAGAACTAAGGAGGAATGTTTCGTGGCTAAAAAAGTAGACTCAGTTGTTAAATTACAAATCCCTGCTGGGCAAGCAAGTCCTGCACCACCTGTTGGTCCTGCATTAGGTCAAGCGGGTATTAACATTATGGGATTCTGTAAAGAATTTAACGCTAAAACTCAAGAACAACAAGGATACGTTATTCCTGTTGTGATTACTGTTTATGAAGACCGTTCATTTACTTTTGTTACCAAGACCCCACCAGCAGCAGACTTATTGAAGAAAGCCGCTAATGTGGAAAAAGGTTCCGGCGAACCTAACAAGAACAAAGTCGCTACCGTAACAAAAGATCAAGTACGTGAAATTGCAGAAACCAAAATGCAAGATCTTAACGCAGCCGACGTTGAAGCTGCTATGCGTTTGATTGAAGGTACTGCACGTTCAATGGGAATCGTTGTAGAAGGCTAATCCCTAGCAAACGTTGTCTAGATCGCTCAGTCAATCGCCATAACGCCTAATACGGTGTTATGAGTGGGAGGACTATCCGTTAAAACCACATAGGAGGAATGAAATAAAATGGCAAAACAATCTAAGAAATTAAAAGCAGCATACGAAAAAATCGATGCGACTAAAAAATACGATGCCAAAGAGGCTATCGAATTATTAAAAGACATTGACTTCGCTAATTTTGATGCTTCCTTTGAAGTATCTTACCGTTTAGGGATTGAAGTGAAGAAAAACGACCAACAAATCCGTGGGGCTATGGTTCTACCTAAAGGAACCGGTAAGAGCCAAACTGTTTTAGTCTTTGCTCAAGGTGAAAAAGCTCAAGAAGCTAAAGACGCAGGTGCTGATTATGTTGGCGACGACGACTTAGTTCAAAAAATCAACGATGGTTGGATGGACTTTGACGTTGTTGTAGCAACCCCAGACATGATGGGTAAAATCGGTCGTTTAGGTCGGGTATTAGGACCTAAAGGTTTAATGCCTAACCCTAAAACTGGTACCGTTACCCAAGATGTGACTAAAGCAGTTAACGACATCAAAGCTGGTCAAATTGAATACCGTGCTGACAACGGTGGGAACGTTCATACCTTAATTGGTAAAGTTTCCTTCAGCACTGAAGACTTACTTGAAAACTTCAAGGCTATTCATGATACCTTAGTTCGTGAAAAACCAGCTGCAGCTAAGGGTCGTTACATCAGAAACTTAGTCATCACCACCACCATGGGACCTGGTATCCAAGTAGACCCAAGCTCAATCGGTGAAGACATCTAATTGAATGAAAGAAGAGACTGTGGTAAAAATCACGGTCTTTTTTTTGCTTACAATTAGTCTTAAAATAAAATGTACTTGGTAAATCGTTATGAGCAGGAGTGGCGCTTTGAAATGGGTCGTTAGCCATGAATAAGCAAGCGATGTGAATTACCGGATAGTAGGCATCAGCCGTACTAGCCGTTTGAAGCTCGCTAAGTGAGGGACCTTGGCCCGAACTGGTGCCATGGCTTTTCAACGACCACATTTCAAAAGCAGAACGGATGCTCATAACGACTTACAACTAAGTCGATATTTTTTAAAAGAAGTGTTGACAAGTTCAAGTGATTTGAGTATTATATTTAATGTTGATTATTTAAATCAAAGCGAACCGAAGACAGTTAGTGGCTCTGGGCCTTAATTTCTAACCGAGGGAGATAATAACACTATAAGCCTTATAGTGTCTGCATAATCTCTGTGTCTTTTGGGGACATGGAGTTTTTTATTGCTTATAAAAAACTCTATCTTATTTTATCGGAGGTGAAACTGAGTGAGTGAACAAGCTATTGCTAAAAAACAACAAGAAGTTGATGCAATTGTTGAACGTATTAATAATTCAATTTCCTTCGTGGTAGTTGACTATTTAGGTCTTACAGTTTCTGAGGTTACTGAGTTGCGTAAACAATTACGTGACGAAGATGTTTTCTTCAAGGTAATTAAGAATACCATGATGCGTCGTGCTTTAGACCAAGCTGGTATTGAATACCATGAAGAAGTCTTCCAAGGACCTACTGCTGTGGCTTTCAGTGCTGAAGATGCTGTTGCACCAGCACGTATCTTAGCAAACTTTGCTAAGGATGCTGATGCCCTATCACTTAAGGGTGGGGTTATCGATGGTAAGATCATGTCTAAAGAAGAAATCCACAAGATTGCTTCCTTACCAAGCCGCGACGGTTTACTATCTATGTTACTTTCTGTATTGCAAGCACCAGTCCGCAACGTGGCTTATGCTGTTAAAGCAGTACAAGACAAGATGGAAGAAGATGCTCCAGCTGAAGCAGCTGAATAATCAGTGGCTTTTAGCTTAATGATGTAGAATCCCAAAGAAATCACTTAAATAAATGGAGGAATTTAAAGATGGCTTTAAATATTGAACAAATTATTGCTGACTTAAAAGAAGCAACAATCTTAGAATTAGCTGACTTAGTATCAGCAATTGAAGAAGAATTCGGCGTTTCTGCTGCAGCTCCTGTAGCAGTTGCAGGTGCAGGTGCTGGTGAAGCAGCAGCTGAAGAAAAAACTGACTTCGACGTTGAATTAACCGAAGCAGGCGCAGCTAAGATCAAAGTGATCAAAGCTGTTCGTGAAGCTACTGGCTTAGGCTTGAAAGAAGCTAAAGACTTAGTTGACGGCGCTCCAGCAGTTGTTAAAGAAGGTCTTCCTAAAGAAGAAGCTGAAGCTCTTAAAGCTGCTATCGAAGAAGCCGGCGGTAAAGCTGAACTTAAATAATCATTCTAATGATGAAAAGGGTTGTAACAACAGTTACAGCTCTTTTTTTTATTAGAGTGTGACAGTCACGCCAAAGGACGAAACCGCTACGCATACTATATCTGTAACTCGCTGACGCTTCGAACAGCTATAGCAACTGGAAGAAAAGAGCAAAAATTCTGAAAAGAAATTCTTGCACTTTAGTGAAGTGGAGATCGATCTGCACCCGAAATACGTTTTAGATATATTCATAACTCAAAGAGTTTAAGGTGTTTTGTCTTAAGCTCTTTTTATTTACTGAGGAATTGTCATCAGCATGGCTAATAAGCTCCTTGAAGGCGATGAAAAAGCATATTATCTTTCAAAAAATCCCCTCCCGGTCTGCTATAATAGATAGGACTAAATGGGAAAGGGATTAGTAATGAATAAACGTGTGACCATCCAAGAAGTTGCCGACCAAGCCGGGGTGTCTAAGACCACGGTGTCGCGCTATCTGAATAAGAAATATCATAAAATGTCGCCCGCTACCAAAAAGCGGATAAAAGCCGTCATTGAAGAGCTCGACTACCGACCTAGCCGTCAAGCCCAGGCGCTCAAATCCAAGCGCTCCTATTTAATTGGTGTGGTCATTGCCGATATTTCCAATATGTACGCTTCCTTATTGCTCAAGGGGATGAGCCAGGTCTTCAATCAGGCTAAGTGGCAGATGATCATCTTGGATTCCTTAGGGGAGGTTGACTTGGAAAACCAATATCTGGAACGCCTAATTGATCAAAATGTCGATGGGATTATCCTCCAACCAGCGGCCATCACTAGTGAGAATTACCAGTTTATTGAAGACATGCAGCTCCCCCTCATCCTGGCTGACCGGAAAACCTATCCTAGTCAGTGGTTAACCATTGGAACTGATAACGAAGCGGTTATTAGCCGGCTCTTTGACCAGGTGAATCTGGCCGACTACCAGTCCTTTGTAGTGGTGAGTGAAGTCCTGGCACCGGTCTCTACCCGACAAGACCGCTATCAGGCCGTCGTTACGGCCTGTGCGCCTGCTCCCGTCCAATTAATTGAAGTAGGGCAAAAAAACTGGCAGGAAGCGATCCTAGGCTTTGCTGGCCAACAAAAGACGCTCTTTTTCTGCAATAATGGCCGAGTAATGATTGAAGTCTTGCGTATATTGAAGCAAGGACACTTCCAGGTCCCCCAAGAGGTGGGGGTGACGGGCTTTGACGACTGGCACATGACTGATATGATAGGTCCGGGGATTACCAGTATTGAACAACCCACGGAAAGGATCGGGGCAGCCCTAGCGGAAAACTTACTACAAGCCATAGAGTCTCAAAAAAGCCTGAAAGCCGGTTATCGAGCCATCCCCTCCCATATTTCTCTACGGTCCTCAGTTTAATGGAAAACAAAGATAATACTAGTGAAGGAAACAGTAAGTGCCTCCTGGGGCACTTTTTTAATAAATACTATCGAAGCGCTTACATTTTTCCTTGACTTTTCTTGCTTTTGTCTTTATTCTTTAATTAGGAAACCGGTTAACCTACTTTCGAACCGGTTAATCTGACAGTGTAGTGAGAAGACTTAGAGGAGGCAATCAATATGCATTTAGATTTTGTAACTTTTGGTGAACCTTTATATATGTTTTATGCTAATGAACCGGGCGCTTTAGAAGACGTCAATAACTGGTCTCGAGCTCTAGCGGGAGCGGAAACCAATGTGGCTGCGGGCTTATGCCGTTTAGGGCACTCAACTGGTCTGGTGACCAAGTTAGGTGAGGACATGTTGGGCCGCTTTATCACCAAGGCCATGGCTAAGGAAGGTATTGATACTACGGGTGTTCAAACCACGGATGAACGCTTTACTGGTTGGTACATTAAGGAAAAGAACGAAGAAGATGACCCTGCTATTGAATACTTCCGTAAGGGCTCAGCCGCTTCAACCATGAGTGTGGAAGACTTTGACGAAGATTATTTTGGCCAAGCAGACTATATGCATGTGACTTCCATCTTTGCAGCTTTATCAGAGGACTGCTATAACTTCTCCAAGAAAGCAGTGGAATACATGCACAAGGCGGGTAAGGTAATTTCCTTCGACCCTAACTTGCGTCCACAATTATGGGACCATGACCGCATGGTTGAATTCGTCAACGAAACCGCTAAATCCGTGGACATCTTCCTACCTGGTTTAGAAGAAGGGAAGATCTTAACGGGTTTAGACAAGGCGGAAGATATCGCCAAATTCTACCTGGACTTGGGTGTGAAAATTGTGATCGTTAAAACCGGGGCTTCCGGAGCTTACTACGCAACTAGTGACGGTAAGAGTGGCCAAGTAGCCGGTTACCAAGTCACTCCAATTGATACAGTTGGCGCCGGTGACGGTTTTGCGGTGGGTGTGATTTCTGGCTTGAAGGAAGGCCTATCCTTAGAAGACAGTATCTTGCGCGGTAACGCCATTGGAGCTCGTCAAGTGACCTTTGAAGGTGACAATGACGGCTTGCCTAACCAAGAAGAATTGGAAGAATTTATGGTCAATACCAAACGGGCTTAAGGAAGGTGGTCAAAGATGAAAATTGAAAAATCCATTGCTAAAATCCCGGGCGGAAATATTATTGTGCCCCTCTTAGCGGGGACCTTACTCAACACCCTCTGGCCCACAGCCCACGAATACTTTGGTGGGGTGACTGGGGCCTACTTGACCGGGTCATCCGCTGTCCTGTTCTGTTTCTTCTTCTGTGTGGGGGCCTCAGTCAACCTCAATGCTTCTGGGGGCTATATTGCGAAGAAGGGCTTACTCTTATCAGGAGGCCGGCTCTTAATTGCTTTGGCTCTGGGCTTAATCCTTGGTGCCATTCTACCAGCAGAAGGCATTCAAAGCGGTCTCCTCACTGGGGTATCCACTCTGGCAGTAGTGACCGCCTTTAGTCAAACCAATGGGGGACTTTATGTGTCGATTATTCCTGAAGGGCGTGAATATGACCTGGCCGCCTTTCCCATGATTGCTATCCAATCAGGGCCCTTCTTTACTATGTTGATCCTCGGCTTAACCGGGGCCAGCTTCCCATTTGGTTCCATCGTGTCTACCCTCTTACCTTTTGCCTTAGGTTTAATTGGAGGGACCTTGGACTCCGACGTGCGCGATAAGTATGCGCCTGGGGTAGGGATTTTGATTCCCTTCTTTATCTTTGCCTTAGGTTATACCCTGAACTTTAAGACCATATTCCAAGCCGGACTTAGCGGCGTGATCGTTGGTGTGGCTGTGGTACTAGTTACCGGTGGCTTGCTCTCCTTCTTAGATATTAAATGGTTAGGTTCTGACGGCGTTGCGGGTTGGGCCCAATCCTCTACTGCTGGGGCTGCTGTTGCCGTTCCAGCTGTGATTGCGGGAATCTCTGAACAGTTCCAACCGGTAGCTGAATCAGCCACCGCCATTGTAGCGACTTCCGTGATCGTGACCGCAATCTTGACCCCACTGGTTACTTCCTGGGCGAGAAAACAAGCAGAGAAGAAAAACCTGCCCGAAGCCCCCAGTGAAGTCTTAAAAGAAGTGAAAAAATAAGTCAATAGCAGCGGGCTGAAGCCCTAAATGAAACAAAGCAACTAGCGATGGCAGACAATCTGACCATCGCTTTTTTGATAGAGAAAATTTCCTTGTGACTAGGGGAATCTACCAGTAAAATAGGAGGAAAGGATGTGAAGTGATGAGTCATCAATATTTTGAAGATAACAGCCAATTGGCCCATGATAAGAAGACCTGGCAGACCGTGGTCGATGGGCGGACTTATGAATTTATCACCGATAGTGGGGTTTTTTCGCGGGGGCGCTTAGACTATGGTACCCGGGTGATGCTGGAAGCTCTCTTAAAGCAAGGGAAGTCTTATCATAAGATCCTGGACTTGGGCTCAGGCTACGGTCCAGTCGGGGTGGTACTCGGTGACCATTATCCCGAAGCCCACTTGGACCTAGTTGATGTCAATGAACGGGCTCTGGCCTTGGCCAAGGAAAATTTAGCCTTGAACCAGGTAGGACCAGCTAACTTTTACCTTTCATCGGCCTATGAAGGCCTCAGCGACCATGATTATGACCTGATTATCACCAATCCTCCTATTCGAGCCGGGAAGAAAGTGGTCCACGCCTTTATTGAAGGGGCCTATGACCACTTGGAAGCAGGGGGAGACCTGGTGGTAGTGATCCAAAAGAAACAAGGCGCTCCCAGTGCTAAAAAGAAAATGGAAGAGGTCTTTAATAACGTGACCGAGATTGACCGCGACAAGGGCTACTGGGTCTTGGTCAGCCAACGCTAAGTCGATCAAAAGGGTTAGCATTTAGACGGAAATTTTAATAAAAATAAAAATTCTTAGAAAAGCCTTTACATTGTATTAAAAGTGAAAAAAGTCTAGAAAAAAAGCCGCCGCTTATGCCTATTGCTAAGCGGTTTTTTTAATTTTATGAGAAAAAGATGAGAAAAATGAGAAAAACTCTCTTCAGACAGACAGGCTAGCCATAAGTTTTGAAATATAGCCTGGCTTTTGATAGGTTTATTATTGTGTTTTTATTATCAATTGCGAGAGAGGAGAAATTATGGCGTCAATAAAAGTAGAAAATTTGACTAAAATATTTGGCTCAGCCCAAGCCATAGATAAAGCGAAAAAATTAGTGGAAAAGGGTGAATCCAAAGAAGAAATCGTTAACCAAACCGGCGCCACGGTTGGGGTTTACGATGCTTCTTTTGAAGTCAATGATGGCGAAATCTTTGTCATTATGGGACTCTCTGGTTCAGGGAAGTCAACCTTACTGCGGATGCTTAACCGCCTGATTGAACCGACCCATGGCCAGGTAAGTATTGATGGGGAAAGTGTCACCCAAGCTAATGATGAAGAATTGCGCAATATCCGCCGCAAGAAAGTTAGCATGGTTTTCCAAAGTTTTGCGCTTTTCCCTCATAAAACCATTCTCGAAAATACCGAATTTGGTCTAGAAATTCAAGGTGTTGACGGAGAAGAAAGACGGAAACGGGCCCAAGATGCCTTAGAAACCATGGGCCTATCCGCCTACCAAGACCAACTGCCAGAACAATTATCTGGTGGTATGCAGCAACGGGTAGGTTTGGCGAGAGCTTTAGCTAGCGATACCGACATCCTCTTAATGGATGAAGCCTTCTCTGCCTTAGACCCCTTGATTCGTGCCAACATGCAAGATGAACTCATTGAGCTGCAAAGTAAGCTCAATAAGACCATCGTCTTTATTACCCACGACTTAGATGAAGCTTTACGTTTAGGTGACCGGATTGTCTTGATGCGTAATGGTCACATTGAACAAATTGGTACTGGGGAAGAAATCTTAGAAAATCCTGCCAATGACTATGTAGAAACCTTCGTTGGCGGCGTGGACCGGTCCAAGGTCTTTACTGCTGAAAATGCTATGGAAGCTCCGGGCTATGTCTTCAATAAGGACCGGGTCGGAGCTCGCGTGGCCTTGAAGATTATGCAAAACGAGCATACCTCGACCTTGTATGTGATTGACGGGGACCGTAAAATCCATGGTTATGTCACTGACAAGGACCTGGCTGACTTAATCCGCCAAAATAAACATACGAAGAATATCCATGTGGATGAAATTATCCGTACCGATAATCCTTTGGTCAATCGCAATACTCCAATTAACGAAATGTATGACCTCATGAGTGATACCAATATGCCGATCGCGGTGGTTGACGATGACGAACGCTTGCTCGGCTATGTGGACCGTCGCTTAGTGATTGACCAATTATCTGGACAAGGAGGCGATAACAATGAATAATATCCTATTATTTCCCTTAGACCCCCTACCAGTTGCTGACTGGGTGGAAGCAGCCACCAATTGGCTAACTACGACTTTCTCAGGACTCTTTGATGTGGTCCAAAGTATCGGGTCAACCGTGATGAACTCGGTGAATGATGTCTTACTATGGTTCCCACCGTTTTTATTCATTCTCCTAGTGGCTGTCTTGGCCTACTTTGCTACCAATCGTCGCTTCGGAGTTCCAGTCTTTGTCCTGCTTGGTTTGGGTTATGTCCTCAACCAAGGTTTGTGGAGTCAGTTGACCCAAACCATTACTTTGGTCCTGATTTCCTCCTTGGTCTCCATTATTATTGGGATTCCATTAGGGATTTTGTCGGCCAAAAGTAAGTGGGTTCACATTATCCTCAAACCGATTCTGGACTTTATGCAAACCATGCCGGCCTTCGTTTACCTGATTCCGGCGGTAGCCTTCTTTGGAATTGGGATGGTACCGGGAGTCTTCGCTTCCGTGATCTTTGCCCTCCCACCAACGGTTCGTTTTACCGAGCTGGGGATTACCCAAATTTCTACCGAATTGATCGAGGCAGCCGACGCTTTCGGGTCAACCCCATGGCAAAAACTCTTTAAGGTAGAACTTCCCTTAGCCCAAGCCACCATTATGGCTGGGGTCAACCAAACCGTGATGCTAGCGCTATCCATGGTCGTTACTGGTTCCATGATTGGGGCACCAGGTTTAGGACGCGATGTCCTATCGGCCTTACAACGGGCCCAAGTCGGTAGTGGTTTCGTGGCTGGTTTAGCCATCGTTATCTTAGCCATCGTGGTTGACCGGATTACTAATGGCTTTGCCTCACGTGATAAGTAAAGGAGGATGAACATTGTTTAAAAAAATTGCCCTCGCTCTCTTAGCTGTCCTTGGCTTACTCTTAACCTTTGGGAGTGAAGATTCCTATAAAAGTAGCCTCTTTTCAGGAGGCGGAGCTGGTGGCGAAACCGTTACCCTAGCTTATGTGAACTGGGACAGTGAAGTGGCTTCAACGCAAGTGATTGCTGAAGTCTTACGCCAAGAAGGCTTTAACGTTGAACAAGTTCCCTTGGATAACGCCATCATGTGGTCTTCAGTGGCCAGTGGCGAATCGGATGCCATGGTGTCGGCCTGGTTACCGATTACTCATGGGGAGCAAATTGAACAGTATGGTGACCAAATTGTTCATGCAGGGGTCAGTCTTGAAGGCGCCCGTACTGGTCTAGTGGTACCAACCTATATGGACCAAGTCAACTCTATTGAAGACTTGAGTTCAGAAGCCGGCCAAACCATTACCGGGATTGAACCGGGAGCCGGCATTATGGCCTCCACTGAGAAAGCGCTCCAAGAATACCCAAATCTAGGATCTTGGAACTTAGCTTCTTCATCCTCAGGGGCCATGGCGACTTCTCTAGGCCAAGCCTACAATAACCAAGAAGAGATTGTGGTAACGGGTTGGAACCCCCACTGGAAATTTGCTAAGTATGACTTGAAATACTTGGAAGATCCGAAAGGGGTTTACGGCGAAGGAGAAACCATTAACACCTATACCCGTCAAGGTTTCCAAGAAGACAACCCTCGGGCTTATCAAATCCTAGCCAACTTCCATTGGTCCCTTGAAGACATGGAATCCGTGATGTTAGAGATTGCTAACGGGACGGATCCTAGTCAAGCCGCTCAAAAATGGATTGAAGCCAATCCAGACAAGGTTAGTGAATGGACAGCGGAATAGCCCATTCGCTGACAAAAGCAAGAAAACAAAAACCATGAATTCACAAGCAAGCTTTTTTTAAAAAGAAAGCTTGCTTTTTTGCTTGTTGTCATAGTATAATGAATCTGTGAAATAAATCACTAACTTTGGATACTAACAAAGGAAAAAGCAATTATTAAGAAAGGAAGTTATTCGAATGACAAAAGCAATGAAGTCCTTAGAGTTTCATTTTCATAATGGTGGGGTATGGGAAATCCCTATGGAGCATGTAGGAGATATCTGGATTGGCCGGATTACTACCTCTTATGGTCGGATTAACGGCCAAGGCGACATTGTCGAAATCCACCCATGTAAGACCTTCAAGATTGAAATCCTTCCCGATGCCGACGTTTTCCAATCCAATAGCATCGTGCAAGGCGGCTTAATGGGCGGTATGTTTGAAAATGTGGTCAATAATAATGACCTAGAATACCTAACCATCCGTTGGTCAAGCGGCCGGGAATCAGAAATCTACTTCCCATTTAAGGCTTCTACCACCGATAAGGTCGATAATGTTTACATGAGCTCTAAAGTGAAAGATAATGGGAATCTTTATATTGTGATTAATCGTGAAGCCACTGTTGATGACATCTTTGAATAAGCGAATGCAATAGCCTTCATTCGATGAGAAGTCGGGACTGAACGTTCTGACTTCTTTTTTCATATTTTAAGAAAGTTTAACTTATGCTATGATAGGGAACATAAAAATTAAGGAGGTTTACTGCTTATGAATGCGGTAATTACTGTTGTAGGTATTGATCAAGTTGGGATTTTGGCTAAGGTAAGTACAGCCTGTGCCCAGAACCAGGTGAATATTGTGGATGTCGCACAAACGGTAATGGATAATTATTTCACCATGACCATGCTTGTGACAGTCGATGAAGGGCAAGTTGCTTTTGATGATTTCCAAGAAAGCGTCGAAAACTTAATACCAGGTATGCAGATTACGGTCATGCACGAAGATATCTTTAAGGCCATGCATCGCTTATAGGAGGCAGACTCGTGATTGAAATTAATGATATTCTAGAAACCGTCAATATGATTGCCAAGGACCATCTCGATGTCCGTACCA
Source organism: Aerococcus mictus (assembly GCF_003286595.3). Taxonomy (NCBI): domain Bacteria; kingdom Bacillati; phylum Bacillota; class Bacilli; order Lactobacillales; family Aerococcaceae; genus Aerococcus; species Aerococcus mictus. Next base: position 1,796,749 of record NZ_CP132985.1, on the reverse strand, counting down.
TCACGATGGGGATCTCCTTACTCGATTGTTGTGACACCGATATCGAGCGGTCCTGTGAGAAAATCAAACAAAAAATTAGCCAAAAGGCCAAAGACCTAGTGCCGGTAGCTGAGCAGTTGAGTCGGCAATTGGGGATTCCTATTATTAATAAACGGCTTTCGGTAACTCCGATTGCCCATCTGGTAGCTGTTTCTGGTGGAGACCCCGTGCGTTACGCCAAATGTTTGGACCAAGTGACTAAGGATATTGGCATTGACCTCGTTGGGGGCTATTCCGCCCTAGTTCAAAAAGGGTTTGCTGCGGGAGACCGGGCCTTGATTGAATCCATCCCCCAAGCCTTAAGTGAAACCGATAATGTCTGTTCTTCGGTCAATATCGGTTCCACCCGGTCAGGGATTAACTTAGACGCCGTGGCCTTAATGGGAGAAACTATCCGCCAAGCCGCTGAAGTCACCCAAGACCGGCAATGCGTTGGGGCTACCAAGTTGGTCGTCTTTTGTAATGCGGTAGAGGATAATCCTTTTATGGCTGGAGCCTTCCACGGTAGTGGGGAAGCGGATTGTGAGATTAATGTGGGGGTTTCTGGGCCTGGGGTCGTCCGTCAAGCCTTGGAGCGTCTGCCTAAAGACGCGCCAATTAACCAAGTGGCTGAGACCATTAAAAAGACCGCCTTCAAAGTCACCCGGATGGGGCAATTGATCGGTAGCCAAGCCTCAAAAGCCCTGGGTGTTCCTTTTGGAATTGTCGATATTTCCCTAGCCCCTACCCCTGCGGTGGGTGACTCGGTAGCTCGTATCTTAGAAAGTATGGGACTTGAAACAGTGGGTGGTCATGGAACCGTAGCCACCCTGGCCCTCTTGAATGATGCGGTCAAGAAGGGTGGTTTAATGGCAGCTGAACGGGTCGGGGGACTCTCAGGGGCCTTTATCCCAGTGTCTGAAGACGAAGGCATGATTGCCGGCGCCCAAGCTGGTGTCTTAGATCTCCAAACCCTAACCGCCATGACTGCGGTCTGCTCAGTGGGGCTGGATATGATTGCCGTGCCTGGTGAAACCACAGCTGAAGTCTTAGCGGCTATTATTGCCGATGAAGCCGCCATTGGGATGATTAATGGGAAGACCACTGCAGTGCGTTTAATCCCTGCCATTGGTTACCAAGCTGGGGACTGCTTGGAATTTGGGGGACTTTTTGGTTCAGCACCAATCATGCCATTGAAGACCTCTTCGCCGGAAGTCTTTATCCGTCGCGGAGGCCACATCCCTGCGCCAATTCAAGGTTTGAAGAATTAAGCAGTAAACGATCAATTAATGAGTCAAGAGACTGGGAATCATGCCCAGTCTTTTTTTACCTTATCTTTACAAAGTTCATTTTAACTTTACTTCAAATTTACCCTGCTTTAATAAAGGCTGGTTAGAATAAGGGTGATGTGAGTAGGGGGACCAGTTTTAATGAATGGAACAGGAAGATAAGGAGATGCCAAACACAAATGAAATTATATGCCCACCGTGGCTATAGCGCCCGCTATCCGGAAAATACCATGCTGTCCTTTATTAAGGCTTATGAAGCTGGGGCGGATGGGATTGAATGTGATGTCCAATTGACCCTGGATGGCCAGGTGGTGATTTGCCACGATGAGCGCTTAGACCGGACTGCCAATGCTAGGGGCTGGCTACGAGACTATAAATACGCGGACTTGCGTGGCCTTCGCTTTGACCGCCTCCACCCTCAGAACGTTAACCTTGACTTAGTTCGTATTCCCCATTTAAGTGAGCTATTAGCCTGGGCTCAGCCCTTGGAGTTGACCTTGAATATTGAATTAAAGACGGGGCTTTTTCCTTATCCTGGCTTAGTGGAAGCGGTGGTTGACTTGGTAGAAGACTATCAGATGCAAGACCGGGTGATTATCTCTTCTTTTAACCACCAGAGTATCCTTAAGGTCAAGGCCCTAGCCCCTCATCTGGCTTGCGCCTTCTTACAGGAAGACTATCTAGAAAATCCAGGGACCTATTGCGCTGCTAGGGGAGTGGACTACTACCATCCTGACTATAAGCTGCTTGACCCAACGACGGTGAACAACTTGCATGACCACGGGGTTAAGATTAATGCATGGACGGTCGACGATCGTAAGGCCTACCGAAAATTTAAGGACTGGGGCCTGGCGGGCGTGATTACCAATGATAGTCACTACCTAGAAAGTGCTCCCGTTTTGGCCAGTTATTAACAGATTATGTGAAAAAGTAAAAACCAGCAGGAGTTCACTACATCCTGCTGGTTTTATTTTATGAATGTCACATACTCTTCAAACCTGCTCCAGTCACAGGACGAACGTCCACTTCAAAAACTGGTAACGCTCAGCTTCACTGAGCTTATACCAATTTTCTCCAGCGATTTCGTCCTTTATTGTGACTGTCGCACTCTTTTCAAACGTGCTCCGGGTGCAGATCGCTCTCCACTTCACTAAAGTGCAAGAAATTCTTTTCAAGAATTTTTGCTCTTTAGCTCCAGTGTTATCGATCTTTGGTGCACCCGTCGCACTCTCTTATTTCCATTTGTCTTCAATAAATTGGTGGCGGGCGATGGCGCTTTCGTCGGCTTGGTATTTATCGGGGCTCTTCTTATAGAAGTCTTGGTGGTAGTCTTCTGCTGGGTAGAAGGGGCCGGCGGGGGTGATTTGGGTGACGATGGGGTCATCGAAACGCCCGCTAGCGGCTAGGGCTGCTTTGGAAGCTTCAGCGGCTTGGCGTTGGTCTTCAGATAAGTAGAAGATCTCGGGACGGTATGATGAACCCCGGTCTTCAAACTGGCCCATAGCGTCGGTAGGGTCGGTTTGTTGCCAGTAAATCTCCAGTAACTCTTCGTAGGTGATGATGGCGTTATCGAAGCTGATCTCTACCGCTTCCGTGTGGCCGGTTTTACCACTTTTGACTTCTTGATAGCTGGGGTTAGCGATGTGTCCTCCTGTATAACCAGAAACGACCGCTTCAATTCCTGGCAATTGGTCGAAGGGTTGGACCATGCACCAGAAACAGCCTCCCGCAAAGATTGCACGTTCTATAGCCATAATAACATCCTTCCTCTTTTCTATTTTGAAACTATTATACAAAAGCTCTGGCTAAGAAGCCATTAAAGAATCATCCTTTTAAAAAAACTTCTTGACAAAGAATTAAATAGCTAGTATCATAAATAATGATTGATTATTAAATAGAAGAAGTGTACGAAATATTGTCCGTAGGCTTTGATGGGATAAAACAAAAGAAGTAGGCATGGCCTTGAGTCTTTTGTCTTTTTTTTGCCCAAAAACGGGTAAAAAGGAGCGATTTTATCTAATTTTAATCATTTCTTAATAGTTTCTTAATAATTGCAGGCTAAAAGATTTACTTTTTGGAGAGGTGGCTACTCATTCATGGCAGGACATAATGTTGAATACGGCAAACACCGCGTACGGCGTTCTTACTCGCGCATCAATGAAGTGCTCGAGTTGCCAAACTTGATTGAGATTCAAACCGAATCTTATCGTTGGTTATTGGATAAGGGAATTCGGGAAATGTTTAGTGATATTTCACCGATTGAAGACCACGGAGGCAAATTAGCCTTAGAGTTCGTGGACTATTCCTTCCAAGAACCTAAATATGATATGTCTGAATCGCGTCAACAAGACACTAACTATGCGGCGCCAATGTATGTTAAATTGCGTTTAATCAATAGCGAAACCGGTGAAATTAAGGACCAAGAAGTTTTCTTTGGGGACTTCCCATTGATGACTGATAGTGGAACTTTCATTATTAACGGTTCTGAACGAGTTATTGTTTCGCAATTGGTCCGTTCCCCAGGGGTTTACTACAATGATAAAGTAGACAAAAACGGGAAACTTTCTTATGGAGCTACCGTGATTCCTAACCGGGGTGCCTGGTTAGAAATGGAAACCGATGCTAAAGACATTTCCTATGTACGGATTGACCGGACCCGTAAACTACAAATGACTGTGTTAATGCGGGCTCTAGGTTTTGGGTCTGATGACCAAATCCGTGAACTCTTTGGTGACAGTGAAACCCTGAGTTTAACCTTAGAAAAAGATGTCCACAAAAACCCATCGGACTCCCGGACTGAAGAAGCCTTAAAAGATATTTATGAGCGCCTCCGTCCTGGTGAACCAAAAACCGCAGAATCCTCCCGTAACTTATTAAATACGCGTTTCTTCGACCCACGTCGTTATGACTTGGCTGCTGTCGGACGCTACAAGATCAATAAGAAATTAGACTTAAAATCCCGTCTATATAAACAAACCCTAGCAGAAAACTTAGTCGACAATGAGACTGGTGAAATTGTCCTGGAAGCAGGGACAGTTTTCACCCGTGAAGTCTTAGATGACATTAGCGACAAGTTAGATAATGGTCTCGGTTTAGTGACCGTTTATCCAAATGATGATGCGGTGATCACTGATCCTGTTGACATCCAATTAATTAAGATTGTGGCACCTAAGGACCCAGAACGTGTGGTTCATGTGATCGGTAACGCTATGCAAAATTCCGACTACAAGTCTCTAACCGTTGCTGACGTCTTAACCGCGATGAACTACTTCTTAAACCTCTATGAAGGTCTAGGAACTACCGACGATATCGACCACTTGGGTAACCGTCGGATCCGCTCTGTGGGTGAATTATTACAAAACCAACTTCGGATCGGTTTAAGCCGGATGGAACGAGTGGTAAGAGAGAGAATGTCTATCCAAGACATCGATACAGTTACCCCCCAACAATTGATTAATATCCGCCCAGTGGTTGCATCGATTCGTGAATTCTTTGGGTCCTCCCAATTGTCCCAATTCATGGACCAAAACAACCCACTTTCTGAGTTGACGCACAAACGTCGTCTCTCTGCCTTGGGGCCCGGTGGTTTGACCCGGGACCGTGCCGGTTATGAAGTGCGTGACGTTCACTACTCTCACTATGGTCGGATGTGTCCAATTGAAACCCCTGAAGGACCTAACATTGGTCTGATTAACTCCTTGGCAACCTATGCTAAGATTAATGACTTTGGTTTCATTGAAACCCCATACCGTCGGGTAGACTGGAATACCCATAAGGTTACCGATAAGATTGACTACCTAACGGCGGATGAAGAAGACCGTTTTGTTATCGCTCAAGGGAACACACCTTTAAATGAAGATGGTTCTTTTGCTACCGATACCATTATGGCACGTAAGATTGAAGAAAATATTGAAGTTTCTCCAGAAGAAGTCGACTACATGGACGTTTCCCCTAAACAGGTGGTTTCTGTCGCAACAGCATGTATTCCTTTCTTGGAAAACGATGACTCCAACCGGGCCTTGATGGGGGCCAACATGCAACGGCAAGCAGTGCCGCTCTTAAACCCTCATGCACCTTTAGTAGGGACTGGGATGGAATATAAGGCTGCCCATGACTCTGGGGCTGCAGTGACCTGTAAGCGGGCCGGTGTGGTGGACTATGTCGACGCTCGTGAAATCCGCGTCCGGACTGAAGAAGGCGCCTTAGATAAGTATGAATTAGTGAAATTCTACCGGTCTAACGCCAGCTCCTGCTATAACCAAACCCCATTGGTACGTAAGGGTGACCAAGTTGATAAGGACGAAATCCTCGCCAACGGACCTTCTATGGAAGGTGGGGAATTAGCCCTCGGACAAAACCCAATCATCGCCTTCATGACCTGGGATGGTTATAACTATGAAGACGCGGTTGTTCTTTCCGAACGTTTGGTAAAAGAAGACGTCTACACCTCAATCCATATTGACGAATTGGAATCTGAAGCCCGTGACACTAAATTAGGGCCAGAAGAAATCACCCGGGAAATTCCTAATGTGGGTGAAGATGCCCTCCGTAACCTCGATGAAAACGGGATTATCCGCATCGGTGCTGAAGTTACTGATGGCGACATCTTAGTGGGTAAGGTAACCCCTAAAGGTGTGACTGAACTCAGTCCTGAAGAACACCTACTCCATGCCATCTTTGGTGAAAAAGCCCGTGAAGTCCGTGATACTTCCTTACGGGTACCTCATGGTGGTGGCGGTATCGTTAACGACGTTAAAGTCTTCCACCGGGAAAATGGTGACGAACTCAAACCTGGTGTTTCCATGATGGTTCGGGTTTACATTATCCAAAAACGTAAGATTCAAGTTGGGGATAAGATGGCTGGTCGTCACGGTAACAAAGGGGTTGTCTCCATTGTTTTACCAGAAGAAGACATGCCTTACTTACCAGATGGTACCCCAGTCGATATCTGCTTGAACCCATTAGGGGTGCCTTCCCGGATGAATATCGGACAGGTGTTAGAACTTCACTTAGGGATGGCTGCTCGGAACTTAGGTATCCACGTGGCAACGCCTGTATTTGACGGGGCCCAAGATGAAGACATTTGGGAAACCGTTAAAGAAGCCGGCATGGCTGAAGATGCTAAGACCGTGCTTTACGACGGTCGGACCGGTGAACCTTTTGATAACCGCGTTTCTGTAGGGGTTATGTACTACTTGAAACTCTCCCACATGGTTGATGACAAGCTCCATGCGCGTTCGATTGGACCTTACTCCCTAGTTACCCAACAACCACTAGGTGGTAAAGCGCAATTTGGGGGACAACGTTTCGGGGAAATGGAAGTTTGGGCACTGGAAGCTTACGGTGCGGCTTATACCCTACAAGAAATCCTTACCTATAAATCAGACGACGTGGTTGGCCGGGTGCAAACCTACGAAGCTATCGTAAAAGGCGACTCAATTCCTAAACCAAGTGTGCCGGAATCCTTCCGCGTGCTCGTCAAAGAGTTACAATCCCTAGGTTTAGATATCCAAGTCCTCGATGAAAACGATAAGGAACTGGACTTACGTGATGAAGACCCAGTCCAAGTCACCCGTCGTGATCACAAAGAAAACCAAGAACAAGAAGATGAAGACAAGGATAAGAACCAAGAAGAAAAACAAAGCGAAGGCAATGACGAAGAAATCATCGCCAAAAAACAAGCAAATGAATAGAGTGTGACAAGCGCGTCAGAGAGCAAGACCGCTACGCATACTATATCTGTACGTCGCTAACGCTTCCTACAGCTATAGCAACTGGAGCTAAAGGGCGAAAGAAGTCTCAAAGAGACTTCGCCGACCTTTAGTGAAGTGGACGCTTGCTCTGCGCTTGGAACACGTTTGTAAAGGATGAGAGGACGCCGTCAGAGACTTGAATTGCTGGAGGAAAATACCATAAGCACAGTAAGACTGAGCGTTGGTATTTTCTGAAGCAACTTCAAGTCTGGCGTCCGAACTCAACTAGAGAGTGTAATAAAACTCAAAAGGATAATGTCAATTTGCTCTAGCTCTTAGCAGTTTCAGTGATTAATGAGGGAGGTTGACCTCTTGGTCGATGTAAATAAATTTGAAAGTATAAAAATTGGTTTAGCCTCACCAGATAAGATCCGTTCCTGGTCCTATGGTGAAGTCAAGAAACCGGAAACAATCAACTACCGTACCCTAAAGCCAGAAAAAGACGGTCTTTTCTGTGAACGTATTTTTGGGCCAACCAAGGACTACGAATGTGCTTGTGGAAAGTATAAACGGATCCGCTATGCGGGTGTGGTTTGTGACCGTTGTGGGGTTGAAGTAACCAAGGCCAAAGTCCGTCGTGAACGGATGGGCCACTTGGAATTAGCTTCACCAGTTACCCACATTTGGTACTTTAAAGGCATTCCAAGTCGGATGGGCCTGATCTTAGATATGAGCCCACGGTCTTTAGAAGAAGTGATTTATTTTGCTTCTCACGTGGTCATTGACGGTGGTGACACGCCTTTAGCTCCTAAGCAATTGCTTTCTGAACGAGAATACCGGGAGTATAAGGCCGAATATGGTGACCGTTTCCAAGCAGGTATCGGTGCTGAAGCCATTAAGGAACTCCTACGCCGCGTAGACCTTGATAGTGAATGTGCAGAATTAAAAGAAGAATTACGGACTGCCAAGGGTCAAAAACGGACCCGGGCTATCCGTCGTTTAGACATCATGGATGCCTTTAGAAAATCCGGCAATAAACCGGAATGGATGGTTCTTGATGTGATCCCTGTGATCCCACCTGAACTCCGTCCCATGGTGCAACTGGATGGGGGCCGTTTTGCAACCAGTGACTTAAATGACCTCTACCGCCGGGTGATTAACCGGAATAACCGTCTAAAACGTTTATTAGACCTCAATGCACCAAATATTATTGTTCAAAATGAAAAACGGATGCTCCAAGAAGCCGTTGACGCCCTAGTGGATAATGGTCGTCGCGGCCGTCCTGTGACTGGACCGGGGAACCGCCCATTGAAGTCCCTTTCCCATATGTTGAAAGGGAAACAAGGACGTTTCCGTCAAAACCTCTTAGGGAAACGGGTGGACTATTCTGGACGTTCCGTTATTGCCATTGGACCACACTTGAAGTTCTACCAATGTGGTCTGCCTAAAGAAATGGCTCTAGAACTCTTTAAACCATTCTTGATTCGGGAATTGGTGGACCGTGAAATTGCCACCAATGCTAAACATGCTAAACGGATGATTGAACGCAAGGATGACGCTGTTTGGGAACCCCTCGGAGAGATCATGCGTGAACACCCGGTACTGCTTAACCGGGCACCTACCCTCCACCGTTTGGGGATCCAAGCCTTTGAACCAGTCTTGGTTGAAGGAAAGGCCATCCGTCTTCACCCCTTAGCCTGTGAAGCTTATAACGCCGACTTTGACGGGGACCAAATGGCGGTCCACTTGCCTTTAGGTGAGGAAGCCCAAGCTGAAGCCCGTATCTTAATGTTGGCCGCTTCCCACATCTTAAACCCTAAAGATGGACAACCAGTGGTAACCCCATCCCAAGACATGGTCTTAGGGAACTACTACTTAACCCAAGAAGAAGCTGGGATGACTGGGGAAGGAATGAAGATTTCCTCACTCAGCGAAGCCCACATTGCTTATGCCAATGGGGCAGCTCAATTGCATACTCGGGTGGTAATCAGTCCGAAACACTTCCCTAAATATGCATGGACCGACCAACAAAAAGAACAATTAATGATTACTTCTATTGGTAAATTGTTCTTTAATGAGATCATGCCGGCTGATTTTGCTTATATTAATGAGCCCACATCAGAAAACTTAAATGGTCAAACCGCTGATCGTTTCTTCGTCAATCCTGGGGAAGATACCGAAAAAGCGATTGCTCAATTAGAGACTACGGCGCCATTTAAGAAGGGCTACTTAGAAGAAATTATCGCCGCTATCTTCAAGCGCTTGAAGGTTACTGAAACCTCCCAATTCTTAGACCGCTTGAAGGCTCTTGGTTACTACTACTCCACCAAGTCAGGGATTACCGTTGGGATTGCTGATATTACCGTTTTAGATGCCAAGGACCAACACGTGGACAAGGGGCATAAACGCGTTGACAATATCATGAAGCAATACCGTCGTGGTTTAATTACCGATGACGAACGCTATGACCAAGTCATTAACACGTGGAATGATGTCAAAAACGACATTGAAAACGAATTGAAACACAGTCTGTCTCCAGATAACCCATTCTTTATCATGATGGACTCTGGTGCGCGTGGTAACATCTCCAACTTTACCCAATTAGCGGGGATGCGTGGTTTGATGGCGGGACCAAGTGGTAAGATTATTGAACTGCCAGTTACTTCTAACTTCCGTGAAGGGCTATCGGTTCAAGAAATGTTTATCTCCACTCACGGGGCACGTAAAGGGATGACCGATACCGCCTTGAAGACGGCCGACTCTGGTTACCTAACCCGTCGTCTGGTTGACGTGGCCCAAGACGTGATTATCCGTGAAAATGATTGTGGAACCGACCGTGGCTTAACCGTTTCAGCCATTAAAGAAGGTAACGAAATGATCGAAAGCCTGGCTGAACGTCTGACTGGTCGTTACATCCAAAAAACGGTCCGTGATCCACAAACCGGTGAAGTTCTCGCTCACCATAATGAGCTGGTTTCACCAGAAACCGCAGCTAAGATTGAAGCTGCTGGCCTCAAACACGTTACTATTCGTTCTGCCTTTACCTGCCGGACCCGCCATGGGGTATGTAAGTATTGCTACGGTTCTGACCTAGCAACCAATGGCGAAGTCGAAGTTGGTGAAGCAGTTGGTATCGTGGCTGCCCAATCCATTGGGGAACCTGGTACCCAGTTGACCATGCGTACCTTCCATACCGGTGGGGTTGCCGGGGATGACATTACCCAAGGTTTACCTCGTGTTCAAGAAATCGTTGAAGCCCGTCATCCGAAAGGGCAAGCGGTGATTACTGAAGTGACTGGGGAAGTCGTGGCCATTGATATTGAAGAAGAAACCCGGACCAAGACTGTTACCGTCAAAGGGGAAACTGACGAACGGGAATACAAGGTGCCTTACACTGCCCGTATGAAGGTCAGCGAAGGTGACTTGATTGAACGTGGTGCCCAATTAACAGAAGGGTCCATTGATCCCAAAGAATTGCTCCGGATCACGAATTCCCTCACCGTAGAAAACTACATGTTAGCGGAAATCCAACGGGTTTACCGTCAACAAGGGGTGGACATTAACGACAAGCACGTGGAAGTTCTCCTACGTCAAATGATGCGTAAGGTTAGAGTCTTAGACCCAGGCGCTTCTGACTTGTTGCCAGGGCACTTAATGGATATTGGTGAATTTGAAGACGCCAATGAGGAAATCATTAAGACTGGCCAACAACCAGCTACCTGTCAACCAGTCCTCCTAGGAATTACCAAGGCAGCCTTGGAAACTAAATCCTTCCTATCTGCTGCTTCCTTCCAAGAAACCACCAAGGTCCTCACTGACGCTGCTATTAGTGGTAAACGGGACGAGTTACTTGGATTGAAAGAAAACGTCATTATTGGTAAGATAATTCCTGCTGGTACTGGTGTCGGTCGCTACCGTCACATGGAACCAGAAAAATTAGGTGTGGAACAAGTTGTTGAAGTGCCGGCCCATGAGCCATCTGACAACGAAAATCCAGCCGAAATTGCGACAATTACCAAACCAATCGACGAAAACTATAGCGGTATGCCTTAATTAAGGTAGATACCATTAAAAGAGGATAGGCGCATATCCGACTACAAGATATGCGCCTCTCTTTTTGTCCAAGGCCATGGGACTGGGCTTTAACCGCTTCAAGCAAAGCAACAACACTATATATAGTGTTGTTGCTTTTTAATTGATACTATATATTGATTTTTTAGCTTGCTTTCTGTTTAAGTTTTTCCTATAATAGCAATGCAGCTAATTTTTAGCCGATAGACCATTAACTTAACTCACGCTAAAGCAGCTGAAAAGTCTACAAACAAGTAAAGTATAAAGGAGATTCATTATGGAAACTGCGATGAAGAATATTGTGGAATGGAATAAAGAGGCGCTTAACCAAGCCATCAAATCCTTCCCTCAAGTTTATCCGATGACAGAAGACATGAACAAAACCTTCTCTGGCATCAGTCGGATGGTCATGTTGGACCGTTATTCCTTTAAAGACACCATGAAAGAAACCCTAGCCCCTGGTGACTTAGTGGTATTAACTGTCCGCCCTGACCCGCAATATCCAGGACGGGGGATCGGGATTGTCCAAGCCATTGAGAACAAGACCGCAACCATTTGGGTCGAAGAAGCCTATCGTGGGTCCCTAATGGGAGAAGAACAGGAAACTGGCCTGGTAAAACGCCCATTGGATGAAATCGACAAACCTTTAGAAATCTACTATGAACAAATTGCCAAACGGAATGCCCATGGCTTAGCAGCTATTGATAATAATGAAGACCGCCGCCAAGACATTGAAGCAGCCTTCTACCAAGAAGAATCCAAGGGTAACTTTGTTCCTGCCGGCCGGGTCTTATATGGTGCAGGTTCCGGAACCGATGTCACCTACTTTAACTGCTATGTCATGCCTTATGTGCCTGACTCCCGGGGTGGTATTGCTGACCACCGTAAGGAAGTGATGGAAATTATGTCCCGTGGTGGGGGTGTTGGGACCAATGGCTCCACCTTGAGACCACGTCACTCCCTGGTTCGTGGAGTTAACGGGAAGTCTTCCGGGGCGGTTTCCTGGTTAGATGACATTGCTAAATTAACCCACCTGGTAGAACAAGGCGGTAGCCGTCGTGGGGCCCAAATGATCATGCTAGCAGACTGGCATCCAGATATTTTGGAATTCATTATTTCTAAGATGCAAAACCCACGCATCCTCCAATTTATCAAGGAAAGCTCTAAGGACAGCTACATTAAACAATTAGTTGATGAAAAGTTAAAATTCGTCTACTCAACTCCAGCGCAAATCGACATGTACCAAGCTGTCGTTGACCTCAAGGAAAAACAAGCTGGTCAAGTCAGTGATGCAGCCTATGCTGAAGCCAAGGAAAACTTGGAACAAGGTGGCCATTATGAAGTCAATGAACCCGACTTCCTAACTGGGGCTAATATTTCCGTAGCTATTTCATCAGACTTTATGGAAGCTGTTAAGGAAGGTAAGGATTGGAGCCTCCGCTTCCCAGCAGTGGAAAAATATGACCAAGAAGAAATGGCCGCTTACGACACCCAATGGCAAGAAATTGGCGATGTGCGTGAATGGGAAGCCCTGGGTCATGAAATTACCACTTACCGGACCCTGCCTGCCCAAGAACTATGGCAATTGATCAACATTTGTGCTACTTACGCGGCTGAACCAGGCATTTTCTTTATTGACCGCGCCAATGAAGACACTAATGCGGTGGCTTACGGGCAAAAGGTTGTGGCAACCAACCCTTGTGGGGAACAACCCCTAGCGCCTTATTCCGTATGTAACTTGGGTGCGATTAACCTGGCCCAAATGGCGGACAAGGAAAACAAACGCCTGGATAAAGAAAAACTACAACAAACAGTAGCTACCGCTATCCGCATGCAAGATAACGTCATCGATGCTACACCATACTTCTTGGAAGCCAACAAGAAACAAGCTCTTGGTGAACGTCGGATTGGTTTAGGGGTTATGGGTCTGGCTGACCTCTTAATCTACTGTGAAAAACGCTATGGTTCTAAAGAAGGTAACCAATTAGTCGATGAAGTCTTTGAAACCATCGCGGTAACGGCTTACCAAACCTCCATCGAACTCGCCAAAGAACGGGGCAGCTTCCCATTCTTAATCGGGGAAAGTGAAGAAGAAACCCAAGCCCTCAGAGAACGCTTTGTTCAATCCGGTTTCATGCAAAGAATGCCTGAAAGCATCCGTGAAGACGTCTTGAAGTATGGGATCCGCAACTCCCACTTACTCACCGTGGCGCCGACCGGAAGTACCGGGACCATGATGAATGTCTCTACCGGGCTCGAACCTTACTTTGCCTTTAAATACTACCGGACCGGTCGTTTAGGTAAATTTATTGAAGTCAATGCCGACATCGTCCAAGAATACCTGGATAAACATCCAGAAGCTGATGCTGACAACCTGCCTGACTTCTTTGTGTCTGCCATGGACCTAAGCCCAAGAGAACACGTTGATGTGCAAACCACTATTCAACGTTGGGTAGATAGCTCCATTTCTAAGACCGTTAATGCACCTAAGGGTTACGCGGTTAACCAAGTGGCCGAAGTCTATGAAAAACTTTATGAAGGCGGCGCTAAGGGTGGTACCGTTTATGTTGACGGGTCACGGGATTCTCAAGTCCTCACCTTAAATAAGGATGAACATGAAGACAGTGACCAAGATTCTCAAGCCGATCAAAGCAAGCAAGACGATGTGGTTGTCGTTGATGACAGTGAAGAATTACGTCAATTAGTCGACCAAGCCCAAGCTGAAGCCAATGAAGAAGAAGTCGTCTTCGGTAGCGAACTTGGCAATACCTGCCCAATTTGCCGGACCGGGATTGTCGAAGAAATTGGCGGCTGCAATACCTGTTCAAATTGCTTTGCCCAATTAAAATGTGGTTTATAATAAAATAACTTTAATGATATATGAGAAAAAGTCACTAAGTTTTTACTTAGTGGCTTTTTTATCACCATTTAAATCGTATTTATAGAAGAAATACTTTATAATGTAAGTGAGGTGATTAATATGCAAATTTATACCCGAACAGGGGATAAGGGGACGACCCGGATTATCGGTGGCCAGGAAGTTCCTAAAGATTCCTTACGTGTCAATGCCTATGGGAGCGTGGACGAATTAAATTCATGGATTGGTGTGACCATTAGCGAAAATGAATCATGGCCAGAGTTAAACGAGGAATTGATTCAAATCCAACAGTATTTATTTGACTGTGGGAATGACTTTGCTACGCCGGAGGGCAAGGGTGAGTACCGCTTAAAACAAGCCGCGATTGATTGGCTAGAGGAACGGATTGATACCTACAATCCCCAAGCGCCCGCGGTGGAATCCTTTATCCTGCCCGGTGGTAGCCGTTTAGCTAGTCGTTTGCACTATGCACGGACAGTGACCCGCCGCTGCGAACGTCACATTGTTTCCTTCATGCGTGAAGAAAGCTCCAGTCCTGTCGCTTTGAAATTTATTAACCGCCTATCCGACTACTTCTTTGCAGTAGCCCGGCTCGCCAATGTTAAGGTAGGCCTATCTGATATCCTCTACGAACGTAGTGGCAAGGTCTTCCATGACGAAAGTGAATTAAGCAAGGAAGACCTCAAAGATAGTTAGTCTCTTTATAGATAAATATATTTTGATAGTCATTTCATTTTTATATTTAAGGACAAGTTATCAATAAATTTTAGTTAATAGTTATGAGCTGGAGTGAAGCTTTGAAGTTGGTCGTTAGCCATGAACAAGCAAGCGATGTGAATTACGACTCGTAGGCTTTAGCCGTACGAGCCGTTTGAAGCTCGCTAGGCGAGAGACCTTGGCTCGAGTCGGTGCCATGGCTTTTCAACGTCTAAATTTCAAAAGCAGAGCGCAAGCTCACAAATATTATTTGCTTTAAAATATTATTAACCAAGCTGGGAGCAAGTCCCAGCTTTTTTATGAAGAAAATTTAATAAGCTAAGATCAAAGTCAGGTCAAAGGCCAGCCAAATCAAGGGAAAAAAGGCCAGGGGGTCTTTTAAGGAACGTTGCTTCAGCCAAGCGCTGATTAAAAGATAAACCAGGGCTAGTCCGGAAGCCAGGCAAATAAAGAGGGGATAAATCCTAGGCGGGAAGAAGAGCGCCAGGGAGAGAAAGATTTTGATATCCGCCCCGCCCAGAGATCCCGGTAAGCGATAGACCAAGAGGGTGAGAATCAGCCCACAGGCCAAGAGATGAAATAAGAGACTGGAATAGTGACTAGCCGGAGTATAGAGGCCGTGGTAAGCAAGCAGGCTCAAGAAAAAGAGCACTTGAAAACGATCTGGCACCCACATTTCCTCCAGGTCAGTCATGGCCATGACAAAGAGGAGGCTGTGGAGAGTGACTAGGTAAGCCGCTTGTCCAGTAGGAAAGCGGGCCAAGATCAAGAGACTCAGGAGGGCGAAGAGCCCTTCAAATAGGGGATAGGTCCAGGCGATGGGCCGCTGACAGTGGAAGCACCGCCCTCCTGACAAGAAATAACCGGCCAGGGGAATAAGGGATAAGGCTGACAAAGTGATCTGACACTGGTCGCACTGGGACCGGGCCCAGAGGAAAGGAAGTTTTTTCAGGTAACGATGGCTAAAGGCCATCAGGCAAGAAGCGAGGGCAGCAAAAAAGAAAAAGACTAAGCTAAGTCCCACAGTAAACACCTCCTAGCTTATTAGTCCGCAAAGACTAAAAAAATTAGCTGACCAGGTAAATTTTTTATCAAATTCACTTGACGCTTATAAAGAATAGTGGTATTATTTAATAGTTGTCTGATAAAGACAGCGGCCAAGCGATAAGCATTTAGGGAGAATTAGCTCAGCTGGGAGAGCGTCTGCCTTACAAGCAGAATGTCGGGGGTTCGAGCCCCTCATTCTCCATTATGATTCGTTAGCTCAGTTGGTAGAGCATCTGACTTTTAATCAGAGGGTCGGGAGTTCGAGCCTCCCACGGATCATTATTGTAAGCATACCTAGTATTGACTTACAAATGCGGAAGTAGTTCAGTGGTAGAACATCACCTTGCCAAGGTGAGGGTCGCGGGTTCGAATCCCGTCTTCCGCTTAGCCAAATGGCTTTGAATTAATTAATATGCCGGGGTGGCGGAACAGGCAGACGCACGGGACTTAAAATCCCGCGGTGGTTAAACACCGTACCGGTTCGATTCCGGTCCTCGGCATACCGTTTAAATGATCAAGCACCCATGGCTCAACTGGATAGAGTACCTGACTACGAATCAGGCGGTTGCAGGTTCGAATCCTGCTGGGTGCATTACCGGGAAATAGCTCAGCTTGGTAGAGCACTTGGTTTGGGACCAAGGGGTCGCAGGTTCGAATCCTGTTTTCCCGACTCGATGGAAAGCGTCAGTAAGGCGCTTTTTATTTTACTTAAAAAGTCTACGATGACGGGAAGTAGCTCAGCTTGGTAGAGCACTACGTTCGGGACGTAGGGGTCGTCGGTTCGAATCCGGTCTTCCCGATAAGTTGATACGAACAAGCCTTCTAGCGGTCTTTGGATCGCTTTTTTATTTTCTTGAGGAAATTGCTGGCACAATCCCTAAAACTTCTGGTAAAATCAGTAAGATGTTATTTATTAAAGAAAAAAATAAATTTGTTAAATTTAACTTAATTTAGAAGGGCTTTTAATAGATTTTTAGACAGAATAGTGTATAGTAAGTGAGTGGGCACTCATTTATTAAAAATGACTGCGAATTAAGCCCGGTTGACTTAGGGATATTGGTTCTTGGACTCATTAGTGGACCAGCTGATAAAAGCAAACAAACTTTGGCTTAAAGCCAAGCTTTTGATGCTTAGGCTTTAAGAATGCTTGAGACAGAGCACTTTATCAGACTTAATACGCGAGGCTTAAGAAAATCTTGGGATAAGTCCACATAATAATTGGCAGGAATTTTGGATAACTTCTGCCGATGATCCTTATCCCTTAAAGTCATTGAATGAGTTTTAACAAGTGAATGTGGATTGGAGTGTGTTTATGGAATTCGACTATCGAAAATTACGTGGCAGGATTATTGAGATTTATGGTTCGGTGAAGAATTTTTCCAAGGCAATGGAATTGTCAGAGCCGACTATGTCCATGAAATTAAATGGTGGTTTGTCTTTTAGTCAATCACAAATTTATAAGTCTTGCGAATTATTGGATATCGACCATGAAGAAATCGGCCGTTATTTCTTTACTCCTAAAGAAAATAAGGCGGAAACAAATGATAATTAATAAATAATAGAAGCGATAGGCAAAATGCTGGGCCTATCGCTTTTTTTACAAAAAATGTGTTTTAAGTGGAGAGTGCGTGGGCCGTTTTTTTCCCAAGGTGGTCCTTCCTCACATCCTTACCAAACCTGCTCGCTGACAAAAGTGAACTCCGCTTCAGAAATATTTGGCAATCCTTTTCAAGGATTACCGCATATTTCTTCCAGCGTTTCACTTTTTGTCGCACTCTCGCCAAACGTGCTCCAAGCGCAAGGCAAGCGTCCACTTCAGAAAATGACGACAAATTCTCTCTGAGAATTCTTACGCCTTTTTCTTCCAGTGGTCTTGCCTTCTGACGCGCCTGTCGCACTCTTTTTGACTTTAAGGCGCTTTCATTCTTTGTTATACTTGCAGTGCAGACAGCCCTGGAGCTGAATAGACAAATGGAGGCGACCAGCATGGAATTGCGCTTAGAAAATATCGAAAAGAGCTTTCAAGATCAAGAAGTCCTTAAAGGGGCAACTTATACTTTTGAAGCTGGCCATATTTATGGACTCTTAGGCCGGAACGGGTCAGGGAAGACCACCCTCTTTCGCATCCTCTATGGGGACTTAGAAAGTGATGGCGGCCAGGCTCAATTAGTTGAGAATGGTCAAGAAAGAGCCATTGAGCCGGAAGACATCGGCATGGTCTTTGCAGAAAATTATTTACCGGACTTTCTCACGGGCTATGAATATATTAAATTCTACATGGATATCCATGCCCCCAAGGATGCTTATTCCGTCGATGATTACTTGGACCGCTTGGGATTTGGTCAGGAGGACCGCCACCGGATTATCAAGGGTTACTCCAGTGGGATGAAGAGTAAGTTGGCCATTCTTTGCCTTTTGATTTCCAAACCTAAAATTATCCTCCTCGACGAGCCCTTAACCGCTATTGATGTGATATCCAGTTTAGAAATTAAGCGCCTGCTCCTTGACCTAGGTAAGGACCATATTATGATCATGTCCACCCATATGATCCAACTGGCCAAGGATATTTGTGATGATATTGTGCTTTTACACCAAGGCCAGTTGCGACACTTTGAGAGCGCTCTGGAAGATGAGGACTTTGACCAGTCCCTCATTGAAGCCTTGAGCGTGGAGGATGAGGGCCATGACTAACTATCAATTCTTACAACGGCTCAAAGCCACCCGGTCATTTAATGTCTTCCTCTACTATCTCCAACGCCTTCCCCTGATCGGTAAGCATATTCCCAATCGTTGGTTTGAGGCCAAACATGTCAAGAGTCTGACCACTTGGTTGGGCACAGTGGGGGAAGTTTTCAAGCAAATCTTTGGCAAGAGCTTTTATTTTGGCGCTATTTTTCTCCTCGGTTTTATTGGCAATCCCGGGCAGGAAAATACTGTCCGTTTGCTGGCGATCTTTTGTTTTTCTTTAGTCTTAGCGACCTTTTGGGTCAAGTTAATTGACCCCAACCAAACCTTTGACCGGCTCTGTATCTATTACTTAAAGATGAATCCCAAATGCTATTACTTGAATATGACCTTTATGGAAGGCTTGAACTTTGTGATTTTCTACGGGATAGCCGCGACGATCACGCTAAAAGCCATGGGTCTCTCCCTTTTTAGTGGGATGAATATGACCCTCTTTTTTCTCGGCTTACGACTCTTAGCCCAAGCCCTCTACCTGAAGCTAGTCAATCCCAAACACCAGGTTCCTAACCGGCCCTTTACGATCGTGATGATTGCTATGATTTTTGTTTCTGGGGGACTCTTTGTGGGCTTGTCGCTGATGGAAGAAGCTGCGGCCTTCCACTTACCGATTAACTGGCTTTTCCATCCCCTTACGGCGGTCGCTGGAGTGGTCATGGCAGGGATCGGGGCTCATTGGCTAGCCAAATCGGACAAGTACCAGGCCCTGGCTCGGTCAAGCATCAACCATAACAGCATTCGAAACATTAACCAGGCCGTAACTAATGCCCAGTCCGCTAATGTCAAGGTGGAAGCAGAAGATATCAAAGTCCCTGCGACTTCCGACCACTATGACCACTTAAAGGGGATAACTTATATCAATGCTATCTTCTTTGACCGATTGGGCCACCGCTTGAACAAGCAACGCCGGATTATCTTTCTGATTGTCCTCGGCCTCTTTGCCATAATCAGTGGAGGCATCTTTATTTACCAATTTTTCTTCCAGGGTGACCTAGGGATTAACCAGGCCGACTTGGAAGAGGCCTACCAGACCTACTTGGTGGTGATGGTGATCTATGCCTGCCTCTTCTTGAATATTGGGGAATCCTTTACCCGCTTTTGCTTTTTCAATATGGACCGCTACTTGATGCATAATAACTATTACCGCAATCCCGATCTCCTGGCTGAGGCTATGGTCATTCGCTTTAAGCGCTGCTTCCGCTATAATTTACCCACCTTGCTGGTTTTAATGTTAGGGTCCAGCCTGGTCTACTTCCAGTTAGGCGGGCAACGCTTACTGCCCCTGGGAATTTTACTTCTTAGTCAAGTAGTGGTGATGGTCTTCTTTACCGTCCATTACCTCTACTTATATTACTGGCTCCAACCCTTTACCGCTAACTTGGAAAGCAAGAGTCCCCTCTATAATTTGATTCGGGGCTTGAGTATTTTTATTCCCTACTTACTCTATATGAATGCCGAATCCATTGGGCCGCGGGTGATTTTAGGGATCTACCTCTTTATTATTGCCTATATTATTTTAGGTTATCTCTTGTTGAAGTTTATCGGTCCTAAGCGCTTTGTCTTGCGCTAGAGCCTTGACCTTGTTCCGTACTTGGGGCAGGGTCTTTTTTATTTGGGGAAGATTTTCACTTTGCAGGCTTTAGTGTTAGGGGAGCTACTTTATTTAACGATTAATTAAATTTACTTAAAATATTGGGACTACAAGCGTAGTTATTATTTGTGCTGGAAGAAAATGATGATATGATAGGGTATTATAAGGAGAGTGAAAACATGGAAACACTTTACAGGATTGTCGGTATCGAAAGCCAAAGCCAATATGATTGGTTGGCAAAGCAAATCCAAGACCTTAACCAGGACAAGGGCTTTGCGATTGAATTGGACAAGGATATTGTCCGTTTGCACCGCCAGGAAGAATTACTTTACCTACGTCGCTTTTTAGCCTTTGAACAGTTCTCCCTGGTCGCTCTTGATCCAGCAGAGTTGGAATTAGATAAGGCCAAACAACTTCGCTTTAAAAATACCCAGGAAACGGCCAAGAAGATGCGCATCGTTCTCATCTTAAATGCCTTCTTCACCGTCTTTGAGGCCTTCTTTGGTTGGACCTTAAACAGTGCGGCTATCCTATCTGATGCGGTCCACGACTCGGGTGACGTTCTAGCTATTGCCATTGCCTGGTTCTTCGAAAAGATTTCTGACCGTGAGGCTGATAACCGCTATTCTTATGGCTACCGCCGCTTTTCTCTATTAGGGGGGCTGATTACGGCAGTCTTTCTATTATTCGGATCGGCCTTTATTTTAATCACTTCGATTCCTAAGCTCTTTAATCCTGAACCGGTTCATGTGACGGGAATGTTCTGGGTAGCTGTTTTCGCGGTGGTGGTTAATGGTTATTGCTCTTGGATGATGCATAAGGGTCAGTCAGCCAATGAACAATTACTCAACCTCCACCTCCTAGAAGATGTCCTCGGCTGGGTAGCCATCCTGATTCTTTCAGTGGTCTTACGCTTTACCAATTGGTATTTCCTTGACCCGCTCTTGTCGATTCTGACTGCGGCTTGGATTATCAGTCAAAGTTTCCCACGTTTCCTGAATATTTCTAAGATTTTCCTCCAAGCGGTTCCTGAAGGCATTGACCCCCAAGTCATTGGTCAACAAATCTTAGCCTTAGACGATGATATCGATGGTTTGTCCCACTTACATATCTGGTCAACCGATGGAGAACAACATATGGCCAGTGTCACCGTCCTGACTTGTCGTTTAACCGCAGATGAACAAGAAGACCTCAAGCAAAAAATCCGCTCCTTGGTGGCGAAATATAATATAAATCATATAACCATAGATACCGTTTACGATCCTGACCACTTTATCCAAAGAGAAAGTAGCCAGCATAACTAGGTCAAAGCCTGATGAGGTCGCTATTAGTGAATTAAATAGTTGACCTCATCCCTTTTTTTGCTTATTATTAAAGTATATTAGTCAAAGTTAGTCAATAATTAGTGAAGGAGGTGAGGACATGAGCAACCGGAATATGTCAGATATTATTGAAGCCTATCTCAAAGAAGTGCTTCAAGATACTGAACGGGTCGAAATCAGACGGAGTGAAATTGCTGACCGCTTTGAGTGCGTGCCTTCACAGATTAATTATGTGATTAATACGCGTTTTACCCCCAAGCAAGGCTATCAAGTCGAAAGTAAGCGGGGTGGTGGCGGCTATATCAGAATTATGAAATTGAATATTATCGACGATGCGGACTATATTGATAATATGATTAGCCTAGTAGGGAACGACATTTCCTTGCGCGATGCTGTATCGATTCTCACCAATTTGATGAAGAATGAACTGCTCAACGAGAGCGAGGCGGCCATCATGCACTCAGCCATTGACAAGCAAGTCATGTCTAATTTCAAATCCCCGGACCGTGTCCGCGCAGTGATACTTAGGAACATGCTAGAACATTTGAAATATCACTAATTACTCCGGTAATTAGAAAAGGAGACAACTATGAAAGACATCTATACTGAAAAAGCCAAGACCGCGATTGGATTTGCCAAAGAAGAAGCTGAATACTTCCGTCATCCAGCCATTGGTAGCGAGCATATGCTTTTGGGCTTATACCGCGAAAGTGAAGGTGTTGCTCATGCCGTTTTAAGCGACTACTTGCCAAGTTATGAGAGTCTTCGCGAAGAGATTGAATTTGTGACCGGCTATGGGACCAGCGATTCAGCCAAGAGTCAGGAAGACTATGTGCAGTTTTCCCCACGCATGCAAGACGTCTTGAACCAAGCCAAAGACTTGGCCAAGTCTATGCAGGCTTCCTTAATTGGTACCGAGCACTTATTACTCGCCCTCATCAATGAGGAAACCCTGGCCAACCGCCTGCTGAAAAATCTCGATATAGATGTTAATCGTTTGCGTAGTGATGTCTATCAGATGCTGGGACAAAAAGAACCAGTCAGAAACCGGACTAAAAAGCCGCTGGGTAAGCAAAGCAAAAGCAAGACCCCGACCTTGGATAGTATTGCTAAGGACCTGACCCAAGCCGCTAAGGACGGCAAGCTGGACCCAGTGATCGGTCGCCAGCAAGAAATGCGGCGGCTCATGCAGGTCTTAAGCCGCCGAACCAAGAATAACCCGGTCCTGGTTGGTGAACCTGGGGTTGGTAAGACCGCCATTGTCGAAGCCTTAGCCATCCAAATGAGCCAACAGCAAGTCCCAGAAAACATGCTGGATAAACGACTCATGGTCTTAGATATCGGCTCTTTAGTTGCTGGGACCAAGTACCGCGGTGAATTTGAAGACCGCATGAAGCATCTAATTGAAGAAATTGAAGACCAAGGCAATATTATTCTCTTTATCGATGAAATCCATACCATTATAGGGGCTGGGGGAGCTGAAGGGGCTATTGACGCCTCAAACCTCCTAAAACCTGCTCTCAGTCGGGGACAAGTCCAATTGATCGGGGCTACTACCCTCAACGAATACCAAAAATACATCGAAAAAGATGCCGCCTTGGAAAGACGTTTTGCTAAGATTTTAGTTGAAGAACCTAGCCTAGCGGAGACGGAAGAAATCTTGAAAGGGATCCGGCCCGCCTATGAAAAACACCACCAAGTGGCCATCCCCGATGAGAGCGTTACCACTTGTGTGCGTTTAAGCTCCCGTTATCTGTCAGACCGCTTCCTTCCTGACAAGGCCATTGATGTTATGGATGAAGCGGCGGCTACCAAGCGGCTGGATAATCCAGTAGCCAATAGTGGTCGCCGGAAGAAATACCAAATCGAACAGGAATTGAAGCGACTTAACCAAGAAAAAGAATACCATGTCCGTAACCAGGCCTTTCAAAAGGCAGCCGCGGTCCATGCCCAACAAGCGAACTTAGTCAGAGAACTTAGTCGCTTGGAAGCAGACCAAGGCGACCAGGACAATCAAGACAGCTACGACTTGAGTTTGACCAGTCAAGACGTGCAAAACTTGATCCATGCTTGGACCGGCATCCCTGTTCAAGAACTGAGTCAAAGTGATAACGAACGCTTGATCCACTTAGAAGACCGCCTCCATGACCGGGTCAAGGGCCAAGACGAAGCGGTCAATGCAGTGGCCCGGGCTATTAAACGCTCACGCAGTGGTTTGGGACAAAGAAACCGTCCCATCGGTTCCTTTATGTTCCTTGGCCCAACTGGAGTCGGAAAAACCGAATTAGCCAAGACCTTAGCCGAAACCCTTTTTGGTTCGGAAGAGGCCCTGGTTCGTCTAGATATGTCCGAATACATGGAGAAATATTCTTCCAGCCGGATGATCGGTTCAGCACCAGGTTATATTGGCTATGAAGAAGGGGGGCAACTGACTGAGAAGATCCGTCAACATCCTTATTCCATTGTCCTCTTCGATGAAATTGAAAAGGCCCATCCTGATGTCTTTGACCTCTTACTCCAAGTCCTTGATGACGGTTATATTACCGATAGTAAGGGTCGGATGGTGGACTTTAGAAATACGGTGGTCATCATGACCTCCAATATTGGGGCCACTGAATTACGGGATGAAAAACTGGTCGGCTTTGGTCAAGATAACCAACAAAAAGACTATCAAACCATGAAAAAGCGGATCTTGGAAGCCTTGAAGAAGACCTTTAGACCGGAGTTCCTTAACCGGGTGGATGAAGTGATTGTCTTCCACGCCCTAAGTCAAGACAACTTGAAGGATATTGTCCGCAAATTTACCGATCAAATTTGCCAACAAGTGGAAGAACAAGGCTTGACCTTGCGCTTTACCAATGGGGCTATTAAGCGATTGGCTAAGGACGGTTATGACCCAGAAATGGGCGCGCGGCCAGTTCGCCGCCTCATCCAACGGCAAATTGAAGATGCTCTGAGTGACCTCTTGATTGAAGGGAAGGTCCAAGCTGGAGACAGCCTTCAAGTCGGCAGCCGCCAAGGTACTTTCTACATCCGTACTAAACATGGTGACGGCAGTGAAAGCCAGGCTGACCTGGACAAAGTGGAGGAAAGTCTGTCCCTAGGATAGTCCAAAGAAGACTTTATATCGCTTTTAGTGTATGATAAAGACAAGCTAAAAAAGAGGAGGGTTACTATGGACAAGACAACAAAATTAGTGTTAATTGGTTTAGGAACTGCTGCTGCGATTACAGCTGTTGTTGCCCTAGCAATGTATGAAGAAGACCAAAATCAAACCCTAAGCAAGGCTTGGGACGATGTTTCTAACAAGGCTCAAAAGCAAGGAAAACGTCTAGCAAAACAAGTTGATCAATTGGATTTACCTGAATGGGTAGAACGTTTTGCCTAAACGCTCACCAGTTAGAGCCTTAAAGAGCTAAAAAGCGAATCCTTTACTTAAAGCGGTGATGACGCGGTCATCCCGCTTTTTTGTTAGGGGCGTTAATTTTACTCTTAATGAGTATTTAATAAATAATTTTTAATATTAATAAAAGCTTTTTCTAAATGGCTCGATCCATGCTACAATAGATAAAAGTAATTTTTAACACATTGTATTTGACAAACAGTGAAGGAGGAAAAACGATGAAAATTGTTATATTAGGTGCCGGTGGTATGGGTTCCCGTTTTGGGTTAATGTTAAAAAAAGCCGGCAAAGATGTTACCTTACTCGACGGGTGGGATAAAAATATTGAAGCCATTCGTGAACACGGTATCCGTGCCAACTATAACGGAGAAGAGGTCCAAGTGGACATTGATATTTATCCAATTGATGACTTTGATCCGGACTTGAAGGCAGACTTACTGATTGTCTTTACCAAGGCCATGCAATTGGAGGATGCTATCCAAGCAACTCGCTCCATTGTAACAGACCAAACTAAGGTTTTATGTCTGATGAACGGGATTGGCTATGATGATATCCTCCGTAAATATTTTGATGATGAACAAATTGTCTTAGGAAACACCATGTGGACCGCTGGTTTAGAAGGCCCTGGTCGTCCGAAATTATTCGGTAATGGCTATGTTAACCTCCTTAACCTGGGTAAGAGCGAAGAGGCGGCAGCTGCTGCTAAAGACATCGTAGCTTTACTCGATGAAGCGGGTCTGAATGGGGTTTATGAAAAAGAAATTTTCTACCTGATCTACAAGAAGGTTTGCGTTAATGCAACCATGAATGGCCTCTGTACGATTTTAGAATGTAATATGGCTGATTTGGGAGACGCCCAAGCTTCCCACGACCTCATTAATCAATTAGTCAAAGAAGTGGTTGACGTGGCGAATGCAGAAGGTGTGGAAATGGACCTGGATGAAATGATTGAACACGTGGGTGAATGCTTCAACCGCGAAACCATTGGTGGCCACTTCCCATCCATGTACCAAGATTTGATCACCAATAAGCGCCTGACTGAAATCGACTATATTAATGGAGCCGTGGCTCAAAAGGGTAAGAAACTCAATGTACCAACCCCTTACAACCAATTCTTAACCAGCCTGGTTCATACCAAAGAACAATTACTAGGCGCTAAATAATCGATACCTAGCTCTTGACCATTGCCGTCAAGGGCTTTTTTCTTGGATAAACACTCCTACTTGCACGGATAAGTCAATATTGCTTATAATCAAGAGAAAGGAAAGAGAAAGGGGGATGAGCCATGGATGAGCGGGCAGACGATTTTATGCAGGCGGCCATTGACCAAGCCAAAAAGGCCCAGGCCATCGATGAGGTGCCGATTGGAGCAGTAGCTGTCTACCAGGGCCAGGTGATTGGACGAGGATATAACTTGCGGGAGCAGAGTCAAGATGCGACAGACCATGCCGAAATGCAGGCCATCCGTCAGGCCAACCGCTACTTAAATAATTGGCGCTTGAATGATGTTGACCTCTATGTCACTTTAGAGCCTTGTAGCATGTGCAGTGGGGCCATTGTCCTGAGCCGGATTCGCTGCCTCTACTTTGGGGCCAGTGATCCCAAGGCGGGAACCTGTGGATCCTTGATGAATTTGGTCCAAGACCCCAGGCTCAACCACCAAGTCGACTTAGTCAGTGGTCTAAGGGGAGAGGAATGCAGTCAACTCCTTAAAAGCTTTTTCAAGGACCTGCGTAAGCGTCGCAAAGCCGCTTCCCGTAAACCCAGGTCTTAGGGTTTGACAAGTTAGTCGAAAACATGCTAATATATACTTTGTCGAAAGACCGTACGACAAAGGCAAGGATGTGAACCGAGTCAGATCCGGAAGGAAGCAGCTATAAGCATTGCTTGTCTTGTGTTGTACGTTATGCACTTATTCAAGGTTGGGACAGAAGTTCCAACTTTTTTATTTTCAAAAAAATGACTAAGAATTTGCCCCTAATCCCTAAAAGCTTGCCTAAAAAACTGGCTTTGACGACTTATCTGACCGAGAACTATTTTATCTCATCCGTGGATATCTAGGGGGGATTTGGTTATAATGGTTGAGAATGAAGGAAGGGAGGCCATGATGAGTTATCAAGCTTTATATCGGAAGTGGCGGCCGCAAACCTTTGCTGATATTGTCGGCCAAGAAGCGGTTTCAAGAACCTTGAAGAACGCCATCAATCAAGATAAGACCAGCCATGCCTATTTGTTTAATGGACCGCGGGGAACAGGGAAGACCAGTGCCGCTAAAATTTTTGCTAAGGCGATTAACTGTCCCAATCAAAATGATGGAGAACCCTGCAATCAATGCCACCTCTGTCAGGCCATTACCGAAGGCCGCTTGGCGGATGTAATTGAAATTGATGCGGCCTCTAACAATGGGGTGGAGGAAATCCGTGATATCCGTGACAAGGTCCGCTACGCCCCTACCGAAGCGAACTACAAGGTCTACATTATCGATGAAGTCCACATGCTCTCAACCGGGGCCTTTAATGCCCTGTTAAAAACCTTAGAAGAGCCACCCAGCCGGGTGATCTTTATCTTAGCGACAACTGAAGCCCATAAAATTCCGGCGACGGTGATTTCTCGGACCCAACGTTTTGACTTTAAGCGGCTGTCTAACCAAGCGATTAAGGACCGGATGGCCTATATCCTAGACCAAGAAGGGGTGACTTATGAAGCTGAGGCCTTGGAATTAATTGCCCAAGATGCCAATGGGGGCATGCGGGATGCCTTGAGTTTGTTGGACCAGGTGATTTCTTTCTCCCAAGGCGAGATTACCACGGCCATGACCCGGCAAGTGACGGGGATTTTAAGTGATGAGCAAAAAATTGCTTACGTTGAAGCTCTAGGACAAGGCGATACTGACCAAGCCTTGGCCGTTCTAAGGCAGATCCTTCAAGCCGGCCGGGAAGCTAGCCGTTTTGTCGAAGAGATGCTGCTTTTTACCCGTGACCTCTTGTTAGCTAAGCAAAGTCAAGGGGCTAAAGATACGGAACTGATGAAAAACTACGACCAGTCTTTTTATGACTTGGCCAAGAACTTAGACCGCGATTTGATTTACCAAATGATGAAGGAATTTCGCTCGGTCCAAGAAGATATCCGCTTTGCCATCCAAGGCGATATTTATTTAGAAGTGGCTACCATTAAATTGGCCGACTTGCCTGCAGGGGATAGCAGTCCTTCTAGAGCAGCTATGCAGACTCCGAGTGATGGGGAATCTCAGCAATTGGCCCAGTTAAAGCAAGAAGTCCAAGCCTTAAAGCAAGCAATCGCCCAAGTAAAAGGGGGGCAAGGCCCTTCCCCGGCAAGCTCATCCCCTGCTAAAGAGGAAGCTAAGCCGGCAAGTGACAAGCGACCGAAAAAGGTCCAAGGGCAATTTAAGCCGGCCTATTCAGCTATCTATAAGACTCTGAGCCAGGCCACAAAAACTGACCTCAACCAGGTCAGCAGTGTTTGGTCTCAGGTGGTCGAATCTCTTCCTACCGTTCAACAGGCCCTCCTCCATCAAACGGAGCCGGTCGCTGCCAGTCCTGAGGCCTTTGTCTTGAGTTTTGACTATGAGATTTTCTGCCAAAGGGTTTTTGAGGATAAAGAATTACAAGAGACCGTCGCTACCCACTTACAAAATCAAATCAACCATCCCGGCCGGATGCTGGTGATGACAAGTGAGCAATGGCAGGAGGCTCGGGGACGCTATGTCAAGGCCTACCATGAAGGCCGTAAGGATGAACTGATCCAGTCCCAAGCCGAAAAAGAAAATAGTGATGCCAGCCAAGCCGATAGTCCGGCAAGTCCAGTCGCTTCTCAAGAAAGTGAAGCTCCTGTGGACCAGGAAGCTGATCGGCCACAGCCACAAGGAGACTCGTCTTCTGCTTGGCTATCACAGGAAGACCAGCAAGCCCAAGATCCGCTCACCCAAACCATGGCTGATCTCTTTGGGGCGGATAATGACAATGTTACCCTCAGCAATGATTAATCAAAGAAGGAAAGAGGAAATCAAATGGCAAACAATATGATGAACATGCAAAAAATGCTCAAAGAAGCTAAAAAGATGCAAGCAAAATTAGAAGAATCCCAAAAGGACTTGGAAAAACAAGTCTTTGAAGGCAAAGAACCTTCAGGCATGATTAAAGCCAAGGTAGGGGGCGACCGCCGGGTTAAGGCTATTGAAATGGATCCAGCCGTGATTGATCCTGAAGACCCTGACATGCTCAGTGATCTCCTGATTGCGGCAGTCAATGACGGTTTAAGTAAGGTGGATAGTGCTCAAGAATCGAATATGGGAAACCTTTCTAAAGGCTTTCCCGGCTTCTAGGAACTTGCTTTAGGGAGTGGGGGAGCTCAGACGCAATCAGTCTGAAGATTTTCCCACTTTTTTATATAGAAGGAGTTGAAAGCATGCAATATCCCGAACCGATCGCGCGCTTGATCGATAGCTTCAAGAAATTACCCGGGATTGGAGCCAAAACAGCGGCTCGTTTAGCTTTTTTTGTCTTGGATATGGACCAGGCCGATGTGAATGACTTTGCTGAGGCCTTGAACCGGGTCAAGCAGGAAATGACTACCTGTTCGGTCTGCGGTAATGTGACCCAGGAAGACCCGTGTTTAATTTGCCGGGATAATGACCGGGAGGGGTCGGTGCTGATGGTGGTTGAAGAGGCCCGTGACGTGATGGCCATGGAAAGAATGCAAAACTACCACGGTAAGTATCATGTTCTTCATGGCGTCCTCTCACCTATGGATGGGACCGGACCGGATGACTTAAATATCCGCTCACTCTTGCAACGCTTGCAGGATACCCAGATTCAAGAAGTAATTATTGCTACTAATGCGACCGCTGAAGGGGAGGCGACGGCTACCTATCTGGCCCGGTTAATCAAGCCCGCCCAAATCAAGGTCAGTCGGATTGCTTATGGTCTATCGGTGGGTAGTGACATTGAATATGCAGATGAGATGACCCTAATGCGGGCCCTTGATGGCCGTCAAGAACTCTAAAAGGAGGATTAGGATGCCAGGTGTATTTATCAGCTTTGAAGGACCGGATGGATCAGGAAAGACTACCCTAATCAAGGGTCTCAAGGCACGTTTGGACCAAGATTTAAAACAGGCTCCAATTTTTTCTAGGGAGCCGGGGGGAGATCGGATCGCTGAAGAAATTCGTGACATCATTCTCTCTCCAGCTAATATCGAACTCGATGCCCGGTCAGAGGCCTTACTCTATGCGGCGAGTCGTGCCCAGCATCTGGCCCAAAAGATCCGTCCTGCCCTAGCCGCTGGAAACATGGTCCTCTGTGACCGCTATGTGGATAGTTCCATTGCCTACCAAGGTTATGGCCGTCAACTGGGTGGCCAGGCTGTTAAGTTGATCAATGAATTTGCGATCGATGGCTTACTGCCCGATTTAACCCTCTACTGTGATATTTCCGCTGAGGAGGGCATTGCTCGGATTGAAGCCGGCCGGACTAATGAAATCAACCGCTTGGACCAAGAATCCATCGCTTTTCACCGCCGGGTCGTCCAGGGCTACCAAGATCTCTTGAAAGAAAGCCCGGACCGGATTGTTCCCATTGATGCTAGCCAACCCGCTGAGGTCATGCAAGCGACCGCTTATGAGTTGATTCGCCAACGTTTTCCCAAATTTTTTTCCTAGTAGAAAGGACAGCCCTAATGACGCAAGCCTTTGCCATTGAAGAAAAACAAAGCCAACTGGCCCAGTTGATGCGCCAAGTCATCCAGAATGGCCGTCTAGCCCATGCCTATTTATTTGAGGGGAATGCGGGTTCTGGCCAAGCCGACATGGCCATTTTTTTGGCAGCGGCTTTATTTTGCAGTCAAGAAGACAAGCCCTGTGGTCAGTGTGACCATTGCCAGCGGGTGATCCGGGGTGACCATAGTGATGTGGAATGGCTGACTAAGGATGCGAACAGTATTAAAATTGACCAAATCCGTGAGCTCAAGCACAACCTATCCCTAACCGGTTTAGAAGGTAGGGTCAAGGTCTTTGTAATTGAGGCAGCTGAAACCATGACGGTCCAAGCGGCCAATTCCTTGTTGAAATTTCTGGAAGAACCTCACCAAGATGTCTACATCTTCCTCTTGACCAATAATCGGGAGGCGATCTTACCAACTGTCCAATCCCGCTGTCAGGTGATCCACTTCCCCTCCCTAGCGGTTGACCAAGCCGTCCGCCTCTTTGTTGATCATGGGATTGGCAAAGCCCAGGCCCAAATCATTGCTTGGTTGACGACAGACTTGGATAGTGCCTTGGCTCTAAATGACAACCAGGTCTTCCATGACCAGTGCCAGCGCCTCGATCAGTGGCTCCAGCTCATTGTGGCTAGAGACGGGCGCGCCTTTACCATGGTGGCGACTGATTGGATGAAGCTCTCCCGCAGCCGCCAGGATAACCAGCTTTTGTTACAGCTCTTGACCCTTTTACTCAGGGATTGTCTCTTAATTAAGAGTCAAAGGGACCAGGAGACCCTAGACCAGGTTCTCGTCCGCCCCGATCTGAAGACCAATCGCCAGGCCAAATACCAGGCCTACCCAGAAGGCTTATTCCTTGACCTGCTAAAATTAGTGACCAAGGCGCAAAAAATGATCAAGCAAAATGTCAGCCCCCAGGCCAGTTTGGAATACTTTGTCCTAGAAGCCTGGAACTTAGAGAAAAAATACCTATAAGCTAAAGAAAAGTGCTTCTGGCAAGTTAGAAGATTTGCCAGAAGCACTTTTTTAATAAGCTAGTCTTGATAGTAAAATTGCTCTTTAAAGTCCTGATCTATCTTTCGGGAGAAGGCTAATTCAAATCCCAAACCCATAAAACCTAAGTGGTCATAGAATTGTCGGGCGGGACTATCCGCGTCACAGACTAAGATCAGCGTCTTGTCGTCCTGCTGAGCCTGGTCATAGGCCCATTCCACCAGCCAGCGGCCAATTTCTCTTTTCTGAAAGTCCTCTCTTACAGTTAGATGGTCAATCTCTAGGTAGTGGCGGGAAAGGATCACTTGCATAGCGGCGATGATTTGTCCTTGGTCAAAGACGGCAACCTGGTGAATGTTGTCCTTATAGAAGGCTTCTTGGTAGTAGCCCTGCATTTCCTCTTGGTAGGCCAAGCCATAGTCCTTGTCATAGTAGGCCTGGAAGGCTAGAAAGGCGGGGAGGCTGTCGGAGTTGATTTCTTCGAGCTCAAGTTGAGCGGACTGTCTTTTCTTATTGGGGTATTGGTAGTTCTCGAGACTAACCAGCTCAGTGATGGCCAACTGGTAGCCAGCTTCAGAGAGATAGGCATAGAGCTCATCATCAACCCCTTGGTTCATAGGCAAGTGGATATTGATTTCTGGCAGGTCAAATTCACTGGCATAATCCATATATTGTTCCTCGAGGATCAACCACTCGTCCAGACCTGGGTTAAAATCGAGGGCCATGAAGTTACTGAGCGGGACATGGCGGGCCGCTTGATTGGCAAAGATTTGGTAGAGTTCATTATCCTCATAATGACTGATCCAATGGTAAGTGGCATTAAGGTCTAACATACTTGCTCCTTCTTGCTGATTTTATCCTTAGTCTACTGGAAAAAAGCCCAAATGAGAATACGAGTGGCTTGATTTTTTCCTGCCTTTAAAAAGCCATAAAAAACTTCAGTCTCTGCCATCGAAAAAAATAGAATTATGATAAAATAGGTTTTGAGTTTAATGGTCTATCAGAATATGTAATAAGGAATGATAGTATGGAGACAAGAGATATTGTCACTCGCCTCAATACCCTCAGCGAGCAACTGGGCCAAATGCAGACCGAACTAGAGACAATTATCGATGAGTGGGGTAAAGAATTAATCAAAAATCAAGACCTACAGATGGAAAACCATTATTTAAGAGAACGGGTCAACCAATTATTAGCCAATGACCAGCCGGAAGAGAAGGAAGCTGCTCCCGAAGAAAAGGACGGACAACGCTCTCCTGCCTTACAGAACCTCTTAAATATTTATGAAGATGGCTTTCATATATGTAATATTTCCTATGGCCAAAGACGAGAAAATGCTGAGCAATGCATGTTTTGCTTAGATATTCTTTATGGCATGGAAGGTAAGCGTTAGGAAGGGGATTGGATGACGCTATTAGCCAATGAGCGCATTGATCAATTAAGCCAATTTGACCGGGAGATCATCCAAAGTGATGATACTTTTTCCTTGTCGACAGATGCCTTGTTTTTAGCCTATTTTGCCCGGGTGAGAAAGACCAAAAAGCAAAAAATTGTCGACTTCTGCTCTGGTAATGGGGCCATTCCCTTGATTTTATCAGCCATGACCGATGCACCCATTGAAGCCATTGAAATCCAGCCTGAACTAGCTGATATGGCTAGACGGTCGGTGGCCTTAAATCATTTAGAAGAGCAAAT
Organism: Aerococcus mictus; assembly: GCF_003286595.3. Lineage (NCBI taxonomy): Bacteria > Bacillati > Bacillota > Bacilli > Lactobacillales > Aerococcaceae > Aerococcus > Aerococcus mictus. The sequence continues at coordinate 1,763,557 of NZ_CP132985.1, read as the reverse complement.
CACTATCCATACCGGCAATATCAAATCTGCTACTAGTCTGGTCAAGCCGGAATCGGTGAATGTGATTACCTGTAACCCGCCTTATTTTAAGGTCTACCCGGACTCTTGGATTAATCCCAACGATAAAAAGGCTCTGGCCCGTCATGAAATCGCCATGACCTTGGAAGATATTTTCAAGCAGAGCCAAGCCTTACTCAAGGAGCGAGGGCGCTTAATTTTGGTCCACCGGCCGGAACGCTTGACTGAAATGATCCAAGCGGGACTCAAGTACCGGCTTATTCCCAAGCGCTTGCGTTTTGTCCACCCTAAGCCCGATAAGCCGGCTAATACCCTCTTAATTGACTTTATGAAGAATGGCCAGGAAAAGGGCCTGCAAGTCCTTCCGCCCCTCTATGTGTATACCAAGGACAATGTTTATACGGAAGAAGTGAAGGCTTATCTCCACCAAGGATAATAAGCAGTCCCGCCACTACATGTATGTGCTTCTCTGTCACGATGATAGTCTCTATACCGGCTATACCACCGATGTTGACCGTCGGCAGGAAGAACATAATAGTGGCAAAGGAGCCAAGTATACCCGCCCAGCCAGCCGGCGCCCCTGTGCCATGGTCTTTGCCAAGGCTTTTTCTAGTCGCCAAGCGGCTACCCAGGCGGAGTACCGCTTTAAGCAATTTTCCCGTGCCGAGAAGATTAAACGTCTAAAGGCTTACGGTGTTAGTGACTTTCATTACCGACCGGGCATTTCCTGCCAGCGCGTCGGTTTAGATGATGACTACAATAGAGAAAGAAGGTGAGTCCATGCAACAACAAAAAAGTTTTGCCAGTGAAGGGAGTCAAGGCAATCTTTATCTGGTGCCTACCCCAATTGGTAACCTGGAGGATATGACCTTTCGGGCCCTCAAAGTCTTGCAATCGGTGGACTTGATCCTAGCTGAAGATACCCGTCATACCCAAAAGTTATTGAACCATTTTGAAATTGATAAGCCGCAAAAAAGCTTTCATAAGTACAATACCCAGGAGCGGATTCCTGAAATTCTTTCCCTCTTGGAAAAGGGCAAGGACCTGGCCCAGGTTAGTGATGCCGGTATGCCAGTGATTTCTGACCCAGGAAGTGAATTGGTCCAGGCCTGTCTCAAAGCGGGTATTCGGGTGATCCCCCTGCCAGGCGCCAATGCGGCCTTGACCGGACTGATTGCTAGCGGACTGAATAGTGAGGCTTTTACCTTTATTGGTTTCTTAGCCAAGAAGGCAAAGAACCGCCGCCAACAATTAATGACCTATCAGAATACTGGAGAAACCCTCATGATCTATGAGTCTCCTTATCGAATCAGCCAGACCATTGAGACGGCCATTGAGGTTTTTGGCCCTGACCGACCAGCTTGTGTGGTCCGGGAATTGACCAAGTCCTATGAGGAATTTAACCGCGGGTCTTTGGCGGAACTGAGTGCTTATTACCAGGAAAATCCCGTCGTCAAGGGGGAAATTTGTTTCTATATTGAGGGCAACCCTCATCCCAAGTCAGCGGCGGAACAGTTACAGGCAGGTATTGACCACCTGCCTCTCAAAGGCCAAGTCGAGTGGTGGATGGAAGAAGAAAAACTCTCTTCTAAAGAAGCCATTAAGAAAGTGGCTAAGAATAAGGGGTTAAAGAAGCAAGAAGTTTACCAAGCCTACCATGAAATCGGTGGGGAGGCCCCATGATTTTCTACCTAGGAGGCGGCTTACTCCTTGCCATCGCTTTATTACTCTTTATCCTTGCCCCGCGTAATTTGTGGGACTCCTGGATTGCTAGTCTGGGACTTATTATCCTTTTTTACGCCATGGGTAAGGACCCCAACTTTGCAGAATCCCAGTGGCTGTCCTTCATCTTTCATGGGATAGAGGTTTTTGTGAATTACATTGCCCCTTCCTTACTGCTGATTTTTGGACTAGCCATGTTTACCTATGCCTTATCCCTCTTCCAAGAAGAACATAATTACCTCCAGCTGGTGATTGGACTGAGTCTGGCGGTGTTCTTAATTCTGGTGGGCCTTGTGCATTATTACGTTCGCTTCAACCCAGAATTGATGGCGGATAAGCATTGGCTGCATATTTTAGACTTTGTAGTCGCTTACTATGTTTTACTCTTGATTAATTTCCTGGTCAATTCTCTAAGACTCTGGTTGATTGAGGATGACCGTAAGCAGGATTATATTATTATCTTGGGTTGTCTATTTAATAGTGACAATACGGTGTCTCAGATGTTAAAGCTACGCTTGGATGCCTGCTTAGCCTATGTGGGGCGTCAGAAGTTTCTCTACCACCATATTCCCATTCTCATTGTTTCTGGAGCAGCCACAGTAGCAAATAGTGACTGTTCGGAAGCTGATGTCATGGCCCAGTATTTGAAAGCCCAGGGCATCCCCGAGGAAAAGATTTGGCGAGAAGACCAAGCCACCAATACCCATGGTAACTTTGCCTACAGTAAGCAACTGATCGAGGGGATCCAACCCGTCAAGAGTGCCCATATTGCTTTTATTACTAGTGCTTTCCACCTTTACCGCAGTCAACTCTATGCCAACCTGGAAGGACTCTACCAAGTCACCGGATTCGGGGCCAAAACCACCCTAAGGGAAAGCTTTAAACATGGGATTCGAGAATTCGTCGCCATCTTATTTATGCACCGCAAGCTGCATTTATTGATGACGGTGGTTATGTTTGGGATTGGTTGGCTCAACTATATTCATTTTGATTAGATGATTTACTAAGAGAGGAGCTATTGATATGCTACAAGAATTTAAAGATTTTATTGCTAAGGGTAATGTGATTGAATTAGCAGTCGGGGTTGTTATGGGGACTGCCTTCACTGCTATTGTGAACTCCCTAGCTAAGGATATTTTAACCCCATTATTAGGGATTATTTTAGGCAACATCGACTTGTCAGCTTATAGTATTGAAGTTGCCGGAGCCACATTTGGTGTGGGGAACTTTGTTAACGCTATTATTTCTTTCTTATTAATTGCCCTGGTTCTATTCTTTATTGTTAAGGCTTTTAGCCACTTCAAACATGAAGAAAAGAAAGTTGAAGAAGCTAAACCAAGTAATGAAGAAGTCCTATTAACAGAAATCCGTGACTTATTAAAGAACAAATAGAAGCTAAGAACTCCAGACGGGAAGAGATCCCTCAATTCTATTGTAGGCAAATAAAAAGCGAAGCTAGTCCAATGGCTAGTTTCGCTTTTTGTTTTATATTCTTCTTTTATTTTTATAGTGGGTGACTTGTTTAAGAAGAAAATCTATTTTTATATAGTTTTGAGCAGTAGTGACGCTGTGAAATGAGTCGTTAGCCATGAACAAGCAAGCGATGTGAATTATCGGATAGTAGGCGCTAGCCGTACTAGCCGTTTGAGGCTCGCTAGGTGAGGAACCTAGGTCCGAACCGGTGCCATGGCTTTTTAACGACGAAATTTCAAAAGCATAACGAATGCTCAATGATATTATTGGATAAGTGTCTTCATTTAAAAAGTTATGTAATCACCGACCGGATAGTCGCTAGGGTCGAGCTGTAAGTCGCTGCCTGTGATCATGGCGGCGAGTTCGTGGCCGATAATCGGTCCGGTGGTTAGGCCGCTTGAGCCCAGGCCAGAAGCTACATAAATATGGTCATACTTGGGCAGGGCCCCGTAAAAGGGGGCAAAGTCGCTGGTATAGGCCCGGGTGCCGACCTTAATAGCTTGGTAATCAGAGAAATCGATGGCAGGCAGTAAGTCCTGAGCTGTTGTCATAATTTCTTCTAAGGCTTGGAGGTTGGGACTCAGGTCAAAGCCTTGGTCATTTTCATGGGTAGCTCCTAAGAATAAGCGCTGACCTTGGTGGGGGATGATATCAGCCTGACCCTCGGGCATAATCAGGGGCCATTGCTCAGCTTGATCGATATGGTCATAGACCAATAGTTGCCCCTTTTGAGGCCGGATATCCACATTTTCTGTGTAAGGGGCCAGAATCTCTCCCAGCCAGGCGCCTGCTGCGATAATGACCCGGTCATAGCTTTGCTGTTGGATCTTGACCTCCGTAGAGCTGATGGCATCAATGGCGACCGCTTCAGGGATGACACTAAGCCCCTTATCTTGGGCAGCACTGAGGAGTTCCTGGCAGAGTAATTCGCCGTCAATGACGGCCGCCCCAGAATCAATTTGAATCAGGTCTTGGTCATAGGTCCAAGGGGCTAAGGCAGCTTGGGCCTGGCTAGGCTTTAATCGCCGGATTTGACCGATCAGGGGGGCCTTTTCCTTACGGCGGTTAGCAATTGCCATGAGTTCGTCAATCATTTTTTCTCGCTTTTTCAAAAGCCAGGTCGTCCGTTTTTGGTAGGCTTGGGAAGTGATGCCGGCTTGGGCTAAGTTAGCGATCAATTGGGGGTAAAAATGGGCCCCAGCGTTAGCCATCCGGTACCAAGGCTTATTGCGACGCTTGGAGAACCAGGGACAGATAATACCGGCTGCTGCCTTAGTGGCTTGGCCGATCCCGCTATCGTAGAGGGTGACTTGGTGGTCAGTCTGGCTGAGATAGAAGGCGGTTACCGAACCGACAATTCCTCCACCGATGATGGCTATTTTCATTATTAATCTTCCCCTTTCTTAACTTCGTCATTGTCTTGGTCATGTTTTTCTTGGCGGGCGGCCTTGTGCTTGGCTTCTTTTTCAGCCTTGGCCCGCTTTTTCTTTTGCGACCGGTAGGAAGCCCGGCTGATGAGCGGGGTATTGAAGAGTAAGGTTTCCCAAATTCCTGTCCGATTAGTGGTGTTTTCCTCATTTTCAAGGTCATCAGCCTCTAAGCCATGGGCGGGTCCGCTAGCCAGACGGACATCATCGTCGCTTCCTTCTTCCTGGTCATCATCCAGATCGTGCTTGTCCTTGCCTGGGCTCGTCAAGGCCTGGTCATAGACTAGGTAGCCGCTGGTAGTCAGGATAAGGAGGAAGACTAGCCAAATTGGGAGCTTGATGACTAAGACTTGGTAAAGTAAGGAAAAATAAGGAACTAAGCCAATGAGGAGGAGAATGATGGTAATAATGACCAAGTAGACCCAATTATAGCCTTCATTCCAAGCGTCTCCGTAGTCACTGGAACGAGTGAATTGAAAGGCAAAAAAGATAAACATGATGGAGAGTAAAAGCTCCAATAAAAGGCCTAGGACACTTAGGGGCAGGGGCATATTTAAAGCCTGTCCCCAAGAATGATAGGCGCTGAGCCCTTGGAAAAAGATTAAGAGGGCGTAAAAGCCATAAGAAATGACTAGAAAGAGTAACAGGTACTTAGTCAGGGTGTGGGGTTGGTCATGGATAGTGACTAAGTGGTGCCTTCTGATAATCTGGCGGGCATAAGCCTCGGCGTCATTAGGGAAGAGGTATTTGGGCAGGAGATGGCGGGTTTGGGCCCCTTCCAAACGGTCAAGGAGTTGGGACAGGTCTTCATCGATAGTGAGTTGGGGTTCGGCATGGGTGTAGAGATAGGCCTGGCATTGGAAGAAGTACTGCCGCCAAGGTTGGTCGAGATCTTTAGCCCGATTTTGATTGCTGTGGTAGACCTTTCTAGCTTGGTCTTTTTCTTTTTTTCGCGCTGCTTTTTCTTCACTGGTTTCAAACACGTCTATTACTCCTTTATTTAAAAGCATCATTATTAGCTATATTTTAAAGGAAGTCAGTCAAAATAGCTACTCCTCAACTATAGCGACGAATTTTTATATTTTTCACCACTTCATATTTTCTATGCTATAATAATCAATAAAAATTTATATATCTAATGTTTTCTAAAGGAAAGGAAGGATTTTTTGTGAAAATTAATCATCGTTACTTAAATACAGCCCCCTCCATTATTCGCGAGTTTGCTGAAACTTTTGCCCAAATTGATGGTCTACTTCCCTTCACGATCGGGGAACCTGATCTTAACGCCCCTGAAACGGTTAAAGACGCTATCAAAAAGGCTCTAGATGAAAATAAGACCCACTATGCATCAGCTAAGGGGCTTGGAGAATTGGTCGAGGCCATCGTTGCTTATTTTAAACGTACCCAAGATCTTGATTTAAAAGCTGATAATGTGATTATTACCAATGGAGTCACCGAAGCTGTAAAGATCGCTATGGATGTTTTCATTAATGAAGGCGATAAAATTATTGTTCCTTCTCCTTTCTTTGGCCTTTATGAAATGACAGCAGCGATTGCGGGGGCAGAATTGGTAACCTTAGATACCAGCCAAACCGACTTCAAGTTAACTCCTAAGGCTTTGGAACGGAGCTTGGATGCTAACCCAGAGACGCGTTTAGTCCTCCTAAACTACCCCAATAATCCGATTGGGAATACCTATACCAAGGATGAAATTCGTGAATTAGCCGAAGTGATTAAGCGCTATGATGTCTTTGTCATTAGTGATGAAATTTATTCAGACATGATCTATGACCAAGACCATTATTCCATCTACAATGAAATCCCCAACCAAACTATCTATCTCAATGGTCCTTCCAAGAGTTACGCCATGACCGGACTTCGGATTGGTTTCATCCACATGCCTGATGGCTATGTGACCCAAGGCTTGGTTTCCCACCAAACCATGGTTACCAGCGTGTCTACCCCTGGTCAACACGGGGCGGGGCCATCGCTGCCTATAATGAGTGTGATGACTTTGTCGTGGAAGCCCGTGATAAATTTAAGAGTCGTCGCGACCTGCTCTTAGAAGAATTACCTAAGATTGGTTTAGAATTTGTTCACCCAGCTGGAGCCTTCTATATCTTTATCAAGGCACCAGAATCATATCATGGTGATGACAAACAATTTGCCCTTGACCTAGCCCACCAAGCCAAGGTAGGGGTGATACCAGGCTTTGCCTTCGGTAATGCCGGTAAAGGCTATGTCCGCTTCTCCTACGCCTCTTCTTACGAATCTATCCAAGAAGGATTGAAACGTCTAAAGAACTTTGTTGATCAATTAGCCTAGAACTTTTTTAGAATCTAGGAAACCAATAAAAGACATGAAACCATAAGCTAAAAAAAGCCTTCCCGCATCAAGTGTAGTGACCCCCAAAAGTTGGACTAAGAATTCAACTTTTGGGGGTTATTTTTATGTCTAAATATTCATTAGAATTTAAACTGAATTTAGTAGGAGACTATATTGCGAAAAAAGGAAGTTATCGAACCTTAGCTAATAAAGCAGGAATAGATCCTTCTATTTTACGAAGGTGGGTTAATAACTATTATGAATTTGGTGTAGATGGTTTAAAGAAAAGGCGGACTCAACAGGTTTATACTGTTGAATTCAAATTAAATGCGATAGAATTGTATGAAAGTACGGAAATGAGTTATCGCGAATTGGCCAATTCATTAAACATGAATAATCCAAGTCTAATCGCTAATTGGCGAAGAGCTTATCATGAAAGAGGACTTGATGGCCTTTCCGCGAGGAAAGGAAGGCCACCTAAAGTGTCTAAAAAGAAATCACAAATCAATCAAATAAAGGATAGCAGCGAAACCAATCAGTTAAGTGAAGCAAAAATAAAGGAACTTGAACAACGGATTACGGATTTAGAAATTGAGAACAAATTTTTAAAAGGATTGAGGAGACGTGTGGCTCAAAGAGTCAAGCGAGAAAAGAAGAAATAGTGACCGAAATCACACGTCTCCATGATGAAAAATATGCTTTAAAAGATATTCTTAGCGTTTTAAAGTTTCCTAAATCGACCTACTTTTATTGGAAAAATAAAGATGAGGAAATTGATAAGGATGCCGATTTAAAAGAGGAAATGAAAGACATCAGAGAAACCCATAAGGATTATGGTTATCGAAGAATGCGAGCTGAACTGCTTTCCCGTGGTTATAAGGTCAGTAAAAACAAAGTTCAACGCCTAATGAAAATTATGGGGATACAGGTCACTAGCTATACTAGAAAGACAAGAAAATATAATTCCTACAAAGGAACGATTGGAGAGATAGCGCCAAATCGTATCAACCGGCGGTTTGATTCGACCATTCCTTATCAAAAAATAACAACAGACACAACAGAATTTAAATACTACTATGCCGATGATTCTGGGAATTATCAAACTGGAAAACTCTATTTAGATCCTTACATGGATCTATTTAATCGAGAAATTATTTCTTTTAAGATAACACATCAGCCTAATGGACAAAGCATGTTGGAGGGGCTACAAGCTGCCATTGAAGCAAGTAAATTATGTCCATACAGAAGAACCTTTCATTCTGATCAGGGCTGGGCCTATCAAATGAAAAGTTACACCCGGCTCTTGAAGGATCACCGAATTTTTCAAAGTATGTCTCGTAAAGGAAATTGCTTAGATAATTCGCCAATGGAGAATTTCTTTAGTCTACTAAAACAAGAAGTCTACTATGGTCGGACTTATCATTCCTTTGAAGAATTAGCACAAGCGATTGAAGATTTTATAATCTATTACAATGGTGAAAGAATCAAAGAAAAATTAGATTTTAGGAGTCCTATAGAATTTCGTCTTCATCACGCTTCTTTCGCCGCTTAATGATTACACATAAACTTTAAACTTATCAAGAGCCGCTACGCTCTTCCTCTTGACAAGTTTAAATTTCTGAGTAAATGTGTCGGCAAGAAATAAGCAAGAACTGTAAGCAACAAAAAAGAGCTGGCCAAAGGCCAACTCACTATATATAAAGTCCAACTTATTGGGGTCACCATATCAAGTGGGGAAGGCTTTTTTTATTAGAAGTTAATCTAAGGCTTTTAATTTACCGGTCTTGGTCATGTCATGGATAGCCTTTAAATCAGGTTCAAAGAGGCTGATCTTGTCATGGTTCTTTCCGTAGTAGAGTTCATTAGGAAAATAGAGGCGTTCATCGCCTAGTTCTTGGCCGGTAAAGGCCCGGATGAGTTGGCTGGCTTCCGACAGTTCAATAATGGTCCCATCTTTTTCCAATAATTCAATCTGGGTCCGGGGGTTCTTTTTGCTGGGGTCATAGAGGTCATAGGGCAGGTCATAGTTACTGTTATAGGCAGTATAGTAGTTAATGTCGTAGCCCATTTGTCCAATCTTCTCTTGGAGATCTTGGGCAGTTTCTGCTTGAGTGTTGGAGTCAAAGGTGACCGACTTAAAGGGTTTGCGGTTGATGAAACGCTTGGACAAGTCCACCAGAATCGGGTCATCACTGGTTAAGATCCAGTGTTGGAAGTAGGTTTCCATCACCCCATCATCGACATGGAGGTAGTCGGTGAGGTTCCACTCATTTTTCAAAAAGGGCACCAAGAGTGGCGAGTGCTTGATAAAGTACTTGGGATTGTCTTGGTAGAGGTCCTTAGCTCGTTTCAAGAGGCGGTTGAGGATCATTTCCATGGCCCGAGAAACCGGGTGGAAGTAGACCTGCATATACATTTGATAACGGCTGACAATATAGTCTTCCACCGCATGCATGCCGGCATAGTCAAACATAATCCCACCTTGGTAAGGCCGCATGACCCGTAATATCCGCTGGAGGTCAAAGGCCCCATATTCAGCTCCGGTAAAGTAGGAGTCTCTTAAGAGATAGTCCATCCGGTCGGCGTCGCATTGGCTTGAAATCAGTTGGACCACTTGGGGGTTGGGGTAGCTGTGGTTGATGACGGCAGCCACCTTATTGGGAAAATCAGGAGAAACGGTAGTCAAGATTCGGTTGACCTCAGTCTCAGGGGAGGTAATGATGGCCCGGGTGACGGCTTCATGGTCAGTACCGAAAAGTTTTTCAAAGGTGTGGGAGAAGGCACCGTGGCCGATATCATGGAGGATAGCAGCACAGAGAACGACTAAACGTTCCTGGTCATCCCACAAACCGTCGCCTGGCTCTTGACTGGGATAGTTGCGTTGGAATTGGTTGACAATTCGGCGGGCAATTTCATACACCCCCAGGCAATGGGCGAAACGGGTGTGGTCAGCCCCGTGGAAGGTAAAGCTGGTCGTTCCTAATTGTTTAACCCGGCGCAGGCGTTGGAATTCCTTGGTATTAATAAGGTCTAAAAAGATTTGGTGTTGGATATGGATATAACCATGCACCGGGTCACGGAAGACTTTTTCCCGGATCCGGCGGTTAGCTTCTTCAAATGACATAAATAACTACCTTCCTTCAGTTAAACGTTGGTTACGTTTGATCATGCGTTGGACCTGGTCATGTAAAATCTTTTGGTCTAAAGCCGCCAAGTCAATCTCTTCAAAAGAAGTCCCTAAGTCTTGGCTAATAACTTCTTCCAGGGCCTCGGTTACTTGGTCAGTGCTTTGGAGTCTGGGTAGGCTCGCCTTGAGGTTGGCCATGCTGTCGGGGTTAATGATAGGGTACTTGGTTTTTGTGGCTTGGTTTTGCTTACCTAATTGGTAGAAATTTTTCACCACTTGACCACGGTAATTTTGCTGGCCATAAAGGGAAAGGTAAGTAAAGATCCCAATAGCCCCGCCAATCCGTCTTTGGGCAATACCGGCAATTTTTTTACCTGCCAAGCTGACATCAAATTTACCTGGGCAGTAGGAATCACTGACTTCCCCGGTGGTTAGTTGCAGTTGGTAGGGGGCCAGTAAGTCCTGGAGGAGTTGGACCTTGATTTGGTAGGCCTGGTCAATACTCAGCTTATCGGGATAACTATGGGGACCCAGGTGGAGGGTATAATTCACTACCCCAGGTTCACTAATGACCGCCAGTCCCCCGGCCGGACGCACCACCGCCTGGTAGGGCGTTTTTTCTTCGACGGCTGCTAGGGCTTGGTCCAAATAGGGCAGGCGGGTGTCCTGCATACCAAGAATCAAAGTGGGGTCGGTGGTCCAAGTGTGTAAAATCAAATCGTAGGGGAGGGCTTCCTTGTTGAGACCATTTAATAGGTAGTCGTCAACGGCAAAAGGGAGTAAGGGCGTCTCCTTGGCGTAGTGCACATTGAGACGGGCGATTCTTAGCCCAGGCCCTTGATGAAGATAATTCTTGATTAACATGCAATCCCTCCTCAATAATTTGCCTATATTATAGCATAAAGTGAATAAACAAAGCCCCTTTCAGTGACTAGACAAGCAGGAAAAAGCCTTGACTTTATTTAAAAAATTCACCTATGCTATACTCATTGAAGAGAAACAGACTGCTTTGTAAAAAAACAGTGAAAGAGTGAGAGGTGGACTAATGAGTAGAATGAAGGAGATCATTCATATCCGGGGCGTCAACCACATCCAGCAAGCGGGGGAAAAGCAGGAATTGATCATCGACCAAAAAGGGACTTACTTTGCCCACCCCCATGCTTTCTTTATTGAATATGAAGAAGATTTTCAAGGGGCTAAGAGCCGGGTGCGGTTGAAGTTTGACCACAAGCAGGGCCTAACCATTAAGCGTTCAGGTCAGTCTGTCCAGGCCACGATCCCCTTAGCATTGGGGAAAAGGCAGAGCTTTCTTTACCGGATCAAGGGTTTGCCTAACTTAAGCCTGGCTAGTGAACTGGACCAGCTCGAGGTGGAAGAGTTTGAAGGAGGGGGCAGGATTAACTGTCACTACCGAATTTTTGAAGACTCGGACCAAGAATTGGGTCAATATCAATTGCAATTGAAATATACTTATGATGTAGTGTAAAATAGATAGAGTATGACAAATTTTTTTAGCCTGAAAGGATGACGCTTGAGTGAACTTACAACGCCTTGACCACCAAAATAAGGAGGAGCTATCTTTATTAGAAGTGGCTTATGAAATTTTGGCTGAGAGTAATGAAGTTTATGATTTCAATCAATTATTAGCAGCTGTGCAAGAATATCTTGACTTGACCGATGACCAAGTGGCTCAACGCATGGTCACCTTCTATACCGAATTAAATACTGATGGAAGTTTCATTTCCTTGGGGGAAAACCGCTGGGGCTTACGGGCTTGGTATCCGATTGATTCCATTAACGAAGCCATTGTTTCTTCCATGGATGATGAAGATATCAAAGAAAAACATAAGACTTCCCGTCGTAAGAAAGTCAATGTCTTTGATGAAGGCAATGAAGACATGATCGACTACAATGCCGATGACCCAGAAGATGTTGACGCTTATGAAGCAGACTTTGATGATGACGATTACGACGAAGAAGACTATGACGATGTCGACGTGGATGACGACGATGAAGATAGTGACGAAAATGACGAATTGAAAGATTATCAATCTGACTTGGATGAGTTAGGTGATGATGAAACCGAAGATGACTTAGAAGATGGTCTGGAAGGCGACTTAACCATTCTCGATGATGAGGACTTGGAAGACGAAGAGGAAGACGACCACGATTTCTAATAATTCATCGAAAAAGCGTGTGACTAAAGTTAAGAAGGCTGGTATAAAAACCAGTCTTTTTTGTATACCAAGTTTCCCTCTTTTTGCGCTTGTCACACTCTCTCCTCTTCACAAAGTTTTTTTAGGAAGTGTAGCGGGAGTTTCTCAACTGAGCTTTTAAAAAGGCTAAATTTTTTATTAAGAATTTTTTGAGGGCTTTTACCAGGGCATTAACTGCTGGATGAATTTGTGATCGATTTCATTAGTTGGAGCTTGTTTTGATTGAGAGGGCAGTAGGCCTGATACCAAGGGCTTTTAGGGAGAGAAAGGGATTAAATCAGCTTTTATTTTTACTTTTCCTAAGAAAAAGTTTTATCCCAGAATAACTTAAAAGCGAGAATACATCGATATAGACTGACTTGGTATTTTAGTATACAATAAATCAGTATAATTATTTTATCCCCCAATCCTCAAATCCTCACTTGTGAAAGGAATTTTATCAACGAAATGAAAAAATTTATTATCGAAGGCGGACGACCACTTAGCGGAGAAGTGTTAGTTTCTGGGGCTAAGAATAGTACAGTGGCGCTGATTCCTGCTGCTATTCTGGCAGATAGTCCTGTTGTCTTAGAGGCTGTTCCAACGATTGATGATGTTGATTCGCTGATTAGTATTTTAAGAGATTTTAATGTGAGTGCTGATTTCCAAGAGCACGTCCTACGTATTGACCCTAGCCAAATGGAAAATATTCCCATGCCTGAAGGGAAGATCCAAAGTTTACGGGCTTCCTATTACTTTATGGGGGCTTTACTGGCTAAATATGGTGAAGGTACCGTGGGGTTGCCGGGTGGTTGTTCCCTCGGTCCCCGTCCTATTGACCTCCATATTAAAGGTTTTGAAGCCCTAGGCGCTAAAATTGAAAGTGAAAATGGGGCCATCCACTTTTCCACCCCTAATGGCTTAACTGGGGCTGATATTTATCTGGATGTCGTTAGTGTCGGAGCCACTATTAATATTATGTTAGCGGCTGTCAAGGCCAAGGGACAAACCGTGATCGATAACGCGGCCCGGGAGCCTGAAATTATTGACGTGGCTACCCTCTTAAATAAAATGGGGGCTAACATTAAAGGGGTAGGGACCTCAACCATCCGGATTGAAGGGGTTGACCACTTACACGGGGTCAGCCATGCCATTATCCCAGACCGGATTGAAGCCGGAACCTATCTCACTGCCGCTGCCCTAGTTGGCCAAGGCGTTTATGTGAAGAACGTGATCTTTGAACATATTGAAGGTTTAGTGGCTAAGATGGGCGAAATGGGCGTCAAGATGGATGTCTATGAAGACAAGATCTATGTCCATCCCCAAGCGGATGATTTAGAGATGGTCAATATTAAAACGGCTGCTTATCCCGGCTTTGCTACGGACCTCCAACAACCGATAACCCCACTCTTGATTACTGCCCACGGGAGTGGCGTGATCGAGGACACCATCTATCCTAAACGGGTCAACCATGTTCCTGAATTACAACGGATGGGCGCAGATATCCATGTGGTCGATGACACTATCCATATCAAGGGTCCCAAGTCCTTAACCGGTACCAAGGTTACTGCTTCTGATCTGAGAGCAGGGGCTTGTCTGATCAATGCCGGCTTGGCTGCTTCTGGCCGGACCGACCTCTATGGGGCTGAACATATCTTACGGGGTTACGATAATATTTGTGAAAAATTACAGAAATTAGGAGCCAAGATCGACCTGGTTGATATCGACGACTAAGGGCCTTTACTCCTTATAAGAAAGGGTGCCTATGACTAAAAAGAAAGCAAAATTTGAAAAAGATGAGCTCTTAACCTGGGAAGATCTGGAAGGCCTCACCCTCAAGCAAATCTATGACTACGCCAAGGAATATAAGATTCCCTACTACAGTCAAATGAATAAAAAGGAACTGATTCTAGCCGTTATCCGGGCCCAAGAAAAGAGCCAGGGCTATTTTTCAGTGGAGGGCATCCTGGATATTACCGGTAACGAATTTGGTTTCTTGCACCCGATTAACTATTCCCCCAGTCAAGAAGACATTTATATTTCTAATTCCCAGATGCGCCGCTTTGGCTTACGGAATGGGGACTTGGTCTCGGGAACTGCCCGGCCACCTAAGAATAATGAACGCTATCTGGGCTTGATGCATGTCTATGGGGTCAACGGCAAGGACCCTGAAGAAGCTAAACAGCGCTCGCACTTCCCTGCCCTAACCCCTATTTATCCTGACCAGGCCTTGCGCTTGGAATCGGCGCCTAACCGCCTATCGACCCGGATGATTGACCTCATCGCTCCGGTCGGCTTTGGCCAACGGGGCTTGATTGCGGCCCCTCCCAAGGCCGGAAAGACCGTTTTGTTAAAAGAAATTGCCAATGGTATCAGTGAAAACTACCCGGAGGCAGAATTGATTATTCTCTTAATCGATGAGCGTCCTGAGGAAGTGACTGACCTCGAGCGCAGTGTCCAAGGGGAAGTGGTCAGTTCGACCTTCGACCAAAAACCTGATAATCATGTCCGGGTGGCTGAATTGGTCTTGGAACGGGCCCGGCGTTTGGTCGAAGATAAGCGGGATGTCATCGTCTTGATGGATTCCATTACCCGTTTAGCCCGGGCCTATAACTTGATTGAACCGCCTTCTGGACGGACCTTATCTGGAGGGCTGGATCCGGCTGCCTTATATGGTCCCAAGCGCTTCTTTGGTTCCGCCAGAAATATTGAAGATGGCGGCTCTTTGACTATTTTAGCTACAGCCTTAACCGATACCGGGTCGCGGATGGATGACATGATCTATGAAGAATTCAAGGGAACCGGCAATATGGAATTACACTTGTCCCGGCAACTGGCCGAGCGCCGGATTTTCCCCGCCATTGATATTAAGAAGTCAGGCACCCGCAAGGAAGAACTGCTCTTAAGTGACCAAGCCCTAGAAGCCCTCTGGCAACTCCGCCAAGGCATGCAAGGGAATAGCCAAGAGTATACCGAGACCTTCATTCATGAGTTATCGCAAACCAAGACTAACCAACAATTTATCGAACGCTTGGCTTCTTTTGGTCAAGCTTTGAAAGAAAAATAAAAAAGTCTTGAAATCAAAAAAACTCTGTGATAGTATATTGCTGTTATGTAAAAATAATCTCTAAATTGAAAAAGATTTAGGGCGCAAAGGAGAGTAGACGACTAATGAAACAAAATATCCATCCAGATTACCATCCAGTCGTTTTTATGGACACAAGTACAGGTTTTAAATTCCTATCTGGTTCCACAAAAACTTCTGATGAAACCGTTGAATGGGAAGACGGTAACACCTATCCATTGATTCGTGTGGAAATTTCTTCCGACTCCCACCCATTCTATACCGGACGTCAAAAATTCACCCAAGCCGATGGACGTGTGGACCGTTTCAACAAGAAATACGGTTTTGCCGACGCCAACGCCAAGAAAGACTAATAAGATTACAAGAAGGAGCTTGCCATTCACGCCAAGCTCTTTTTTTATGCTTTGTGAGTTCCGCTTATGAATTCTTAAGGATTTACTTAAACTTTTCTATAAAAGTCTTTACTTCAACTTCCTGACTTGTTTTTTTATAATAAGTGGGTAATAATTAGAAGGATTTCGTTAGGCCAAATAAAGGAGTTATTATGAAAAAGATTAACTGGAGCCGCATATTGGGAATTCTCCTCATTCTAGTAGGAATCGGCTTTATCATTTACCAATATGTTCCCGCTGTGCAAGTGTATATTAACCAAAAAACTTATGCCCTCAGTAATGTCGACCGTGACCAAGTCTTAAAGAACCAGGAAGATAACTCAGGGAACTACGACCCTAACCAGGTGACTATGGTAACCCCTGATATGGTCCGGGCAGCCCGGAAACGGATCCGCGAAGGCAGTGACGAACTCAATGTGATCGGAGCACTGGCTATGCCTAAACAAAATATTTCGATTTCGGTGATGAATGGCTTGAGTGAGAGCGTTCTTTTAAGTGGGGCAGGGACCTTTTACCCCAACCAAGAGATGGGAGTCAATAACTACCCATTGGCCAGCCATAATATGGACGCCATTGCGCCAGGCTTACTTTTATCGCCTATGGTAGAGAATACTTCCCTAGGGGATAAGATTTACTTGACTGATATGAAGAATATTTATGAATATGAAACCTTCTATGCCCAACAGACCGATCCTAGCCGGGTCGACATGGTGGCCCTCCAGTCACAAGAGCCGATAGTGACCCTGGTGACTTGTGAAGAATCCACTTCCGCCGCCATGCGTTATATCGTCCAAGGCAAGCTGGTTAAACAATGGCCTTTTGAGAAGGCTCCTAAAGAAGTGATCGAATACTTCAGCTAAGCAGCGATTGTTTAGAAATTTACCGCTAAAAATAAAAACTGCCTCTTGTCTATTTGACAGGGGGCAGTTTTTGTATCTATTGATAGTTTAATTTATTCTAAAAACAAAACGCATGTGCATCGATTGCTTTGATAGAGAAGTTAATTACATAAACAAACTTCTAATTAATAAATTAATAAACCGATAATTAAACCCACCACGAAGATTAAAATATAGCGCAGGGTATTGTTATTATTCTCTTCCATAAGTTTTCCTCCTCTTAATGAATGGCTTTTTGCTAATTAATTGTTACATCCCCAGCCTAATAAAAAAACAGCGCTTTCAAAGAATTTTACTCATTGAGTATTCAAGCTCTTCCGGCTAGTCAATAAATGAGCCTAAGCCTGACTGATCTAGTTTAGCGGATGAAACTTGGCATTAATACAAGCAAAAACACCTTAAGAAGACTTGATTGAAGCAGTCTTCTTAAGGTGTTTTGCCGTTTGACTCGAGCGATTGTTAGTGATTTATTTCTTTTCCAAGTCATTGAGGTAGACCTGGGCCAGGTCACGGTAGCTTTCCTCTGGGTGCTGGCTAAAGTAAGTGACCCATTTTAAAAACCAGGTCTGGTTGGGATGGCCCTGGTAGCGTTGGAGGAGTCTGTCTAAATCAGCCGCACCGATGACGTGGAGGAAGGCGGCATTGGCGCGGTGGTAGCTATCGATAGGAGGTGCAGGGAGGGAAAAATGCCGTCTTTGCCCCAGGCTAAGAAAAGTTTGAAAGTCTTCAGCCAGTAGGAGCTTTTGTCCTGTCGCAAAATTTTGATAGTAAACTTTAGGCTCACTCCGGCTTTCCTTTAAGTCCTTGGGGAAGGCTAGGTAGGCCACCGCGGCCTGGTCTTCATAGAAGATAATCTCATGGTTGCTTAATTCCTGGGAAAATTGGAAACTCTCTTGGTCCAAGAGATTGGGAACCAGGTAGGGGCGGTTGACGGGTCTGGGATAGAGCCCGGCAATATAGGGAATGTAGACGGCATCCAGGGCATCAGTACTGGGCTTAGGGCTTTTGAAATAGCCTTTAGAGCTGTAGCCACCATTGACCTGGTTGACTAAGTTGTGGTAAGCGATGGGGAGGTCATGGACCATAATCGCCCCTTTGATGGGTGTTTGTGAGAGATAAGTGTAGTAATGTTTTTGGAAGGGGAGGGCGAGCAAGTGAATATTATGAGCGCCTTTCATAAAAAGATGTGTCACTCCTGTCTAAAGTTTGGTATCATTATATGGTACTGTGAGGAGGGAGCTGGTGGTTGTGAATTATATTTATATTTTGCTTGAACCAACAAGTAATCATGTAACCAGTCGTGGTCTAGGGGTTCAGCACCTGAAAAAGGCCATGAAGAAGTTGCCCCGTAATTTAGTGCTCCTGTCTAGCCCTAAAGATATGGGCTCCTTTGATGATTATACACGTTTTGAACTGATTCGCGGAGAAAAAAGCGTTTCTGATTTCTTGATTGAACAGGAAAGCGTGGCTAATCCCCATGTCAAATGGATCGATTATGATTCTCAGGAGTTACTGCATCAGTTAGATCCCGGTGAAATCGCCGAAATGCTCTATCTGAGTCATGCCAACCGGCACTGGCATTCACCCTTCTTCTATAAATTACAGAATAATTATGTCTGCCTGCCCATGGAAAATCATCTGGTAAAGGTTTATTATCGCTATATCAATGAATTTTTCTATCAATTGGCACTTAGAATTAAGGCTTGTGTGGAAGATAGCGGGGTAGGCAAGCGGCCACTGTTTTTCTTAAGCAGCTCTTTAAGCACTAAGGAAATCCCCCTCCCCTCACTGGAAACCATTGAAGAATTACGACCCTTGCTTTATGAAGGGGCTATTTTTGATTTTTCCCAGGTGGATTGGGCCCGGCAAAGTGACCTAGTTATTCCGATTTATTTGGCAGAGGACCAAGTGGATGAAACCATCAATCGACTATCAGAGGCGAAGTTATTAGCCAAGCTGACCTATGATTCAGCGAAGGGTTGGTCGATTAAAGAACTTTCGAACGAAATATTTGGAGGCTAATTATGAAGATTGTCTTACTATACGGAGGACAAAGTGCTGAGCATGATATTTCTATTATGACGGCGCAATCAATTATCAAGCATATTAATTATCAAAAGCATACTTTGTTGCCTGTCTATATTACTCAGGCCAACCAATGGATTAAGGGGACAGCGATTGACCAAGCGCCAGAAGCGGACCTTCCGCTCCGGTTTAATCCTGAATTGGACGCTAATGACCCTGAACACGGCGACTTAGTCAGTCCCTGTCAGGTCTTTAATGGGGAAGAAGTCATTGCCTTTCCAGCCTTACATGGTCCCCACGGGGAAGATGGTAAGATTCAAGGCTTATTTGAAAGCTTGAATGTGCCTTATGTGGGCGCGGGGGTTCTAGCTAGTGCAGCGGGGATGGATAAAATTATTTCCAAACAGCTCTTCCAACAAGCGCAAATTCCCCAAGTGCCTTTTACCTCGCTAACCCATTATGAATGGGACCAAGAACGAGCCAAAAGCCTCACCCGGATTGAAGGGGAATTGGTTTATCCGATCTTTGTTAAACCCGCTAACCTAGGGTCTAGTGTGGGGATTTCCTGTGCCAATGACCGGGAGGAATTAATCCAAGCCATTGAGCTGGCCTTTAATTATGACCGCCGGGTAATTGTGGAACAAGGGGTAGAAGCCCGCGAGGTAGAAGTGGCCGTACTCGGTAATGATGCCATTGAAACCTCAGTGGCCGGTGAAGTGGTTAAGTCTAAGAGTTTCTATAACTACGAGGAAAAATACATCAATAATACCGTAGAATTAGCCATCCCTGCCGACCTACCTGGTGAGATT
Organism: Aerococcus mictus; assembly: GCF_003286595.3. Classification (NCBI taxonomy): domain Bacteria; kingdom Bacillati; phylum Bacillota; class Bacilli; order Lactobacillales; family Aerococcaceae; genus Aerococcus; species Aerococcus mictus. Next base: position 1,744,060 of record NZ_CP132985.1, on the reverse strand, counting down.
ATGGATAAGATCCGCGCCTATGCCGCTAAGGCCTATGCTGCTATTGATTCTAGTGGCTTAACCCGGGTGGACTTCTTTGTCACCCATAATATGGATATCTACATCAATGAAGTCAACACCATGCCTGGCTTTACCCAATGGTCCATGTATCCATCCTTGTGGGAAGCGACTGGTATTCCTTATGACCAATTGCTGGAAAGATTAATCCAATTAGGCTTAGAACGTTTTGAAACTTATAAAGGATTGAAAAATGAGCAGTGATCAGATGAAAGCATTAGCCATCAATGAGATTGTCAAAGCCGTGGGGGCAGTAGACTATGATTCCACAGCTGCCCATCACTTGATTACGTCGGTAGCCTTTAATTCTAAGGAAATCAAGCCAGGGGGGTTGTTTATCCCCTTGAAAGCTGCCCGGGATGGCCACGATTTTATCCAAGATGCCATCGACCATGGGGCCCAAGCCACCTTGTGGGCCAATGATCCCGCCGATGCCCCTAGTGAGATCCCGGTTATCCAGGTGGAAGACACCTTCACCGCCTTTGTTGACCTGGCCAAATATTATCTAGGGCTCATTGGGCCTAAGGTGATTGCCGTTACCGGTTCCGCTGGCAAGACCACTACCAAGGATATGACCGCGGCTACCTTATCAACTACCTTTAATGTCTATAAGACCCAGGGCAATTATAATAACCAACTGGGCGTTCCCTTTACTATCCTCTCCATGCCGGAAGATACTGAAGTCCTGGTAGTCGAAATGGGGATGTCAGGACCTGGTGAAATTCGCTTTCTCGCCCAACTCTGTCCCATGGATGTTGCGGTGATTACTATGATCGGGGAGAGCCATATTGAATTCCTCGGCTCGCGGGAAAACATTGCCAAGGCCAAGCTAGAAATCCTAGAAGGCTTAAAGGAAGACGGTACCTTCATTTACCCAGGCGACGAGCCCTTGATTGACCAAGCGGTGGTCGACATGCCGGAAATCAAAAAGATCCGGGTAGGTCTGGATGACTCTGAGGATGTCTATGCCGAAAATATTGTTAACGAACGCGAGCATACCCACTTTTATACCAACTTGTCGCCTAATGTGGAATTATCGATTCCCGTGAGTGGGGACTATAACGTGAAGAATGCCCTGATGGCCTGTGCGGTAGCCTATAGCCAAGGCTTAGCGGTGGAACAAATTAAAACACCCCTGAGTCAGTTTAAGCTAACGGCCAACCGTAGTGAGTGGTTGCTGGGTAAGGATGACATCCAAATTCTTAACGATACCTATAACGCCAACCCCAGTGCTATGCGGGCAGTCATCCGTAATTTCTCACAATTAGAACGTTCCGCTGTCACCAGCCATAAGGTATTGGTCTTAGGGGATATGTTAGAATTAGGTAAGTACAGCGCCAGCATGCATGCCAGCATCGCTGATGAGATTGATAGACCTCATATTGATGGGGTATACCTCTATGGTAAAGAAATGCAAGCCTTGGCAACAGCCCTTCAGGAAAAGGGTTTCCCTGAAGATAAGATTCATTACTATCCTGAAGATAAGGCGGCTTTAATTGAGGATTTACTGGCCCAAGTTCACCCCCAAGACCAAATTCTGGTCAAAGCCAGCCATGGTATGGGACTGGCCGAAGTCGTTACTGCCTTAAAAGCTTAAGGCTAAAAACACTTTAACCAGCAATTTTATCCAATCCGTGCTATACTAGAACAAGTGAATACACCAAGAACATAAGAGCTCGCCTTATGCAGGCGACTCTTTTTTAATAATAAGGAGGAATCTCTTCGTTAATGAAATTTGAAGAACTTAATTTAGATCCTAGACTGCTCCAAGCGGTCAAGAATATGGGCTTTGAAGAAGCCACCCCAATCCAAGCACAAACCATTCCCTACGCCTTAGAAGGACGGGATGTTTTAGGTCAGGCCCAAACTGGTACCGGAAAAACCGCTGCCTTTGGCCTACCCCTCTTAGAAAAAATCGACCACCATACTGACCATATCCAAGCCCTGGTGATCGCACCAACCCGGGAATTAGCTATCCAAAATGGCCAAGAACTTTACCGGCTAGGTAAGGAAAAGGGCGTCCGCACGGTCAATGTTTACGGTGGGGCCAATATCCGCCGGCAAATCCACCAAATTAAAAAAGGCGCTCCAGTCGTTGTGGGAACGCCCGGTCGGTTAATCGATTTAATGAAACGCAAGGTCTTAAACTTAAACTTTATCGAAACCTTGGTCCTAGATGAAGCCGATGAAATGCTTAATATGGGCTTTATCGAAGATATTGAAACCATTATCCGCGCTACTCCGTCTAACCGGCAAACCTTGCTCTTCTCAGCCACCATGCCCAAGGAAATCCAACGCATTGGTGAGCACTTCATGCAAGACCCGGTAACCGTTAAAATCGAAGCTAAGGAAATGACCGCAGATACCATCGATCAATACTTTACCAAGTGCCATGACCGGGAAAAATTTGATCTTTTAACCCGCTTTATTGATGTTAGCCATGCCAAACTGGCTATTGTCTTTGCCCGGACCAAACGCCGGGTGGATGAAGTTAGTCGCGGACTGATTGAACGGGGCTATCAGGCTGAAGGGATCCATGGGGACCTCTCCCAGGAAAAACGCTCTAGCATTATGAAGGACTTTAAAGACGGCCGCTTGGAAATCTTAGTGGCTACTGATGTGGCTGCCCGTGGTTTAGATATTAGTAATGTGACCCATGTCTATAACTATGATATCCCCCAAGACCCTGAAAGCTATGTCCACCGGATTGGCCGGACCGGACGGGCAGGTAAGGGCGGTATGTCGATTACCTTTGTCTCAAACCATGAAATGGGTTACCTGCGTACCATTGAAAACCTAACCCACAAAAAAATGTCTCCTCTCCGTCCACCAACGGAAGAAGAAGCCTTCACGGGTCAAATCAAGCAATCTCTAGCTGCGGTTGAGGAACTCTTAGAAGAAGACCGTGATGACCAATACGAAGAAGTGGTCAACTACCTCAGCGAAAACTATACCGCGGAACAATTAGCCTTGGCCGTGGTTCGCTCTCAAATGAAGGATAAAAATGATGTCAAGGTGTCTATCACGCCTGAACGGCCTTTAGGGCGGAAACGTTCTGATAAGAACCGGGGCAAGTCCCACTCTAAAAACCGAGGCCAGCATAAGGGGAGAAATCACCACTCCAAGCAAAGACCTAAAAACAATAAAGGCCAAGGCAAGTCTAAGCATACCGGCAAGAATAAGCGCAACCAGGCTAAGAAAGGCAACAAGCCAGCTAGAAACCAATCCACTAAGCAATCATTTACCATTCGTTAAAGGATAGTGGCTGATGATTAAAGGGATAGGTACTGACTTAGTTGACATCAAACGGATTGAAAAAGCGCAAAAGCAGCGCCCCGATTTTGCCAGTCGGGTCTTAACAGCAAGTGAACGAGAAGCCATGGAAGCCAATAGTAGCTGGAAGCGGCAGATGGAATTTCTTTCGGGACGCTGGGCAGCTAAAGAGGCCTTTGCTAAGGCCTTGGGGACGGGCATTGGTCTGGCCCTATCCTTCCAGGACTTAGAAATATTAAATGACCCAAAGGGACGTCCCTGCCTGAACACCGCCGTCTATTCGGGCAAGATTTTTCTCTCGATTACCCATACCGATGACTATGCCCAAGCCTTTGTGGTCTTAGAAGAATAAAGGATGCTAGAACTACAGTCTCCGGCAACATTTTGCCGACTGGCTGTAGTTTTTCTTTGTTTATTAATATTGCTTTTTTATTTATTATTTCTTTAATTACAATCTGATCTGTGCTAATTTTACTAGGGAGGAGGAAGGTTATGAACCTGTATATTTTACTTTTTATCTTTGGAATTAACTTAATTTACATTATGCTCAATACTATCCGCACCTTGTTAGCTATGCGGGGTTATCGGTCCATTGCGCCCTTTATTGCCATGATTGAGGTGACTATCTATACCATCGGGCTTTCTGTGGTGATGAAATACCTGGATACCCCGATCTACCTGGTGGTTTATGCCCTAGGTTACGGGATTGGGATCTACCTGGGCATTCTCTTAGAAGATAAGATTGCCCTGGGGCATGCAGTGATTCAGATTTTTACCCAGTCGACCGATAATCATTTGGCCCAAAGCTTGCGCCAACAAGGTTATGGGGTGACGGTGCAGACTGGTTACGGCCGGGATGGTGACCGCTTAATCATGACGGTCTTAACTCCACGATCACGGGAGCAGCAAGTCTGCCGGACCATTGAAGCCATTGATCCCAAAGTCTTCTATATCTCCTATGATGCCAAATACATCCACGGTGGTTTTTGGACCAAGCGTTTGCGCCCCAGTCTTCCCCATCCTAGAAAGCCGATGAAGAAAAAAGCCAATAAGCAGGGGGAGAGTGAAAGTGGGACAAAGAAAAATTAAAGTCCCTTGCCAAGAACTTTCCTCGGGCTAAGACTAAGTTGGAATTAAATAGATAAAATAACTAGACAGAATGCATTCTGTTATATTTTGGGGAGTCCCTAGAGTCAAACTTGAAAAAGTCAACTGACCCTAGGGGCTTTTCCTGCCTTCTTATTTGAAATTGACAAGGAGGCCTTCTCTCTATATAATCAATAAATTAATTTTAACGTAATAATGAAAAATGCAGAGACTAGTGATGACAAAAAATCTATGACCGGCAGTCAAGACAAGTATTCTCTGGTCATTTTATGGAAACAAGCGAAAGGGGGAATTGATTTTGAGAGGAAATAAAAAGTTATTTTTAAGAAGGGGTTACCCTTTACTGGCAAATTATGGGATTTCCTTAATTGGTGATACCCTTTACCTATTTGCCATCAATTGGTTCCTCGTTTCTCAAACTCAAAATACGGCACTACTAGGAAAAATAAATAGTATGAGTACTTCAGTCTTATTGTTTTCCAATATCCTAGTCGGACCGCTTGTTGATCAAGTGAATCGAAAAAAATTATTAATCTTTTCAGACATCATGAGTTTTTTAGCCTGCTTAGCCTGTTCTCTATTATATAAAGATTATCTTGATGATCAATTAATCTTGATTCTTACCAGTGCTATATTAAGTATCGCTTTGGCCATCAATTCTCCAGCAGCCAAGGCTATTGTCCCTCATGTGGTCTTAGGGGAGGATATTGAGCGCTTTAATTCTATCCAAAATACCCTATCAAGTATCATTAAGGTAGGAGCTCCGATTATCGGTTCGCTAATTCTCGCTGTTAATAATAATTTTAATTTCTTTATTCTAATAAACTCCTTATCTTTTTTATTATCAGCACTCATCATTGCTTCTGTGCCTTACTATGAGGACAATAAACTAGATGCCAATCAGTCCCTTCAATTTCATACCCATTTTGTCTCTGGCTTAAAGTATGTCTTCAGTATGAAAAAGATTTTAGGGGTCATGGTCTTTATTTCCTTATTAAACTTTATCATGACTGCTTATGAATTAGTTATTCCCTTTGCCATCAATGTTTTGTTAAAGGGATCTGATAAGACATATAGCCTGGTCCTTAGTACAGAAGCACTTGGCGGTATTCTTGGAGGCGTGATACTCACCTATCGTGGGAGTGGTCAATCAGAAGAAAGTTTTATCCAAGATGTAAAGTATCTAGCAGTCGTCTTGTTAATGGCGGGTTTTTTTCAGAGTCTTTTCTTTATGTTCCTGTGTGCCTGGGTGAATGGCTTTTACCTGGTTCAAATTAACGCCAAGGTGTTTACCATTATACAGAAGCATAGTGACCAGGAATTTTTAGGTCGGGTATTTTCCTTGCTCTTTGTTTTTAGCTCTTTGTTTTCACCTTTAGCCAATGGTGTATTTGGCAGCTGATTCCCCTAGTAGAGTGGCATAGCTTGACTGTGGCTGGACTAGGTGTACTTGTGGTTTCCTACAGCATCAAGAAGTTATTTTTTTGAGGGGGAATAAAGACCTCTTTTTGAAGAAGTAATTGTGTTACAATGGGGTGTGCGTTGTTCGAAACCATCCAACGTAAAAAAACTAGGAGGAAAATATTATGCAAGAGAATAAAACCCGGCCCTTAGTCATTAATGCCTTAGTGGCTGCAATTTATGTGGTGATCTACTTTATCGCCCCGCAAATTGCCTATGGACCGATTCAATTTCGCCTATCCGAAGGGCTCAACCATTTGAACGCTTTTGACCGCCGCTATAAATGGGGTGTGGTGGCAGGTGTTTTCATTGCTAATTTTTATGGCTTTGCCAATGGCTTAGGCTGGTATGACCTGGTCTTTGGGACCTTCCATACGGTCATTAGTTTCTTGATTTGTGATTGGATCTACCCTAAGCTTCCTTCCGTTAAGGCCCGCTTAGGCGCGACGACAGTGATTTTCTCATTGATGATTTTCATTGTGGCATTTGAACTGAATCTAGCCTTCCAATTACCTTTCTGGTACACCTACTTCACCTTAGTGGTCAGCGAGCTGATTGTCTTAGCCATCACAGCACCACTCATGTACTGGATCGACCGTCAAGTCCACTTCCACGAAAAAATCGCATAAGGGCATTTGATAGAGAATTTGTATTTGAAGAGAGTGCGACAGTCACAAAAAAGGACGAAACCATTGGAGAAAACTGTCATAAGCTCAGTTTGTCTGAGCGTTACCAGTTTTTAGTTGGGTTCGACTTGGCAGACTTGGAATGATTTCACAAGTCAGAAACAAGCGATTACTTCGCTCTTATTCTGACTTGCTCCAATCATCCAAGCCTAGGCGCCAAGTCTCACACCCTAGGTGAAGCGGACGTTCGTCCTGTGACTGGAACACATTTTGATTAGATAGTTCGTATTTTTAAAAGAAGCTAGGTTTTGCCCTAGCTTTTTTCATTCCTTATTTTAATTGGCATGTTTTCAAAAAATAGATAAAAGCTGAGAAGCGAGAAAAATGACTGCCTGTTGAAGTCTTTGCCTAAAAAAGGGAGTTTTTTGAAAAAATATTGGGAAAAGACTTGCTCGTGACCTTGCGTCATAAGCTAATCTACAGGCAGAAAGGAGGAAAAGCAATGCTTAATGAAGAGAAGAAAGGAAGTGAATCGATGGCAACTTATACAAGTGGTGAATTGGCTAAATTAGCGGGGGTGACTGTGAGAACGGTCCAGTACTACCACAAACGCGGTCTGGTTCTTCCCACCAGTATTTCCGAAGGGGGCCGGCGTTTATATTCCCAAGGCGACCTCAATCAAATGAAGACGATCAGCTTTTTGAAAGACCTGGGCTTTTCCCTAGACGATATTAAACAAGTCCTAGATGAGGACAATGCTCGGGACTTGATTGATTTATTAATCGACCAACAGATCCAAGCCTTGGAGCTTAAGCGCCAGGAAGAAGAAATCCAGCTCGACCGACTTAGAGCCCTGCAAAAAAGCCTCAATTCATTTACTGACCTTTCTGCCACCGGCTTATCGAGCATTGCCAAAATGATGAATAAACGTAAACATGTTCAACAATTACATCTTTTTATCCTATTAACGGCCTTGCCGATTAGCCTCTTAGCAGGCTTAGCGATTTTTTTACTCGTGACCCAAGGGAGTTTTGCCTGGTTGACCCTCTATTTCATCCTGGCTATCCCTTATGGACTCGGTATTAGCCGGTATTACTTCAAGCAAGTGGCCTATATTTGTCCGGAGTGCCATTATGACTTTCAACCGGACTTGAAGGCAGCAATTCTTGCTAAACATACCCCTTATACTCGGAAACTAAGCTGTCCGCATTGCCACTACCATGGCTACTGCGTCGAAACTCTCGCTCAGAAAGAAGGAGACCATCATGAATAACTTGAGTGAATATTTACCCTTTTTAATTCCCGTTATCATCCTACAAGTTGCCTTGTTAGTTTACACCCTCCACCATATCCTCACACCCACAAGACTTATAAAAGAGGAGGGCGGACGTTCTGGTTGGTCGTGGTGATCGTCTTGATGCAATTTGTTGGCCCCATCCTCTATCTCATCTTCGGTAAGGAGGAGGACTGATGGCAATTTTGACCTTGGACCATGTGTCCAAAAAATTTGGCAGTCATACCATCCTCGATGATTTATCCTTAACGGTGCCTCAAGGCAGTGTCTTTGGCTTCATTGGAAGAAATGGGGCCGGCAAGACTACTACCATGAAACTTATCCTGGGCCTCATGTCCGCCGACCAGGGGCAAATTTTTGTCAAGGGCGAGCGGGTCAGTTATGGCCAGACCCAAACCAACCGCTATATTGGTTATCTGCCTGATGTGCCAGCCTTCTATCCCTTTATGAACGGAGAAGAATACCTGCGCTTTTTGGGGCAAATTGCTGGTATGTCAGTCAGTGAGGCCAAGAAACGGAGCCAGGAACTTTTAGACCTGGTAGGCCTAGCCCAAGATAAGCAGCGGATTAAGGGCTATTCGCGGGGCATGAAGCAGCGCTTAGGGATTGCCCAGGCTCTTATGGGACGGCCACAATTATTAATTTGTGACGAACCTACTTCGGCCTTAGATCCCTTAGGACGGCGGGATATTCTAGCGATTTTGTCTAATATTCGCCAGGAAACCACGGTGCTTTTTTCCACCCATATCTTGTCAGATGTTGAAAAAGTCTGTAGCCATGTGGCCCTCTTAAACCAAGGGCAGATTGCCCTAGCTGGCCCTTTGGAAGCCTTGACCCGTCAGGTGGGCGGACCCAGCTACCAGGTGGAACTGGAAAAGCCTGAGGACCGCTTAAGTTTTCAAGCGGCCTTTCCCAAGAGTCAGATCGACCAGGCCGGCAAGTTACGCTTTTCTAGCCAAGACTATCCTTTAAAAGTCGTCTTAGCCTGGTTGGCTGACCAAGACTTAGCTCTCCGGCAAGTTGAGCGGGTGGAGACGTCCTTAGATGATTTATTTCAAGAGGTGGTTCGATGAAGACATTAATGACCTTACTGAAAAAAGAATTTTTAGCTCAGTGGCGGGGTGGCCAGCTCTTTATTTTAGTCCTGGTTTTCTTTGTGATTGGCTTAATGAATACCGCCTTGGCCTTGGCAACCCCTTGGATGCTCGAGCAAATTGCTAGCCAAGACAATGGCCTAGCCATCCAGGTTCAAGCGGTGGAAGTGACGGCGACCATGGCCTGGGAGCAGTTCTTTAAAAACCTCCCCCTAGCCATGCTCTGTTTTGTCTTCTTAGAGAGTCAGCTTCTCACTAAGGAATACCAGACGGGGACCTTGATTTTGGTTTTGACCAAGGGCTTGAAACGGAGTCAATTCCTCCTCGCTAAATTTATCTTCCTGGTCAGCCTTTGGACTGGAGCTTATAGTATTTGCTGGCTAACCACCTTGACTTATACCCAATATTATTTGGGCAGTGTTAACCAGGACGACTTAACCCTTGCCCTTTTAGCCTGGTATGGTTTTGGGCTCTTAGTTGTCAGTCTCCTCCTCGTAGCTTCCACCTTGGCAGCTTCCTCTAGTGGGGTCCTAGTGACCTTGTTTGCTAGTCTCTTAGTCTTTTATGTGCTGAGTGTCTTCCCACAAAGTAAGGATTATTCGCCGATCCTTTTAACGGAAGGGAAGGCCCTATTAGGAGAAGGTTTGGATTTTGAGGATTGCCGTCAAGCGGTTTATAGCACGGCAGGCTTGATCCTGGGCAGTCTTTGCCTCAGTTTCCCCCTTTTTAACCGCCGGCAATTGTAAATTTTATCACTTAGCGCTTGCTTTTATTGAATAGATGTTTTTGCCCGGCTAGTCCGGGCCTTTTTTATAGAATGAGAAGATAGATCAGGGGAGGCTAGGTTTTCCCTAAGAGAATGCTTGGAGCAAAGTATAGACGGGCGAAAAAAATTATAATATACTAGACTAATATAAAGACATTTTTGAAGCAATGAAGGAGAAATGATATATGGAAGATCCGGGGGCCTCTTCGATCCTAGGACAAATAATTTTAATACTGGTATTAACCTTAATTAACGCTTTCTTAGCTGGGGCAGAAATGGCCTTTGTTTCTGTTAACCAAGGGAAGATCAACCAATTGGCTGAGGAAGGTGACCGCCGCGCTGTAAAAGTGGTCCAATTACTGGATAAGTCGGATGACTTTCTGTCTACGATTCAGGTAGGAATCACCTTTGCTGGGTTCTTATCCTCGGCATCGGCTGCCAATACCTTTGTGGGCTACATCTTGCCCTATTTGGCCAATATTCCCGCTGCCGAAATTCTGGCTACGGCCATCGTTACGGTGATTTTATCTTATATCTCCCTTGTCTTTGGGGAGCTCTTTCCTAAGCAAGTTGCCATCCAAATACCAGAGAAGTACTGCCTGTTCTCGGCAGGAACGATATCATTCTTAAATAAAGTGTTTACGCCTTTCGTCTGGTTATTAACCGCCTCGACTGACGTGCTAAAGGCTATCGCACCGATCGACTTTACCCAAAGAGAAGAACGCTTGACCCGTTCTGAAATGCGGAAGTTAATTGAGAGTGGCCGCAATGACGGAATCATTGATATGGATGAATTTCGGATGATGCAAGGGGTGCTCTCTTTGGATTCCAAGCTGGCTAAGGGCGTGATGGTGCCACGGACAGATACCTTTATGCTGGATATTGAAGATGACCGCGAGGAGAACTTGCAGCTCATTCTGCAGTCCCAATATTCTCGGATTCCGGTTTACCGGGATGACAAAGACGATATTCTAGGCATTGTCCATGCCAAGGACGTTTTACGGGAAGCTAACCGGGTGGGTTTTGAAAATATTCAGATGGAAGACATCATGCGCGAGCCTTACTTTGCACCGGAAACGGTCTTTATCGATGACTTGCTTTTAGAATTTAAGCGTAACCACCTCCATATGGCCATCTTAAAAGATGAATATGGGGGAGTGGTCGGTCTAGTGACCTTGGAAGACCTGATTGAAGTGATTGTCGGGGACATTGAAGATGAGTACGATGAAATGTCCTTTAAATATAAGAAGGTTAGTGATGATACCTATATCATTGACGGAAGTATGCCGATTGATAAGTTTAATCAGCTGTTCAATGCCCATATCTATTCGGGCGACTCCGATACCATGGCCGGTATTATTATTGAACAATTGGGACGTTTTCCCCAAGATACTATTAACGAAAGCATCCAAGTCGATGATTATCTCTTCACCACAACCGATGTAGATGATGGCCGGATTCGTAAAATCAAAGTCCACTACCAACCCCGTGAAGAAGACGACGAATAATAAAAAGCCTAAGTTGACCTTGAGCGCTTAAAGACGCTGGGCCACTTAGGCTTTTTTCTATTGAAGGGATGAATTGTCTTGGGCTTTCTTCATAAAGCTCTCTTTATTGACTTTCACTCGGCGGTGGTCTAAACGACCAATTAATTGGTCTTGGCAATAGGCTTGCATTTGGAAATGGTAATGACGATCATCGTGGTCAACCAATTCACAGTGAATGCGGATTTCTTCATTCAAGAGACTAGGAGCTAAATGTTCTAACTGAGCATTGGTTCCCACGGTCGTTTCGTCTTCCGCTAAGTGGTCTTTTAAAAATCGGACTGCTGCATTTTCGAAATAACCTAAGAGCCAGGGGCTGGAAAGCACTTCTAAACTTCCTGAGCCGACTTGGTTAGCCAATTGGTGGGGTAAAACAGTAAAATAGGTATCCATAGTAATCCTCCTTGGGCGCATTATAAAAATTTAAATTAATTATACCATAGCTGTTGACAATGTCTAAATAAGCTGGTAATCTATTAGAGTTGCTTGAGAGCGAACAGCTCCCCAGCAAAAAAAATATTTCAGAAAGCTATTGACAAAATCTTCTGAATGATTATATAATATAGTTCCTGGCTAAGAGCTTTGCCAACAAAACTTTAGAAAATAAAAATATTTAAAAAGGTGTTGACAAATATCTAAAAGCTATGGTATACTAATTAAGTCGCTGTCACAGAAGACAGAAAGATTAGACCTTTGAAAACTGAACAAAGAAGACGAACCAAATGTGTAGGACATCAACATTTTGTTGATGAACCAACAATTCAAACAATAAGTCTAGACCAGACTATAACTAGTCAGCAAACAAATGAGCTATCAACGCTCATGATTCTTTCATGAGAGTTTGATCCTGGCTCAGGACGAACGCTGGCGGCGTGCCTAATACATGCAAGTCGAGCGAACCGACGAAGTGCTTGCACTTCTGACGTTAGCGGCGGACGGGTGAGTAACACGTAAGGAACCTACCGATAAGCGGGGGACAACATCCGGAAACGGGTGCTAATACCGCATAGGAAAGGCCACCACATGGTGGCCTTTGGAAAGACGGCTTTGCTGTCACTTATCGATGGCCTTGCGGTGCATTAGCTCGTTGGTGGGGTAACGGCCTACCAAGGCAATGATGCATAGCCGACCTGAGAGGGTAATCGGCCACATTGGGACTGAGACACGGCCCAAACTCCTACGGGAGGCAGCAGTAGGGAATCTTCCGCAATGGGCGCAAGCCTGACGGAGCAACGCCGCGTGAGTGAAGAAGGTTTTCGGATCGTAAAGCTCTGTTGTAAGAGAAGAACAAATTGGAGAGTAACTGCTCCAGTCTTGACGGTATCTTACCAGAAAGCCACGGCTAACTACGTGCCAGCAGCCGCGGTAATACGTAGGTGGCAAGCGTTGTCCGGATTTATTGGGCGTAAAGGGGGCGCAGGCGGTTTCTTAAGTCTGATGTGAAAGCCCACGGCTTAACCGTGGAAGTGCATTGGAAACTGGGAAACTTGAGTACAGAAGAGGAGAGTGGAACTCCATGTGTAGCGGTGGAATGCGTAGATATATGGAAGAACACCAGTGGCGAAGGCGACTTTCTGGTCTGTCACTGACGCTGAGGCCCGAAAGCGTGGGTAGCAAACAGGATTAGATACCCTGGTAGTCCACGCCGTAAACGATGAGTGCTAGGTGTTGGAGGGTTTCCACCCTTCAGTGCCGGAGTTAACGCATTAAGCACTCCGCCTGGGGAGTACGGCCGCAAGGCTGAAACTCAAAGGAATTGACGGGGACCCGCACAAGCGGTGGAGCATGTGGTTTAATTCGAAGCAACGCGAAGAACCTTACCAAGTCTTGACATCCTTTGACCACTCTAGAGATAGAGCTTTCCCTTCGGGGACAAAGTGACAGGTGGTGCATGGTTGTCGTCAGCTCGTGTCGTGAGATGTTGGGTTAAGTCCCGCAACGAGCGCAACCCTTATTGTTAGTTGCCAGCATTCAGTTGGGCACTCTAGCGAGACTGCCGGTGACAAACCGGAGGAAGGCGGGGATGACGTCAAATCATCATGCCCCTTATGACTTGGGCTACACACGTGCTACAATGGATGGTACAACGAGCAGCGACCTTGTGAAAGCAAGCGAATCTCTTAAAGCCATTCTCAGTTCGGATTGTAGTCTGCAACTCGACTACATGAAGCCGGAATCGCTAGTAATCGCGGATCAGCACGCCGCGGTGAATACGTTCCCGGGTCTTGTACACACCGCCCGTCACACCACGAGAGTTTGTAACACCTGAAGTCGGTGAGGTAACCTTTGGAGCCAGCCGCCGAAGGTGGGACAGATGATTGGGGTGAAGTCGTAACAAGGTAGCCGTAGGTGAACCTGCGGCTGGATCACCTCCTTTCTAAGGATATATTCGGAATACATATTTGAGTCTTCTTTGTTTAGTTTTGAGAGGTCTAACTCTCTATTGTTCTTTGAAAACTGAATACTATCATAACATTCCGCATTTCTATTTTTTGCGAGATAGAAATGTCAATAAACCAATTTTACCAAGCGTAAAAACCGAAAAAAGAAAGAGTTTTAAAACTTTTCGCATCATACAACTTAACCGGTGGTTAAGTGAATAAGGGCGTACGGTGAATGCCTTGGCACTAGGAGCCGATGAAGGACGGGACGAACACCGATATGCTTCGGGGAGCTGTAAGTAAGCTTTGATCCGGAGATTTCCGAATGGGGGAACCTCATTGTTTTTATCGACAATGGTCCACTCAGTGAACACATAGCTGAGTGGAAGGTAGACGTGGTGAACTGAAACATCTCAGTAGCCACAGGAAGAGAAAGAAAAATCGATTTCCCGAGTAGCGGCGAGCGAAACGGAAAGAGGCCAAACCAGCGTGCTTGCATGCTGGGGTTGTAGGACTGATGGACGGGAGTGAATGAGCTAGTCGAACGCCATGGAAAGGGCGATCAGAGAGGGTGACAATCCCGTAGGCGAAAGCTCAGCCACCTCATTCAGTATCCTGAGTACGGCGGTACACGTGAAATTCCGTCGGAATCCGCCAGGACCATCTGGCAAGCCTAAATACTCCCTAGTGACCGATAGTGAACCAGTACCGTGAGGGAAAGGTGAAAAGCACCCCGGAAGGGGAGTGAAAGAGTACCTGAAACCGTATGCCTACAAGCAGTCAGAGCCCGTTAAGGGGTGATGGCGTACTTTTTGTAGAACGGACCGGCGAGTGACGATAGCAAGCAAGGTTAAGCTGAAGAAGCGGAGCCACAGCGAAAGCGAGTCTGAAGAGGGCGTTGAGTTTGTTGTCGTCGACCCGAAACCAAGTGATCTACTCATGTCCAGGCTGAAGGTGTGGTAAAACACACTGGAGGGCCGAACCCACGTCTGTTGAAAAAGGCGGGGATGAGGTGTGGGTAGCGGTGAAATTCCAATCGAACTTGGAGATAGCTGGTTCTCTCCGAAATAGCTTTAGGGCTAGCCTCGGATGATGACTATTGGAGGTAGAGCACTGTTTGATCGAGGGGTCCATCCTGGATTACCGACATCTGATAAACTCCGAATGCCAAATAGTTTAGTCCGGGAGTCAGACTGCGAGTGATAAGATCCGTAGTCGAAAGGGAAAGAGCCCAGACCACCAGCTAAGGTCCCAAAGTTTCAGTTAAGTGGAAAAGGATGTGGGGTTGCTTAGACAACTAGGATGTTGGCTTAGAAGCAGCCATCATTGAAAGAGTGCGTAATAGCTCACTAGTCGAGTGACCCTGCGCCGAAAATGTACCGGGGCTAAACTGAACACCGAAGCTGTGGATCCATAGGATGGTAGGAGAGCGTTCTATAGGCAGAGAAGCATGATCGTGAGGACATGTGGAGCGTATAGAAGTGAGAATGCCGGTATGAGTAGCGAAAGACGGGTGAGAATCCCGTCCACCGAATGACTAAGGTTTCCTGGGGAAGGCTCGTCCTCCCAGGGTTAGTCGGGACCTAAGCCGAGACCGAAAGGGATAGGCGATGGACAACAGGTTGAGATTCCTGTACTTGTTTGATTTGTTTGAGCGATGGAAGGACACAGAAGGCTAAGCGGAGCGCGGAGATGGAAAAACGCGTCCAAGCAATAAGTGAGAAGGTGAGTGAAAGGCTTGCCTCAGACTTCATGAGTTGTGACGGGGAGGGAAATTTAGTACCGAAGCCGCCGACGTCACGCTGTCAAGAAAAGTTTCTAGTGAGAATCAAACAACCCGTACCGCAAACCGACACAGGTAGTCGAGTGGAGAACACTAAGGTGAGCGAGCGAACTCTCGTTAAGGAACTCGGCAAAATGACCCCGTAACTTCGGGAGAAGGGGTGCTGACCGCAAGGTCAGCCGCAGTGAATAGGCCCAAGCGACTGTTTATCAAAAACATAGGTCTCTGCCAAATCGAAAGATGATGTATAGAGGCTGACGCCTGCCCGGTGCTGGAAGGTTAAGAGGAAGGGTTAGCGTAAGCGAAGCTCTGAATTGAAGCCCCAGTAAACGGCGGCCGTAACTATAACGGTCCTAAGGTAGCGAAATTCCTTGTCAGGTAAGTTCTGACCCGCACGAAAGGCGTAACGATTTGGGCACTGTCTCAACGAGAGGCTCGGTGAAATTGTAGTACCAGTGAAGATGCTGGTTACCCGCGACAGGACGGAAAGACCCCATGGAGCTTTACTGTAGGTTGATATTGAATGTTTGTGCCACATGTACAGGATAGGTAGGAGCCATCGAAGTCGGGACGCTAGTCTCGATGGAGGCACTGGTGGGATACTACCCTTGTGGGATGACCATTCTAACCCGCGACCATTAGCTGGTCGGGAGACAGTGTCAGTCAGGCAGTTTGACTGGGGCGGTCGCCTCCTAAAGTGTAACGGAGGCGCCCAAAGGTTCCCTCAGAATGGTTGGAAATCATTCGCAGAGTGTAAAGGCAGAAGGGAGCTTGACTGCGAGACCTACAAGTCGAGCAGGGACGAAAGTCGGGCTTAGTGATCCGGTGGTTCCGCATGGAAGGGCCATCGCTCAACGGATAAAAGCTACCCTGGGGATAACAGGCTTATCTCCCCCAAGAGTTCACATCGACGGGGAGGTTTGGCACCTCGATGTCGGCTCATCGCATCCTGGGGCTGAAGTCGGTCCCAAGGGTTGGGCTGTTCGCCCATTAAAGCGGTACGCGAGCTGGGTTCAGAACGTCGTGAGACAGTTCGGTCCCTATCCGTCGCGGGCGTTGGAAATTTGAGAGGAGCTGTCCTTAGTACGAGAGGACCGGGATGGACACACCGCTGGTGTACCAGTTGTTCCACCAGGAGCATGGCTGGGTAGCTATGTGTGGACGGGATAAGCGCTGAAAGCATCTAAGCGTGAAGCCCCCCTCAAGATGAGATTTCCCATACTTTTAAAGTAGTAAGACCCCTGAAAGACGATCAGGTTGATAGGTTTGGAGTGGAAGCTTAGCAATAAGTGGAGCGGACAAATACTAATCGGTCGAGGACTTATCCAAAGGATAAGGTTGTATGAGGTTTAAGGAAGGCATGATAGATTCAGTTTTGAGCGAACAAGCTCAAAAAATAAATTGTACGGTGACGATGGCAAGAAGGACCCACCTGTATCCATCCCGAACACAGCAGTTAAGCTTCTTAGCGCCGAATGTAGTTGGGGGTTGCCCCCTGTGAGACTAGGACGTTGCCGTGCTAACTAAGAGCCATTCCAATAGGAATGGCTTTTTTGTTGCTTTTTGGAATTGCTTAGGGCTTTGTGTTTTAATAGGGCATAGGATAAGTAAGTTAATAAGATTATCAAAACCGTTTATAAGACTGTGAAAAGAAAAAGCAAGCAGGTCTGAATTAGTTAAAACCTGCTTGCTGGTATTCGTAGGAGAAATTACTTTTGCTTACTCGTTAAGAAAGGAAGAATGCCTATGCAAAAAATTGCTGTTGATATGGACGAAGTGATTGCGGATTTTTTAGCCAAGCAAATTCGTTTGTTTAATGAAAGCTATGATTTTCAAATTAAAAAAGAAGACCTCCTTGGGAAGAACTTGGATCAATTATTTCCCCAATACCAAAAAGCACTCCATGATATGGTGGCTGATCCTTATTATTTTGCTGATCTTGGGATCATTGAGGGGGCACAAAAGGCCCTTTGGCAACTCAGTCAGGATTATGAAGTTTTTATTACTACGGCTGCAATGGAATTCCCGACTTCTTTTACCGCTAAGTATGAGTGGTTAACCCAACACTTTGACTTTATCCCCGATAGTCACTATGTCTTCTGTGGGCAAAAGTCGATTTTGGGGGCTGATTACTTGATTGATGATAATAGTCGTCATTTTCAAGGCTTTAATGGTAAGGGACTGCTCTTTTCAGCCCCCCATAACCTGACGGAAAATTATCCCGACCGGCTGGATAATTGGGAGGCAGCCCTGGACTACTTTTATGGATCTGCTCGATTGACTGAATAAGTTCCTAAGTAAAAGACATTTGATTAGTCGTCTTCTTCAAGGTTACTTTCCTTAACCAGGTAAAGGGGGCGTCTTTTGCTTTCCAGAAAAGTCTTGCCAATGTATTTCCCCACAATGCCCAGAGAAAGCATTTGTAAACCACCCATGAGTAAAATAATAACAATGGTTGACGTCCAGCCCGAGGTGGGATTACCAAAGAGCAGGGTACGGACCATAAAGAAGGCCGCTAATCCAATAGCTAGGATAAAGACAATCAGGCCTAGGATAGCGATGATGTTGAGGGGGATCTGGGAAAAAGAAATAATCCCTTCTAAGGAATATACCAAGAGGTTCCAAAAGCTAAAATGGCTGTGGCCAAACTGACGTTGGTGGTTGGGAAAATCGATATAGGTCTTTTGGTAGCCGACCCAATTAAAGATTCCCTTAGAGAAGCGGTTGACTTCACTCACTTTGAGGACACTATCAACCATTTGCCGAGTCATCATGCGGTAGTCTCTTTCCCCGCTGCGAATAGGCGTGTGGGATAATTGGTTAATCAGCCAGTAAAAGAGCCGGGCACATTGGGAGCGAAACCAAGATTCTCCTTGCCGGTCTTGACGGCGGGTCACCACACAGTCATAGTCTTCTTCGTTGAGTTTTTGGTACATGGGGACCAATAGTTCAGGCGGGTCTTGGAGGTCCACGTCCATAATCACCACGTAGTCTCCGTGGCTGTGTTGTAAGCCGGCATAAATGCCCGCTTCCTTGCCGAAGTTCCGGGAAAAAGCCAGGTAAGTCAGCCGCGGATCTGCTTGGCTTAGGGCCTTGATTTCTTGGAGGGTCTGGTCTGTTGATCCGTCATCAATAAAGAGGAGCTGCCAGTCCAATGGGTTAGGGAAGTGAGACATGGTCGCTAACATGGCCTGGTAATAGGGGCGGATATTATCGGCTTCATTGTAGCAAGGGATAATAATAGAAATTGACTTCAATGGGGTCACCTCATGTTTACTTTACAAGTCTGGTTCTCGTGCTTACACCCTTGAGTATAGCAAAAGTCAGGACTTTTATAATTCATTTATTTTAATTTTTATGAAATTTAAGTTATTATAGGGGAGAAAGGTTGTGGAAATATGGCTTATAGTGAAAGTGAATTTAATGAAGCTGTTGAAAAATTAAACCGTGTGAACGCCAAGGACCTGCTCTCTAATCTAGATAGTAAGGAAGAATCCTTAGTCTTCGTGGGCCGACCAACTTGTCCTTATTGCCGCAAGTTCCTACCAAAATTAATTGAAATCATTGAAAGTGATGACTTAGAGTTTGCCTACCTGGATTCGACGGCTACCGCAGAAAGCATTGCTATTCAGGAATTTAGAGAACAAGCTCAAGTGGCAACAGTGCCTGCCCTAGTGCGTATCGGTGGGGAAAAACGCTTAGAAAATTTAGGTATTGATTCCTCAGATTCAGTCGAAAGCATTAGAGAGAAAATCGCCCAATAATTTCTCATTGGCGAAAAATAAAAATAAGAGCAGGTCTCTGGAAAAAGGTGTCAATGTTGGATTGGGCACCTTTTTTCTTTTAGCTAGGCTTTTGCTATAATAGAGAAAAATGAAGTAGGTGATTATAGCAATGAAGCGGTTTTTAACTTTTCTCTTAACGGGAATTTTAGCCTTTTGCCTAGCGGGTTGCCAAGACTTGGACCAGGTTCTGGATCAAGTCTCCCAGCAAGCAGGAGACCAGGTGGAATATGGCCAGGTTTACCGTTCTGACGAAGAGGTCAGTGCCTATCTCAATGCCTACCAGGAACTTCCGCCAAATTATATCACTAAAAAAGAAGCCCAGGCGGCTGGCTGGGAAAGTGATAAGGGCAATTTATGGGAAGTGACCGATAAGAAAACCATTGGTGGCGACCATTTTGGTAACTTCGAAAGGAAGCTACCGGCTGATAAGACTTACCGAGAGGCCGATGTCAACTACTATGGGGGCTATCGGGGGGATGATCGCCTAGTGTATTCCTCATCTGGCGACATTTACTATACGGATGACCACTACCAAAGCTTTAAACAGTTGTATTGAGGTGAAGGACAATGAATGGGAAAAATAATACTAGGAAGGTGCAGACATCTCCTAAGCGCTACCAAGGCCAGGTGAATCGTCAATCGCGGGTCTATCAGGTGGTTCTCGATGGCCAGGTGATCAAGAATAGCCAGGACCTCTACCGGGCCTTTGCCCAGGGGATGGATAAGAGTGTAACTTTTGCCGGCAACTTGGATGCTCTATATGATGTGTTGACCGCCAACTCTAAACCGCTCAAGCTTATCTTGAAGCACCCAGTTGACTTAAGCAGCAATCTGGCAAGCAAGGCCGAGCCTTTTTTTACGATGATTAAGGCGGCAAGAGCGGCCAATCCCCAGCTTGAAATTATTGACTAGAAAGGAAGAGTCATGTGACAGCCAGGAAGACTTTACTTTATATTGCTGGTCATTACCCTGACTTAGACAAGGCCGATTTACAGTTATTATTAGAGCGGGGAATTGAGATTGTGACCCAAATTTTTACCCCAGATCGTTGGGAGGCGCCCTATGCTTTAAGTGAGGACCAATGGCTCTTATCCTTTAACCATACTGCGTCAGCCTTCTTGGCCTACCGTTTGCTCGAGCAGCTCCTGTATCCGATTCAAGTCAATGCCAGCATCGCTTATGGCAGTCTTGATTCACAAGCGGGGCTAGTCGCCAGTCCGGCCTACCACTATGCCAGTCAAGCTCTCTTGGAGGCCCAGTCTTTGGGAGAAGGAGTCCTGCTCTATAACGCTAATTATTTAGAGGACCAGCTGACCAATATGCTGCTTTTGGCCTGGCAAGAGATTATCAAAGGACAGTCTGAGATTCAAAGAGCCCTGCGACTGTCCTATGAACTCCAATTTCCTCTCTATACGGCCTATGCCATGACCAGTGAATGGCCTTTTCAAGAGATCGAAGCCTTGGAAATCTTAAAAATGCCGGTCTATGCCATGGAAGACAAGTTACAGGATTACCAGACCATTGACTTTCAAGCGCGAAAGCCCTTAAAAATTGTTGATTTACATGCTAAAATACAGAGTGACCATTTTTATGTGACTGGTCTCTATGAAAAGGGCTATGCCAGTGCCATAGCCAAGATGAACCAAACCAGCCGACAAAACGTGGATTATCATCTCAAGTCAGGACGCTTTGCCGCTGAACGTAATTATGCAGCGGCTATTGTTTTACAATTGGAACGTGAGGAAAATGCTCTTAGTGTTTAAGGAGTCATAAGGAGGATATACATGCAGCTGAAACTTAATCAAAGCAATCGCGAGCTTAAAGATAAGGCTAAGTCAGCCATTTCTGGCAATCGCTTGTCTTTAACCGGGATGTTTTTACTTAATCTACTCATCACTTTTGTTTTTACCAGCCTCTTGGGCTTTTTAGCCAATTGGTTGGAACCCCTTAGTATCCAATCTTTTTCGATTAACCGGTTATTTTTAGATACGCCGGGTTTGATTGGCGAAATGATCAACCAAGTCGGACAAAGTACCGACCCCATCGCTTTAGGAATCACTCTACTGGTGAGCTTCTTAATCAGCTTTTTCATGGTTCAAGTCTGGGTTTATGGTACCCCTTGGTCCTTATTAGAAATGGTTGATGGGGGCGACCACCATATTGGCCGGGTGTGGTCAGCCTTTACTCATCGGCCTATCCGCCACTATATAACGAATTTCTTGGCTGCTATTGTACGCTGGTTCTCTGCCTTTGTCTTTTATTTAGTTTTAGCCACGATTTTATTCTTCTATTATGTGGTCGTTCTTTCCACCGCTCGGGCAGCGATTGGCCAGGTGACCGGCATCGTGGTCCATGTGCTCTATCTGTTGATTGCGCTATTATTACTATTTTTACTTGCTCTCTTGACCAGCTGGCTCTACTATGGTTTTAACTTCATTATGTTCCCAACTTACGATAACGAAGAAACCGGGGTTTTCCGGTCTTTGAGAATGAGTTGGCAACTGATGCGGGGCAATAAGTGGCGGCTCTTCAAGATGGGCTTAGGCTATGTCTTTCTTCCCTTAATTATTGGTGGGGCAGTGAGCCTCTTAATGGCTTACTTTAGAACCGCCTTTCCTCAAGCTGATTATTATTTCTGGGCCCAATTAGGCTTGGGAGTGCTGGTGGTCCTATTCTTATTTGGTAATTTAATTAAGTTCATGGTGGTTGAAGCGGTCTTTTACCGGGAACAAACTAAGCAATATGCCCTCTACCTCAATGACCATTTCCCTGGTTTTGGCGCTGAAGCTAGCGATAATATTGCTGACTTATACCACACAGAAGATCGTCCTCAATTTACCGCAGATACTATGGCTATCGATGCCTCTGAATTAAACGCTCTGGATGATTCTGCTAGTTCCAGTGACGATTATCTTTCCGAAGCGGCCTTTAGAGAAACCTATGGCCCAGACCAAGATGATTTTAAGGCAGGTGGAGAAGGCACTTATAGTCAAACCCAATCCATTTATCCAGAAAATGAGAGTTCAGATTCTGACCCCGCTTCATTAGACTCTGAAGACAACGATGATGAGATTATGGTGATGGCCCCAGCTGACAGCCAAGATGAGCCTGCTCGCTCTGATTCGCAAAGGGATAATAAGTCTGATCAGCCGGATGAAACGGCCTATGACTATGCGGACCCAGGCTATGTTCTCGATGATCGTCAACAGGAAGAAGTCCTGCCTGCCTCGGATATCTTCGACCTGGCTGAAGATTATAGTCAGCCTGAAGCAAGTCCTATTAATGAGGAAACTCTTCCAGAGCAAGTGGAAACCCCTCAAGATAAAGCAACTGAAGCGGCAGAAACAGACCATTTTGAGACCCGTCCAGAGGAAGAAGAAACAAGCGATTTTGACTTCCCCGTCCTGGAAGAATCAACCCCATCAGACGACAGTCAATCATCAGTGGATAAAGCTGATCTAGAAGAAACTATTGAAAAGGGGCCTGAAGCTGACTCAGAGGAAGTTGTTGAAGAGGAGTCTGAATCTGATCCAGCGGGTGAAGCTGTCGAGAAGAAACCTTATGACCCTTATGGCTACAACACCCCTAAGAAAACCAACTTTAAACAAGCCAAGCATAAGGACGATATCCTTCTCGCCGCAGACCGTAGCGCGGAAAGCAGTTATGACAAGTCTATTGTGAATCAATCGGATTTCCTCGATGGCGATCCTTTGACTCCAGATCAAGAAGACCAAGATTCAACCGATAAATAGTAAAAATACATAAGAAAAAACGGAGTAGCTTGAGGCTTACTCCGTTTTTTGCTATTCAATTAACTATGAAAGAAACCTAAGAACTCTTATCTTGGTCTGAGTAAGGCGAGCCCTTGTGGCCTTCCCAAGCCAGCCGGTGGATGGACTCGGCGACCTGTTCAGGAATACCCAGGCCTTGGATTTCACTAAGATCAGCCTGGCGGATGGCCTTAATGGTTTTAAAGTGGCTGAGGACCTTGCGCCGGGTTTTCGGCCCCACCCCCTTGACACTATCAAGACGGGATTGGAAAGAATTCTTGTGGTGGACTTGCCGGTGAAAGGTCTTGGCATAGCGGTCGACTTCGATTTGAATTCTTTGCACCAGGTGGAAGGCCTGGGACTTGGGATCTAGGGGCACAATGGCATGGTCATCGCCATAGATTAAGTGGGAGGTCCGGTGCTTGTCATCTTTGACCATGCCGGCAACCGGTAAGTCATCGAGGCCCAGTTCATTGACCAAGACATCCCGAGCGGCATTGACCTCAATACTGCCCCCATCCATGAGAACAATATCAGGTAAGTCCTTGCCTTCTTTTAAGAGTCGACTATAGCGGCGACGGATCACTTCTTGAGTAGCTTGGTATTCATTGGCTCCCTGGAAGGACTTGATCTTAAACTTGCGATAGGCCTTCTTATTGGGGCGGCCGTCTTCATAGACCACCATCCCACAGACATTATCCACTCCAGAAATATTGGAAAAGTCAAAGCTTTCCATCCGTCTGAGATAGGGCAGATTTAAAGCAGCGCTAAGCTCCTCAACAGCTCCCCGGGTTTTCTTCTCATTCATTTCTAATAAGCGGAATTTTTGTTCGTGGGCCAATTGGGCGTTTTCGGTTGCCAGGTCCAGCATATGGCGTTTATCCCCGCGTTTAGGGTTGACCACGGAGATCTCGAGAGCATCACTCAAGAGATGGGTATCGATGTTTTCCGGCACCAACACTTCCTTAGGCAGGGTGTGGTTTTGCTCTTGGTAGAACTGGACAATATAGGAAGTTAATTCCTCGGCGGGATCGTTATAACAGGCGAAGAGGGCCGAATCCCGTTTGATAATGGAAAACTGGCGCAGGAGAAAGACTTGGATACTGATCCAGCCATGGTTGTAGTAATAGGCAAAGACGTCGCGGTTATTGTATTGCTTACTCATGACATTTTGCGGTTCAACGGTTTGCTCAATATAGTTAATTTGGTCCCGGTATTCAGCGGCCCGCTCATAGTGCATGTTTTCTGAGGCTTGGACCATTTTATTCTGAAGGTCCTCTTTAATGGTTTGGACGTCACCATTCAAAAAGCGGGTAATCCGCTTAATCTGTTGGGCATATTCTTGGGCTGTTACTTCGTGGTCACAGCAGCCAATGCATTGGCCCAGATGGTAGTAGAAGCAGGCCCGTTTTTCATTCTTACCGCATTTTCTCAAGGGATAGGTTTTTTGGAGCAGGTCCCGGGTACTGGTTGCGGCATTGACATTGGGATAAGGGCCAAAGTACTTGCCACCGTCTTTTTTGACGTCAGAAGTGATGATCAGTTGGGGGTCTTCTTCATTGGTGATTTTCAGGTAGGGATACATGGTCCCGTACTTGAGCATAATATTATAGTGGGGTTTGTATTTTTTGATAAGATTAATTTCCAACAAGAGACTTTCTTTGTTGGTGTTGGTCATAATGACTTCGAAGTCAGCAATTTCTGATACTAATTGGGCGGTTTTTCCGGTATGCTGACTGCGGAAGTAGGAATGAACCCGGTTAAAGAGATTCTTGGCTTTTCCAATATAGATAATGTGTTGGTTGCGGTCTTTCATAATGTAGCAACCTGGTTTTTTAGGAACTAATTTCAGTTTGTTCTCGATCAGTTGGTTGGCCACCAAGAATCATCTCCTTTCTAATCCATAATCTTTATTTACTTTAAACTCATCTATCTATTATAGCAATCCCGCTTAAAAAATCCATCCAAGCCGCCTGGCGGGTGAGCTTAAGTGGGATAAAGCGGGCGGCTTATGCTAAAATATAAGGAGTACTTAGCTCACTGAGATCATTTAGTCAAAGGGAGGCAATCATATGAGTCAAAAGAATCAATTCTTGAAGAAGGGCTTGCAATCTGCTGCCGTCATTGGGGGCAGTCTAGCCTATCTTTATTTTCAAAATTATCAACTGGGAAAAACCCATTACTTAGTCGAAAGCCCTCGTTATGCTGGCGGTTTGGAAGGGGTAAAAATTGCCCACTTGTCCGACCTTAATTTCCCTGACCAAAGGGTTAAGGTCCTCGATATCTTGACGGCCGTTAAAGAGGAAGAGGTCGACCTGGTTGCCATTACCGGTAACCTCATTCATCCGGAAAAGGCCTTTGACCGCCAAGAATTGGCTGTTTTTATCAAGCAATTAGCCAACCTGGCACCAGTATTCTATGTCAGCGGCTCCAATGAAGTGAAGAGCCCTTATAGCCATTTAATGGAAGAGCTCTTAAGACAAGCAGGGGTCAGGGTCTTACATGACCAAGCGGAAACCATCACGCTTCATGGTCAAGACCTGGTCGTTATGGGCCTAGCGGAAAAACCAGGCCGGCACTTCTTAAAAGGGGACGCCTTACGCTATCTCCCCCTTGAAGCAGATCAATTAGCCCTACCTAAGATCTTACTAGCCCACCATCCTGAAGCCTTCTTACGCTACCATGAATCGATCGAAAAATCGCCCGACTTGGTCCTAGCAGGCCATGCCCAAGGTGGACAGATTCGGATACCGGGACTAGGAGGCCTTTACGCTTCTGACCAAGGCCACTTGCCCCAATATACCGAAGGGGTTTTCCGCCTCCCTGGTGACCAATACAAGTGCCTAGTGATTTCACGGGGGATTGGGGCGCCTAAGTGGCATGTTCGTTTCAATAACCAAGCGGAACTGGTTGTGGTGCAATTAACCGCTTCTAAAGAAGCTTTCTTGGAACGGAAATTGGCGGAAACCGACCGCGAAATTGCCGCTTATGGGGGCTTGTCCTGGAAGCAAGCCAAGGCCATCCTCAAAAATGAAGTCGATGAAGAATTAGCTGCCCAAACCGCACAGGCTGACCTCGTCCCAGCCCAGTCAGCAAGAGAGGCTGAGACTCTAGCCATTACTGGTCCTGACCAAGGCCAATCCACCAAGTATTTAAGTATTAAAGAAGAGAGCGATGAGGTTTAATTTTGAAAGCAGAGCAAGACAGTTTAGTTGCTAGTCACTTAGCCCAGCCCCTTAAGTCAGAGTGGGAAGCACAAGGCTTTGACCAGCCCACCCCTATCCAAGCCGCTGCCTGGCCCCGTATTTTAAAGGGGGACAATCTTTTAGCCTTATCGGCAACGGGGACCGGGAAGACCTTAGCTTATCTTTTAGCCAGCTTCAATCAAGTCCAAGCCCAGGCAGGTTTGCAGTTAATTATCCTGGCCCCTTCCCAGGAATTAGCCAGTCAAATTGCTAGTGTGGCTCGCCCTTGGGCCCAGTCGCTTGACCTAAAACTCCAGCTAGTCATTGGTGGAGCTAACATCAAGCGCCAGATTGACCAATTGAAGGCCAAGCCGGAAATCGTAGTGGCTAGTCCAGGGCGGATTAATGAACTGATTGAACAACGGAAATTAAAAGTCCACCAAGTGAAATATTTGGTCTGTGATGAAGTCGATGACTTGCTAAAAGCTGACAGCCTTCCTCTATTCACAGATTTAATCAAACGCCTCCCCAAATACCGGCAAAATATCGCCTTTGGAGCTACCATCACCCAAGACAGCTTGACCAAGGCAAAAGAATTACTAGCCATTGACCAGGTCATTGACCTTAGACAGGACCTATCCAGCCAGGCCAATCTCCACCATGGCTATCTACTAACTCCAGTCCGCAAACGGGTGGACCGCCTGCGCAGTCTGGCCCAATTGGCCGACTTTAGGGCCTTGGTCTTTGTCCGTACTAAGGCTGATGTCGATTTACTGGAAGAAAAGTTAAGCTACCATGGGTTACCCGTGGCGTCCTTGCATGCGGAAATGAGTGGCCAAGACCGGCAAAGGGTCATCCAAGCCTTTAACCGGGGGCAGTTGGTTTATTTATTCACGACCGACTTGGCTAGCCGGGGCTTGGATATTCCTGATTTAGCCTGTGTGATCCAATATGACCTGGCCAAAGATCAGGCTACCTATGTCCACCGCAGTGGCCGGACTGGGCGGATGGGGCAGAAAGGTTTGGTTTTGACTTTCTGCAATAACGACCGCACCCTGAGAGAACTCAAACAAGTCCTACCAGAAGGAACTGAACTGGAGGAGTACTATCTCTATCAAGGCCAGCTGGTCAAAGCTGCTAGCCAGCCCCAACCAGCAGGCCATGACCAGGCAAACAGAAGGGCCAAAAAGCCCCAGTCTTTTAAGCGGGCGGCGCCTTCGGCTGATCAATCGGCAGGCAAAGGGAAGAAAAAGAAAAATCGAAAACGCCAGCAAAAGAACAAGGGTGCCCGGCGTAAAAAAGCAAAAAAGAATTGAAGCCCAAGAAAAACTTCATTAGAATAATAGAGGACTAAAAATGAAGGAGTGCATATAAAATAATGGATCGTTATGCGATTATCCTTGCTGCTGGTAAGGGAACCCGGATGAAATCAAATAAGTATAAGGTATTACATGAGGTCGCTAATAAGCCCATGGTGGCTCACGTCTTAGACAATGTTAAGGCAGCCGGCTTTAATGAGGTCATTACCATTGTCGGTTTCGGGGCCGAAGAGGTCGAAAAAGTCTTAGCAGGGCAAAGTCAATTCTGCCTCCAAGAAGAACAATTAGGGACCGGTCATGCGGTTTTACAAGCGGAAGATTTACTGGCTGATAAGGCAGGCTCTACCCTAGTGATTTGTGGAGACACGCCCCTAATCACCCAGGCTACCCTGGAAGATTTACTCGATGTCCATGAAGCTGAAGGGGCTAAGGCCAGCATCTTAACCGCTAAGGCCGAAAACCCTAGTGGCTACGGTCGGATTATCCGTAAGCAAGACGGGTCGGTGGCGAAAATTGTTGAAGAAAAGGATGCCAAGCCAGAAGAAAAGGCAGTTAAGGAAATCAACACCGGAACCTATGTCTTTGATAACCAGGCCCTTTTTGAAGCCCTCCACCAAGTGGGCAATGATAATGCCCAAGGGGAATATTACCTTCCGGATGTGATTGAAATCTTACGCAGTCAGGGAGAACGGATTTCAGCCTACCAAATGGCTGACTTTGGCGAATCATTGGGGGTTAATGACCGCCAAGCCCTGGCCCAAGCCAACCAGCTCTACTATCAAAGAAACAACCGCTACTGGATGGATAATGGGGTGACGATCTTAGATCCTCAAACAACCAAAATCGATGCGGAAGTCTCCCTTGGTCAAGACACCATTATTGAAGGTCAGGTCAATCTCTTAGGACAGACCTGTATCGGCAAGAACTGCCATATTCTAGGTAACAGTCAGATCGTGGATAGCCAAATTGGCGATGAAGTGACGGTGGATTCTTCTAAAATTGAAAGTAGTCAAGTCGGCTCTCATACCTCGATTGGTCCCATGGCCCATCTCAGACCCCAATCGGTCTTGGGAGAATACGTTCATATTGGTAACTTCGTTGAAATTAAAAATGCTAGCCTCGGGGACCACACCAAGGCCGGCCACTTAACCTATGTAGGCGACGCTGACTTGGGCAGCTATATTAACCTCAGTTGCGGGGTGATCTTCTGTAACTATGATGGTTATAGCAAGCACCGTAGTCAGGTGGGCGACTATAGCTTTATCGGTTCGAATGCCAATATTGTTGCCCCGGTTAGCCTGGCTGATCATAGTTTTGTAGCTGCGGGATCAACCATTACTGAAGACGTTCCTAAGGAGGCCCTGGCCATTGCCCGGTCACGGCAAAGTAATAAAGAAAATTATTGGCATAAATTACCTATTTCTAAAAATAAGCCGGAAAGTTAACCCTAAAGAGCTTACTTCTATGGTAAGATAATACGGTAGGGACTTAGTTTTTTTAACATTTAGGTTTTAGGAGGAACTTATGACAATGTCAGAACATGAAGATAAAAACTTTAAGCTTTTCTCATTAAATTCTAACAAACCCTTGGCACAGAAGGTTGCTGATTGTTTGGGA
The DNA here is from genome assembly GCF_003286595.3 of Aerococcus mictus. Classification (NCBI taxonomy): domain Bacteria; kingdom Bacillati; phylum Bacillota; class Bacilli; order Lactobacillales; family Aerococcaceae; genus Aerococcus; species Aerococcus mictus. The sequence continues at coordinate 1,714,998 of NZ_CP132985.1, read as the reverse complement.
ATTGAATTGGGAAAAATAAATGTTAACCACTTTAGTGATGGGGAAATTCACATTAACATTGAAGAATCCATTCGTGGGGATAATATTTATATTTTGCAATCGACTTCTGCACCAGTCAATGAGAACTTAATGGAACTAATGATTATGATCGATGCCTGCCGCCGGGCCAGCGCTGATCAAATCAATGTGGTGATTCCTTACTTTGGTTATGCCCGCCAAGACCGTAAGGCTAAGCCACGTGAACCGATTACATCCAAATTGGTCGCTAATATGATTGAAGATGCTGGCGCTACCCGAGTGCTCGCTCTCGACCTACACGCCAGCCAAATTCAAGGTTTCTTTGATATTCCGGTGGACCACCTCATGGGAGCTCCGTTATTGGCTAATTACTTCCTTGATAAGGATCTTTATCAAGGCAAAGACATTGTCGTTGTCTCTCCTGACCATGGCGGGGTGACCCGGGCTAGAAAATTGGCGGAATTCTTGGATGCGCCAATTGCTATTATCGACAAACGTCGCCCACGTGCTAACGTTGCCGAAGTCATGAATATTGTTGGTGAGGTCAAAGGCAAAGACTGTATCATTATCGATGACATGATCGACACCGCCGGCACCATTACCGCTGCTTCTAATGCCCTAGAAGAAGCAGGCGCTGTTTCGGTGACTGTCTGCTGTACCCACCCCGTCTTATCTGGTCCAGCCATTGAACGTCTAGAAAACGCTAATATTGATGAAATTGTGGTAACCGACTCAATCAACCTCCCTGAGGAAAAGAAAATTGATAAGATCACGACAGTATCTGTTTCTGAACTGATTGCTGAAGCCATCTATCGGATTCAAAATAACAAATCAGTGAGTCCGCTATTCCGCGAACAATTCAAGGGAATGGAAGCCAAAGATTAGTAAAATACTTAAAAAAGAATAATCTTAGTGTAGAGGAAGCTTTGACTGATGTCTGAGCTTCTTTTGCATTTAGGCGAAAAAACTTGTGAGGCTAGGATTTTTTCGCTAAAATGAAGAAAATTACTAGTAGCAAGCCATCTGTACATCCCCTCGCTGTGGGCGGTGTACAGATTTTGTTGCGTTAAAAAGAAAAGGATGATCGATATGAAGTTAGTGGTTGGATTAGGAAATCCAGGAAAAGAATACGAAGGGACCCGCCATAATATTGGTTTTATTGTCCTTAATGAATGGGCCTACCGCCACCATGAAAGCTTTGATCGTTCCGCTTTCAATGGGGTCTATTTTAAACGCCGGGTGGCTAATGACCAGGTGATCTTTGTCAAACCCACTACTTTTATGAATCTATCCGGTCAATGTGTATCTGGCTTTATGAATTATTACCACATCGACTTAGAAGACCTCTTGGTGGTCTATGATGATATGGACATGGAGCCTGGGCGTCTCCGCCTACGGAAAAAGGGCAGTGCTGGCGGCCATAACGGAATGAAAGATATCATTAAAATGCTTAATTCTAAAGACATTCAACGGATCAAATTAGGCGTTGGTCACCCCAAAGGCAAGGGGTCGGTGGTCAACCATGTCCTAGGAAAATTCTCAAAGGAAGACCAAGGCAAGATGTTAGAAAGCAGCCAAGCGGCAGCCGATGCCATTTCTTACTGGTTAGAGGGTAATAGCTTTGAAAACACTATGAATCGTTTCAATAACTAATAAAGAGAGAAAGACGTGGAAATGAACTTAGAAAATTATCTCAATGAGAAAATTATTGACAGCAAGCTAGAAAACACCTTGAGGACGGGGCAGAGTGTTCTTTACCTGGGTTTACAGGCGGCTAGTAAGGCCTACATGATTGCTGAAATTCAAGCCAGCCATCCCGATAAAAAGACCGTGGTCTTGACCAATAACCTCTTGCAGGCGGAGCGTTTTTATGAAGACCTGCAAACTTTCAATCCAGAAGCTGATCTCCACCTCTATTCCAGTCCAGAAAGTGTGGCTGAAGACTTAGCCATTCAAAGCCCGGAAGCCCTGGGGGACCGCTTGGCGACCTTAGACTGGTTACTTGATGAAGACAGTAGCGGAATCTTAATTAGCCCTATCTTTGGCTTAAAGCGCCCCCTGACGCCTGTGGCTGAGTGGAAACACCTAGTAAAAAGCATCCAACGGGGCCAAGAACTCGCCGTTGACCAGCTGAAAGCAGATCTTTTGCTTTTAGGTTATGAACGGGTAGAGGCTGTTTTACGACCTGGTGAAATGAGTGTCCGTGGGGATATTGTTGACCTCTTTCCCCTAACCAGTTCCCAGCCCTTGCGACTGTCTTTAGCTTTCGATGAAGTAGAGCGCATTACGACTTTTGACGTTAACAGCCAAAAGAGCCAAGAGGACTTAGAAGCAGTCACCATCTTACCGGCTAAGGACCTCTTGTTTAGCCCTGACCGCCTAAAAGCTGGCGTAACTCATTTAGAAAAAGTGGCCCAAGAGAAAGTTGAAAAGCTCCAAGATGAAGCCATCAAAAAACAAGTCCAAGCCATCTTCCAGGATGAAATCCAAGCTTGGTCAGCTGGGGAAAGGACCGAACGGACCCATTATTTTAGTCAGATCCTCTATCCAGACTCCTGCAGCCTCCTCGATTATGTGGGGGAGGGGCAGACCCTAGTGATGGATGATATGACCCGGCTGATTGAATTGTCCCAAGAAATTGACCAGCGCGCCGCCCTTTATCTTCAAGGTAAGGTGGAGGCTGGCCACTTGCCTCCAATTGACCAGATCTATTTAGATAGTCACGACCAAGTGATGGCTTATTCGGGGCGGAAGTTTTACCTGGCCCAGTGGCAGAAGGGTTACGGCAATATGCGCTTTGACGGCCTCTACCAATTCCAAACTCGGACGGTGACGCCTTTTTACCATAATAAAGAAGCCATTAAGCTGGAATTTGAAGCCTGGCTGAGAATGGGCCGGTCTTTACTGATTTTTATCGAAGAAGAAGACAAGGCCCGCGACTTAGAAAAAGACCTCAAGGCAATGGACTTTCAGGCGGTCTTGACCCAGGCAGATCAGATTATCCCTGAAGCCATTAATATTATTGCTGGCCAGCTGTCGGGTGGAATTGAATTTGTGGACAGCCAAGTGGTTCTCTTAGCTCAAAGTGACCTCTTTGACCAGGCTAAGCGCCGCCGTCGTAAAAATACCAATAACCTCTCCAATGCTGAGCGCTTGAAGAGCTACCAAGAGTTAAACCCCGGCGACTATGTGGTCCATGTAAACCACGGGATTGGTCAGTTCGTTGGGGTAGAGACTATCGAGGTAGCGGGTAACCACAAGGACTATCTCAGTATCGTCTATGCCGATAATGCCTCTATTCACGTCCCCATTGACCAAATTGACTTGGTGCAAAAATATGTCTCGGCGGAAGGCAAGAGCCCTAAACTCAACAAAATGGGCGGAACCGAATGGCAAAAGACCAAGCAAAGGGTCAGCAAAAAAATCGAAGATATTGCTGATGACTTGGTGGACTTGTATGCAGAAAGGGAGACCAGAAAGGGCTACGCCTTTAGTCCTGACAACGAAGACCAAGCTGCCTTTGAAGACGAATTCCCTTATCCTGAAACCGATGACCAGCTCCGCTCAATCCAGGAAATTAAAGCTGACATGGAAAAAGAAAAGCCCATGGATCGTCTCCTCGTCGGGGACGTGGGCTTTGGGAAGACTGAAGTTGCCATGCGGGCCGCCTTCAAGGCTATGCTTGACGGTAAGCAAGTCGCCTTCCTGGTGCCGACGACTGTCTTAGCCCAGCAACACTACGAAACCATGCTAGAGCGCTTTAAGGACTATCCCTTTACTATTGACTTATTGAGTCGTTTCCGGAGCCCGGCCGAACAAAAGCATGTCATTAAGGGTTTAAAAGAGGGCAGTGTTCAACTTGTGATTGGTACCCATCGACTCCTATCCAAGGATATTAAGTTCTTAGATCTCGGTTTATTGGTTGTTGATGAGGAACAACGCTTTGGCGTCAAGGCCAAGGAGAGGTTAAAGGCCTTACGGAAAAATGTCGATGTCCTTACCCTAACGGCAACGCCGATCCCTCGTACCTTGAACATGTCCATGATGGGGGTTAGGGACTTGAGTGTGATTGAAACCCCACCAGCTAACCGTTTTCCGGTACAGACCTATGTCATGGAACAAAATTATGGAGCGATCCGGGATGCCATTGAACGTGAATTAGCTCGCAATGGTCAAGTCTTTTACCTCTTTAATAATGTGCAAAATATCCAAGAAAAGGCCAACTTTATTGAGGAATTAGTCCCCCAAGCCCGGGTAGCCATTGCCCATGGCCAGATGCATGCGAATCAATTAGAGGAAGTCTTAATGGACTTCCTGGCTGGAGATGACGACGTCTTAGTCACTACCACCATTATTGAAACGGGGATTGATATGCCAAATGTCAATACCCTCTTAGTGGAGGATGCTGACCGGATGGGCTTATCGACCCTCTATCAATTACGGGGTCGGGTAGGCCGGTCCAACCGGGTAGCCTATGCTTACTTTATGTACCGGCCTGACAAGGCCCTCAATGAGGCCAGCGAAAAACGGCTGACCGCCCTCAAAGACTTTACTGAATTAGGGGCAGGGTTCAAAATCGCCATGCGCGACCTCTCCATTCGTGGAGCCGGCAACCTCTTGGGACAAGAACAGCACGGTTTTGTCAATTCCGTGGGTTATGACCTCTTTCAACAGATGCTGGATGAAGCCATCCGTAAGAAACAAGGCAAGGCAGCCAAGCGGCCTCAGTCACCGACAGAAATTGAATTGCACATTGATGCCTATATTCCTTCAGAATATATCCAGGATGAAAATCAAAAGGTGGAAATCTACAAACGCATCAACCTGTTAGAGGATGTTGATGCCATGTGGGACTTGGATGACGAATTATTGGACCGCTTTGGTGAGCCTCCGGTAGAAGTCCAATGGCTCTTAGCAGTCGGGGCGATGAAGTCCTATGCGACTGCAATAGGGGTAGAGAAAATCACGCGTAAGGGGAAGGCGATTGAGCTGGTCTTTACCAAGCAACAAGACCCTAGCCAATTGACTCCGCTCATTTTCCAAGCCTTAGAAGATATCCCCATGAAACTACAAATCAAAATGGCTAATGACCAATTAGTCATGCAGTTAAACACTAAAGACCTCTCAACTGATCAGTGGTTAGACTATCTTCTCCAATTCTTAACCCAGCTCAGTAAGGATTTAAAGGCGGATTCTGACCAAGCGGAAGGGGAGGACTAGGGATGGCGTCTAGTAAAAACCGCCGCAGTCAACAAGCCTTAAAGGGAGCCAGCTTGTTGACCCTGGCCGGCATTATCGCTAAGATCCTCAGTGCGGTTTACCGGGTTCCCTTTCAAAACTTAGTGGGCGACACGGGTTTCTATGTCTACCAGCAAGTCTACCCCATTTATGGGATTGGAATGACCTTTGCCCTGAGCGGCTTACCTAATTACGTGGGCAAACAAATTAGCTGGCAGGTTGACCTGGCCCACCGCCGCCTGTTTTTACGACGTTATAGTCTCCTAGTAGTCATTTTTTCTTTATTGTGTTTTAGCCTGACCTTTTTTCTGGCCCCGCTTTTAGCTCAGGGAATGGCTGATCCCAACTTGGCAGTGGTGATTCGGAGCGTTTCCTATATGTTCTTAGCCATGCCTTTTCTCCTCCTCATCCGGGGAGCCTTTCAGGGCCGCAATGATATGAAGCATACCGCCGTCTCCCAGGTGATCGAGCAAGTGGTCCGGGTTGGGGTGATTTTAGGGGTGGCTTATCTCTATAGCCAGGTCTTTAGTCAGGACTGGTCCCTCTATGAGATGGGGGCCTGGGCCATGGCCTCGGCTGGGATTGCTGGTTTTACGGCAGCTAGCTACCTCATCCTGGCCCTGCTTCAATCCAGGGGCACCCAGCGCCTATTCCAACAGTCAAAAAGAAGTCGCGCCCTGGCTGAAGATCCGCCTTATCACTTGACCTGGCCCCAGATTTTAAGAACCTTTGTAACTGATGGCCTGGTGATTTGTAGTTTTTCAGCCTTACTGGTCTTTTTTCAATTGATTGATTCTTTTACCCTTTATGATGGTTTACTGGATTTTGGTTTGGATAGTGAACTGGCTAAGGTTTATAAGGGAGTCTATGATCGCGGCCAGCCCTTTGTCCAATTGGGCATGGTCTTTTCCCTGGCCTTCCAGACCTCTTACTTGCCCCTGCTTTCCCAGGCCTTTGTCAAAAAACAAAAGGCTCTATTTAGGGAAGCGGCAGCTCGTTTTAGCCGCTTGACTTTCTTTATCAGTCTATTGGTCACGGCGGGGATAATGGCTATCTTACCGGAGCTCAATGTGATGCTCTTTAGTGATGCCAAGGGTAGCGGGGTCTTAGAACAGTATCTACTGATGACTGTCTTGGCCAGCTGGGTATTGATCTACCATAATATTTTCCTGGGCCAGAACCAGTGGTTTTATTCGGCCATGGCCCTGGGCTTGGGATTATTAGTCAAAGGGGTCTTTGCCCATTTGCTGGTTAGTCGCTTTGGCCTAGTGGGAGGCGTTTGGTCCAGTTTACTCGCTCTAGTGATGATGCTGGTCTTGATGCACCACTTTATCCCCCATTCGATTAAAACCGAGAGTCAAATGGGAATTTTACTGAGAGACACTAGCCTAGTGGTCTTGCTCATGTGGCTGGCCATTATGGTTTTACGTTGGACCTTTTGGTTGAATTTTCCTAAAAGCCGGGCCTTTGCCACTTTATTTGTGGGCTTGGCTGTCCTTTTGGGAGCAGGTGTCGTATTATTAGTAGTAAGAAGATACCCGATACTTAATCCGGCTGAGTGGCAAGAGCTCCCCTTGGCTAAATATTGGATCAAAAATAAGGAGAGTTAGGAAGAGTCTATGCGAATTGATAAATTTTTAAAAGTTGCTCGAATTATTAAGCGACGTACCGTGGCCAAAGAGGCCTGCGACCAAGGCCGGGTTGCTGTCAATGGGCGATCGGCCAAGTCAGGGACCAACTTGGAAGTTGGTGATACGGTTAAGATTGAGTTTGGAAATAAGTGGCTAACTTTGAGAGTCGATGCCCTAGAAAATTCGACTAAAAAAGAAGACGCCAGCAAAATGTACACCATTCTCGATGAGGAATGGAAGGAAAAAGCAAGCGAACCTGAATTTTTTTAATTAAAATAGGAGCTATACTTTTTAAAAGAAGCAAGGTACAATAGGAAGGGTACTATTTTGTGAAAGGATGCTAAAGATGGGCGACCAAGGCAAGGAAAATAAGAATAAAATTACTTCCATTGCACGCTACGCTGGTAAGAAGGAGCAAGAAGATACTAAGAAACAGAAATGGCATGACTTAATCATGCGCTCGCTCTTAGGATTTTGTTTACTAGGCTCCCTATTATGTCTGTTTGGCGTCTTCCATGCCCAACTTAAGACTCGGTCCTTAAGTGAACAAACTGAGCAGGCTAAGCAACAAAGACAGAGTGAACAAGAAATTGTTGACTCCCTAAAGAACCAAGTGACCTTATTAAATAATGAGTCTTACCTGGCGAGCTTAGCCCGGGCCCAATATTATCTCAGCAAAGAGGGCGAAATTATTTTCTCCACGCCTGAAGATAATGATTCCATGAAGGCAAAAAGTCTTAACAAGGCATACCTAGAAGCGCAAAATAATCAAAACAAAGTCAATAATGAAAAAAATTAGGAGGATCATAAGCTTTCATGACCGTAGAAGTTGGGGAAAAAGTAACTGGTAAGGTTACAGGAATTGTTAAATTTGGTGTATTTGTCGATCTCGGTGATGGAACCAGTGGTTTAGTCCACATTTCTGAAATTTCCGATAGCTATATTAAAGATATCAATGATTATCTACAAAAAGGCGATGAGGTGACCGCGATTGTCACTAAAATTCAACCGGATGGAAAGATTGCCTTATCCATGAAGGACGCCAAGGATCACAAGCAAGCTGAGCCTAAAGCACAAGCTAAGCATGGCAATAGTGGTCCTAAGCCAGCTAAGGCCAACAATAGCCATAAGAAATTTGACCGTAAGCCACAAGCAAAAACCAGTGACTTTGACGCCATGATGAATAATTTCTTAAAGGAAAGTGATGATCGCTTAACTTCCTTGAAGCGTAATACCGAAGGCAAACGTGGTGGCCGCGGTGGCCGTCGCGGCTAATGACAAGAGATGAAGAATAGAAAAAGATTTTACCAAGAGGTTATGACGCTGGTCACAGCCTCTTTCTTTATTTTTATGAGGAAGGTGGAAGATGTTAGAGCTCAGTCAACTTGCCCAAATGATTTACCAAAAGTTATTGGCAGAAGATAGCGACTATTTAGCTAGTCACAAGCCCTATGCCCTGGCGGTTTCTGGTGGTGTAGATTCCATGGTCCTTTTAAGGTGCTTTGAGACACTGCAAGCGACTTATGGGCTAAATTTCTTTGTCATCCATATTAACCACCGCTTACGCTTGGAGTCAGAAGCCGAGCAGGAAATGATGGTGGCCTATTGCCAAGAGCACGACTTGGACCTCAAGGTAAGTTTTTGGCAGCATGGAGCCGATTTAGCTGGCAATGTAGAAGCCAAGGCCCGGGCCTTCCGCTACCATGCCTTTGGAAAAATTCTCAAAGACCAGGCCTCCTTGCGTTTGGTGACGGCCCACCATAGTGATGACCAGGTAGAAACCGGCTTAATGCGCCTGGTCCATGGCGGCCATTTGGCTAGTTTTAAGGGCATGGAGTTCCTTAGTCCGCTTTACACCTATCCCAAGGCCCAAATTCTCCGCCCCCTTTTAGAGATAGAAAAAGCTAACCTGTATGACATAGCAAGAGGTGAAGGAATTCCCTACCAGGAAGACATGACCAATTGGGATAAGCACTTCCAACGCAATCGTTTCCGTCAAGAGATTATTCCCTACCTAGAGCGGGAATCTGTTAACTTCAAGGCACATTTCCGTCATTTTCAAACCGACCTCAAAGCCTTATTGGACCTGGCACAAGCCCAGCTCAACCAGCTGCTGGCTAACTTATTTGACCAGGAAGAGGGCTGTTTTCGCATTGACTTGGAAGCCTTGGGTCAGTATTCTCAGGCGGAACAAGTCTTACTAATGGAGATGATTTTTCAGCGCTGTGAGATTCCAGAAGTCTTGGCCTTCACTCGGAAGGGAATGGAAGAATTGGTCGACTTTCTTAACCAGGGGGCTGCCCAGGGCCAATGGGCCTTGCCGGGAAATTATGTCCTGGATAAGGTCTACCAGGCCGCCTTTATCCGTTTGAAAACCCGCCCAGCTAGCTACTATCAAGTCAATCGGAATGTGTCAGATAGACAAGTCGAATTGGGCGGGCCTTCTGTCCAACTAGAAGATTTCTCCTTAAGCTGGACTTTGGCTGGTCAAGAAAAGCATCAGGACACTAGCCAGAGTTTTTACTTGTCCCAATCCCTAAGTGACCAAGCCCTGACTATCCGCCACCGGCAAGCTGGTGACTATCTCAAACTCCCTTCAGGAAGCCAGCAAAAAATCCGCCGTTTCTTTATTAATGAGAAGATCCCTCAAGCTGACCGTCAGACGGCATGGCTGATTGTCCGAGGCCAGTCTTGGGTCCTTGGAATCTTAAGTCAAAAGGGGCAATGGCTCTACCGCTATCCTCTGAACGGGGAGGCGGCTTTTAGCCAAATTCAGCGAGTCTAAGCATTCCTTAAAAATTGTCTAAAAGGGCTGAAAATGTTGCAGACAGGTAGCTGCTTTTGCTACAATTAAGGACATAATTGAACTTATATAACACGGAGGCTATACATGAACCAAGAGATTAGCGATATCTTAATCAGTACGGAGGAAATCCAAGCCATTAATAAGCGCTTAGGTGAGGAAATTTCCAAAGATTATCAAGACCAAGACCTACTTGTGGTCGGAATCCTTAAGGGATCATTTTTATTTATGGCTGATTTAATCCGAGAAATTAATGTACCCCTAGAAGTGGACTTTATGGCGGTTTCCAGTTACGGCAATGGCACTGAATCAGGCGGCGACGTTAAGATCCTCAAAGACTTAGAGGCTTCAGTGGCAGGCCGGCATGTCTTATTGGTAGAAGATATTGTCGATACAGGCTATACCTTGGAACGCCTAGGTGAACTTTTCAAAGAACGCCAGGCTGCATCGGTTAAAATATGTGCATTTTTGAACAAGGCTGACCGCCGACAGGTAAAAGTTGAGGCTGATTACCTCGGCAAAGAAATCCCTGACGCTTTTGTAGTGGGATACGGCATGGACTATGCGCAAAAGTATCGTAATCTACCTTATGTAGGGGTTTTAAAGAGCGATCAGGCTTAATCTGTGTTATACTTACCTATCTGGATAAGACCGATTTAGTTTAAAATTAGAAATGGAGCTAATGTATGCAAAGAAAAGGATCAAAGAGACCCAATAACTTTTTTTCCAGTGGTCTAATTATCATTGTCATTTTCTTGGCGCTTCTAGGAATAGTGAATTTCTTCTCGTCAGGAGGAAATTCGGCTGCTTCAGAGGAAATTAACCAGTCCGAATTTATTCAAAAACTAAAGGATAAAGAAATTGAAACGGTTCAAATTAAACCTCGCGCAGGCGCCTATGAGATCACCGGGAAGTACCGGGAAGACAAGGAAGGAAGCGAGTCATCGACTTCCAATAATATTCCGATATTAAATAATACTGAACTCGACCAGGCTAAGGGCTTCATTGTTCATGTATTACCTAATGACTCAACCCTGTCAGCCATTAACCAAGCGGCAGAAGATTCAGGGACCGAAGTCGTGGCCCAAGAAGAAGATCAAACGAATATGTGGATTAGTTTGATCATGAGCGCCATTCCCTTAATCTTCTTCGTCTTTATCATGTATATGATGTTCTCACAAACCCAAGGCGGGGGGCGGAACAACCCCATGCAAATGGGTAAAAGCCGGGTAGAAGACGTCTCTAAGAAATCACGGGTGAAATTCTCTGACGTTGCTGGTTGTGAGGAAGAGAAGGAAGAACTAGTTGAACTGGTTGACTTCCTCCGTGCTCCTAAGAAATACCACGATATTGGTGCTCGGATTCCTAAAGGGGTCCTCTTAGAAGGCCCTCCCGGAACTGGTAAAACCTTACTAGCTAAAGCCGTAGCCGGGGAAGCCAATGTGCCTTTCTACTCCATCTCGGGGTCAGAATTTGTGGAAATGTTCGTCGGTGTCGGGGCTAGCCGGGTGCGTGACTTGTTTGATACGGCCAAGAAAAATTCGCCTGCTATCATTTTCATTGATGAAATTGATGCGGTTGGTCGGCAACGGGGCGCAGCTTCAGGGAGCGGTGGTCACGATGAACGTGAACAAACCTTGAACCAACTCTTAGTTGAAATGGACGGTTTTGAAGAAAAAGACAATGTGATCGTGATTGCAGCGACCAACCGTTCTGATGTTTTAGACCCAGCCTTATTACGTCCAGGACGTTTTGACCGCCAAATCTTAGTGGGTCGTCCAGATGTGAAAGGCCGGGAAGCCATTCTGAAAGTTCACGCCCGCAATAAGCCACTAGCTCAAAATGTTGACCTCAAAGTGATTGCTCAACAAACACCAGGCTTTACCGGGGCGGAATTAGAAAACGTCCTCAACGAAGCCGCCTTATTAGCCGCTCGTTTAGATAAGAAGAGAATCGAAATGGTGGATGTGGATGAAGCCCAGGACCGCGTTATCGCTGGTCCGGCTAAACCAAACAGCCAACCAAGCTTAGAAGAGCGCCGGGTAACCGCCTTCCACGAGGCTGGACATACCGTCTGTGGTATGGTCTTAAGCGATGCTCGCGTTGTTCATAAGGTGACCATTGTTCCTCGTGGTAAAGCGGGGGGTTATGCAGTGATGCTACCTAAGGAAGATCAAACCATGCATTCCAAGAAAAACCTTCACGAACAAATTGTGGGGCTACTTGGAGGACGTGCTTCAGAAGAAATTTTCTTCGACACCCAGACCACTGGGGCATCCAATGACTTTGAACAGGCAACCTCTTTAGCCCGTAGCATGATTACTGAATATGGGATGAGTGAGGAATTAGGTCCGATTTCTTATGAAGGTAACCACTCCATGAGAGGCACCAACCCTTACCAACAAAAATCCTATTCAGGTGAAACAGCGGCTAAAATTGACCAAGAGCTCCGCAAGGTCATGGACCAAGCCTTGGAAGAAGCCAAAGATATCTTAAGTCAGCATAAGGAGCAAGTTCGTGTGATTGCTGAACATCTCTTAAAACTTGAGACCTTAAATGCTAAACAAATTAAGAGTCTATTTGAGAACGGTCATTTACCAGATGATGATGAAAGTCAACAAAGTGGTCATGAAAATGAACCAATTTCTTATGAAGAAGCCAAAGAGAACTTGAAGAAATCTCAAATTGAACGTCAAAAGAAGGTTCAAGAAGAGGTCGATGATTCCAAGGAAGAGACCATTAGCTCTCCAGAGGAAGACCGTCATGAGGATCATACAAATGAAACTCAAAATGACAATGTCCCTTCCCAAGAATCAAATGATGATGACCAAGAATAAGCTTAACTTGACCAGTTAAGTAATCGGGACTGCGCCAAAAGACGCAGTCCTTTTTTCATGAGAAAATTTATGAGAGTGTGACAAAAGTCAAAAGAGCCATGAACAAGTAAAATCAATCATTTGCTATTGATAGGTGATTTAGGCATAATAAAAAGGCATTAAGGAAAGGAATTAAAAAATGACAGATAAGTTAATTAAAGCAATTAGTAAAGATGGTTTTGTACGTTGTAGTGTGATCGATGCCGGTGACTTAGTGGAGGACGCCCACCAACGCCATGATACCTGGAGCGCAGCCACAGCCGCTTTGGGACGGACTCTAATCGGGACTTTGCTCTTAGCTGGCGATATTAAAGACGATGCCAGGATGTCGGTTCAAATTAAAGGCAATGGCCTGGGTGGAAAAATTGTCACCACCGCTAATGGAGCGGGCGAGGTCAAAGGTTATATTGACAATCCCCATGTTTCGCTTGACTTGAATGACCAAGGCAAGTTGGATGTCCGTAAAGTGGTTGGCACTGAAGGAACCTTTTCAGTCACTAAGGACCTGGGGTTGAAGGAACCTTTTAGTGGACAAACCCCAATTGTTTCGGGTGAGATTGCCGAGGATTTCACTTATTATCTAGCGGCTTCAGAACAAATTCCTTCTGCCATAGGTCTGGGCGTCCTGGTCAATCCGGATGAATCAGTCAACAAGGCAGGTGGTTGGATGTTACAAGTCTTACCGGGAGCCAGTGAAGAAACCATTAGCCGCTTGGAGCGTACCGTTCAAGACCTCCCTCACATCACTAAATTACTCAGCCAGCATGCCAGCCTGGAGGAAATTATTGAACGTCTCTTAGGTGAAGGCCAAGCCAATATCTTATCTACCCATCCGATAAGCTTTACTTGTGACTGCACCAAGGAACGTTTCGCTAAGGGCTTAGTTAGCCTAGGTAGTCAGGAACTCAAAGCCATTATTGAAGAAGATGGTCAGGCAGAAACCGTTTGCCATTTCTGTAATAGTCACTACCACTACAGCAAGGACGACTTGGAAAAACTTCTAGAGGAGGCCGAAGCCTAGTCCTTTACCTTTAGTTGCTTAGCTGATTATGCTAAAATGGTAATAATAAATACCAAGAAGCTGATGAAGAGGTGTGTAAAATGGTAGAAAAACTGGATAATTTGCTCTTGACCATTGGCGAGACCCCACTGATTAAATTACAGCGGTCGGTTCCTTATCAAGCAGCGGATGTTTATGTCAAATTAGAAAGTCAAAATCCAACTGGTCACATCAAAGACCGTTCCTTATTAAATCTATTGGAAGTCTATGAGGAGAAAGGCGACCTAGCCAGTGGGACTACGCTAGTGGTCTGCGCTGACTTTGTCACCATTCGTTCCTTGGCCTGCCTAGCGGCTATCAAGGGTTATGACGGCGACTTCTTCCTCAATGAAGTGGTCAGTGAGGCTGACTTGAAAGCACTGCGTGAATATGGTATGACCATTCATCCTCTCAGCGATCCTGACAAAGTCACTGAACAAAGACAAGCTGCCATTGAAAGCGGTCAAAAAGAAGAAGCGGTCTTGCTTCATCCTGATAGTGACTATGCCTGCTCGGTGGTCCACCAGTTGACTACGGGGCCAGAAATTATTGAGGCCTTAGGGGGAAAAGCTCCGAATGCCTTTGTCTCGGCGGTATCAACAGGAGCAAGTCTCTCTGGTATCGGCCGGGCCCTCAAAGAAGCGTCGGAAAAGACCGCCATTTATGCTGTGGAAGCAAGTAGTCAATCAAGTTTAAATGATCTTGACACGGCTAGCGACTTCCCCCTCCTAGACACCAGTCTCTTTGCTGAGATTATCCGGGTCCAAAACGGCCGCGCTTATCAAGAACAAGAGTGGCTAAAGGTCAATGAAGGCCTTGAAGTCGACTTCCAATCTGCCCTAGCCATTACTGGAGCGATTGCCGTCGCCGAACGCCTAGGCCGGGGGCACAAGGTAGTTACCATAGCCAATGGACGGTAGATCCAAGGATGTGAGGAAGGATCAGTGAGGGAGATTCCTTGGAAGAAAAGCTGATAAGATCAGAAATAAGGATGTGAGAACGTCATCAAAGACTTGAATCACTGGAGGAAAATACCATAAGCGCAGCAGGGCTGTGTGTTGGTATTTTCTGAAGTGACTTCAAGGCTGGTGTTCGAACTCAACTTGCTTGATCGTTCAACTTTTCTGAAAGGACATTCCCTCACCCTTCCAAACTCAACTGTAAGGATGTGAGGACGCCGTCAGAGACTTGAATTGGTGGAGGAAAATACCATAAGCACAGGAATCTGTGCGTTGGCATTTTCTGAAGCAACTTCAAGGCTGGCGTCCGAACTCAACTAGAAAGAGTGCGACAGTCACATTAAAGGACGAAATTAAAGAAAGAAAAAGGGCTGGGGCTTTTGCCTCTGCTCTTTTCTTCTGCCGTTTTTTCTGATAGAATCATTTGGTGTGTCTATAATTAGAAAGGGAGTACTATGATCAAAATCGGCAATATTGAAATCACTAACCCCATTGCGGTCGCTCCGATGGCTGGTGTCTCTAACGCCGCCTTTCGAACCATTGTCAAGGCCCAGGGAGCGGGACTGGTTGTTTGTGAAATGATTTCTGACCAAGGAATTCATTTTAGAAATAAAAAGACCCTATCTATGCTTCATATTGAGGATGAAGAGTGGCCGCTTTCCGTGCAGATCTTTGGCGGTCAAGCCGACTCTTTAGCGGAAGCCGCTCAATTTATTGAAGCCAATACCAAGGCTGCCATCATTGATATCAACATGGGCT
Source organism: Aerococcus mictus (assembly GCF_003286595.3). Lineage (NCBI taxonomy): Bacteria > Bacillati > Bacillota > Bacilli > Lactobacillales > Aerococcaceae > Aerococcus > Aerococcus mictus. The sequence continues at coordinate 1,699,675 of NZ_CP132985.1, read as the reverse complement.
GCCCGGTTAATAAAGTGGTGAAGACCGATGCGGGATCTAAGGCGCTCTTAGATCCTAATGAAGTCTATAAGCGGGTAAAGACGGTTGCCGATGCAGTTTCCATCCCAGTCACAGTGAAAATGCGGACAGGTTGGGACGACGAACATATCCTGGCCGTGGAAAATGCCCTGGCTGCTCAAGAAGCTGGCGCGAAGATGATTGCTATGCACGGCAGAACCCGGGAGCAAATGTATACCGGTAAGGCCAACTGGAATATTATTAAGCAAGTTAGTCAAAAGCTCTCTGTGCCTTTTTACGGCAATGGGGACATCCGGACTCCCGAAGAAGCCAAGTACGCCCTCGACAATTATGGGGTTGATGGTGTCATGGTGGGACGGGGTTGCCTAGGTAACCCTTGGGTAATCCACCGTATGGTTCATTACGTAGAGACCGGCGAACTCTTACCTGAAAAAACGGGTCTAGAACGGATTGAAGCCTGCAAGGACCACTTGACCCGACTGGTTGACTTAAAAGGAGAAAGTGTTGGGGTCCGGGAATTTCGTTCCATGGTGGCTTATTATCTCAAAGGAATTCCTCGTTCGGCTAAGGTCAAGGTGGCCTGCACCCAGGCGGATTCCTACCAAGAAGTCGTCGACCTGTTAAACGATTTCGCTAAGGCGACTAAAGAGCGTGAAAAAGCCCCTAAACGCCAACGCTTATCACGGGAAGAACGTTTAGCACAAAGAGAAGCTGCTAAAAACCGTTAAATAGTATAGAATAAGAGGGAAGACCAAAAAAGCATGCCTGAAGGGCTGTTTTTAATAGAATGAATTAAAATAGTATGGGAGTGTCGATAATGGCAAAGGAAAACCAACAGCATGAAGCGATGAATGACCAAATGCAAGTCCGTCGCGAAAAAGTAGATGAATTAATAGAAAATGGCTACCAACCATTTGCGAAAGGCTTTAAGCGCGATGCCCTCGCTCAAGAAATCCATGACCAGTATGAAACTTTTGACAAAGACGAACTAGCTGATAAGGCAGTTTTTGTTAATATTGCTGGCCGCCTCATGACAAAAAGAGGGAAGGGCCGGGCAGGTTTTGGTCATATTCAAGATGGATCTGGTCAAATTCAAATTTACGTTCGTAAAGACGAAATTGGCGACAAGGATTATATGGATATCTGGAAGAAGGCTGATCTCGGTGATATTATCGCTGTTTCAGGTTATGTGATGCGGACCAATACTGGTGAATTATCGGTTAAAGCAGAAGAATTAAAACATCTAACCAAGGCGCTGCGTCCACTTCCTGACAAGTACCATGGCTTACAAGACAAGGAACAAATCTACCGTCAACGCCATTTGGACTTGATTACTAACCGGGAGAGCTATGACCGCTTTGTTACCCGGTCAAAAATCATCAGTGAAATCCGTCGTTTCCTCGATCAACGCGGCTACTTGGAAGTGGAAACCCCAGTTTTACATAACATTCCTGGGGGAGCCAATGCCCGTCCTTTCGTTACTCACCATAATGCTTTAGACATTGATTTATACCTACGTATTGCTTTGGAACTCCACCTCAAACGCTTAATCGTAGGAGGAATGGAAAAAGTTTATGAAATTGGTCGGGTCTTCAGAAATGAAGGGATTGACCACACCCACAACCCTGAGTTCACCTTGTTGGAACTCTATACTGCTTATAGCGATATGTGGGACGTGATGGACTTAGTCGAAGAATTATACCACCATATTGCTAGCCAAGTGGTGGGATCAACCACCATTCCTTATGGGGACCACCAATTAGACTTTTCTGGTCAATGGCGCCGGGTCCACATGGTTGACGCTATTAAAGAGGCTACTGGTGTCGATTTCTGGCAAGAAATGACCGATGAAGAAGCGCGTCAACTAGCCAAAGAACACCACGTTGAAGTCAAAGACACGGATGACTTTGGTAAGGTAGTTAACGAATTCTTTGAAACTTTTGTGGAAGAAACCCTAATTCAACCAACCTTTGTGTATGGCCATCCTAAGTCAATCTCACCATTGGCACGGGCTAATGAAGAAGACAGTCGCTTCACCGACCGCTTTGAGGCCTTTATTGCCGGAGCGGAAGCAGGGAACGCCTTTACTGAATTGACTGACCCTATCGACCAACGGCAACGCTTCGAAGCCCAAGTCAAGGAAAGAGAACTCGGTGACGATGAAGCCCAACATATGGATGAGGACTTCGTGGAAGCCCTGGAAACCGGGATGCCACCAACGGGCGGTTTAGGAATTGGGATTGATCGTTTGGTAATGATCTTCACCAACTCCGACTCCATCCGCGACATCCTACTCTTCCCAACCATGCGTAATAAATAAAAGCAAGAGAGTGCGACAGTCACACCAAAGGACGAAATCGCTGGAGAAAACTGGGATAAGCTCAGTGAAGCTGAGCGTTACCAGTTTTTGAAGCGGACGTTCGTCCTGTGACTGGAGCACATTTTGATTAGAGAGTTCATATTTTGAAAAGAGGCTGAGTCTGTTGCACCAGCTGATTTGCCATAAGTCTTAGGCTGCTTGATTTTCACTAAAAGGAAGATGAAGCAGCCTTTTTATTGATATAATTAAGTCAAACAATACTTATAGATAAATAACGATGAACTGACGCCTACAGACAAGTCACTTGAGGAGGAAAGCTTATGAAAGACGTCACCCATTCAGAAAAGGAAGGCCAAAAGAAGAAAAGTCAGCTGAAAAGATTGCGTTTGGGCTTACATGCTGGGGCCTTATTAATCTTATTAGGCTACTATTATTTTTACCTACCGCCTTTAAATTATGCCTCCATGGCTTTTTGGGCCTTTCTTGGCCTCGGGGCCTTACTCTTCTTTATTGCAGAAGCGATCTATGATAGTGAGCTAAAACGAACTCAACGCCAGAAGGCTCGGCAAGCTAATCTTGGCCAGCGTTTGCGGTCCGCCTTTAGTCAAAAAGACCGGCCTAAGCGTAAATATCGGATTCTTTTTGCTGGAGTAGGGCTTGTAGTCCTTGCTTATTTGGCTATCCAGGCCATTTACAGTCCCTTGTTCATGGCTAACCGCTATGCTCACATGATCGAATTGGATAAGAAAGATTTTAAGGAAGACTTTCCAGAAACCGATGTGAGTCAGATCCCCTTGATTGACCGCGATACAGCGGCCTTATTAGGGAACCGGCGCCTGGGTGAACTTTCTGAATTGGTTTCTCAGTTTGAAGCGGCCCCTGACTATACACAGATTAATATTCAAGGCCATCCCTACCGGGTATCCCCCTTGGAATATGCTGGTTTTTTCAAGTGGTTGAATAATTTTAGGCAGGGGATTCCTAACTATATCCAAGTCGATATGGTCTCAGGAGACACTAAACTAGTGGAGTTAGAAAACACCATGAAATACACCAATGATGATCTCTTCTTCCGCAATGCCAAACGGGTCTTGCGCCTACGCTATCCCTTTGCCATTTTTAACCAGCCATCCTTTGAGGTCGATGACCAGGGCCACCCCTACTATGTGGCGACCACTTATGGTAAGCATTTTATAGTCAAGGAGCCTGAACCTACAGGCGTGGTCTTATTGGATGCGGTAAGTGGGGAGACCCAGCACTATCAATTGGACCAAGTGCCTGGCTGGATTGACCGGGTCTATTCTTCCGACATTATCCTCCACCAACTGCAGATGAACGGGAAATACCGGGGCGGCTTCTGGAATGCCTTATTTGCCAAGACGGGGGTGACCAAGCCCACAGCAGGCTATAATTACCTGCCCATGAACGATGACATCTTCCTTTATACTGGAGTGACTTCGGTAGCCCAAGATGCCTCAAATATCGGTTTTGTCTTGGTCAATATGCGGACCAAGGAGACCAGTTTCTACCCCTTGACCGCAGCAGAAGAAATTTCAGCCATGAAGTCTTCGGAAGGCTCTGTCCAAGAAAAAGGCTATCAAGCGACTTTCCCACTTTTAATCAATTTAAAGGGTAACCCTATGTATATCTTGTCCTTAAAAGATCAGGCTGGGTTGATTAAGCAGTATGCTTTAATTGATGTCAATAACTATCAAAATGTGATCATCGCTCAGTCAGTGCCTGCTTTGATTGAAGAGTATGCCAAGGCTAGTGGCGCCTATTTTGAAGAGGTCAGTCAAATGGAAGACCTTAAAACCATTGAAGGTCACTTGGACCAAATCGCTGCCGTTGTCAAAGAGGGCAATTCGGTCTATTACCTGAAAGTCGATGGCAGTATCTACCAAGTCCCCATTCAGCTTAATGAAGAGCTACCCTTCCTGGTGCCTGATACGGCGGTTAAACTCCAAGTCAGAGAGGACGGCCAGGTGGAGAAGATGGAAGTCGTCGATTAGTTGCTTAAATCAAGAATGGAAGAAAAGCCGGATTACCGGCTTTTTTTGCTTTTGGGGGTGTATTTTCCCTTATTTCTATCCCTATTGATCTAAAAATAGAATTTTCGAATTAATTTGTTGACATTAAAGCCAAAGGGTGGTAGAGTATTTAAGGTGCTTTTTGTATACAGATTCCTGTAAACAAAATACAGTCGTGCTGACTGATACATCATGGCACAACATAAATCACCAATAATCGATTCACTAGGTGTCGATTATTTCTTTTTTGTAGTAGATGACACACCAGGATGTGTGGCTTTAAAATGAAAACAGAAGAATTGGAAGGAGGAATAATAGTAAATGCCTACTATTAACCAATTATTACGTAAACCTCGTAAATCTAGCAAGGCAAAATCAAATTCACCTGCTTTGAATAGAGGTTATAACTCAATGAAAAAACAACCTACCCGTACCAACTCTCCTCAGAAGCGTGGAGTATGTACTCGTGTAGGGACAATGACACCTAAGAAACCTAACTCAGCCTTACGTAAATACGCTCGTGTACGTTTATCCAACATGGTTGAAGTTACTGCTTATATTCCAGGAATTGGGCACAACCTTCAAGAACACAGTGTCGTACTTATTCGTGGTGGTCGTGTTAAGGACTTACCAGGGGTTCGTTACCACATCGTTCGTGGCGCTTTAGATACCGCTGGTGTTGAAAACCGCCGTCAAAGTCGTTCTAAATACGGAACCAAAAAACCTAGAGACTAAGATTAAATCAGAAAGGAGGGCATTGGATGCCTCGTAAAGGACATGTTGCAAAACGTGATGTATTGCCAGACCCAATTTACAATTCAAAAATGGTTACTCGCCTAATCAGCCAAATCATGGTTGACGGTAAACGTGGTAAAGCAGCAACCATCTTATACAATGCTTTTGATATTATTAAAGAAGAAACTGGAAATGACGCTATGGAAGTTTACCAAGAAGCGCTTGAAAACATTTCTCCAGTTTTAGAAGTTAAAGCGCGTCGTGTTGGGGGTGCTAACTACCAAGTGCCTATGGAAGTTCGCCCAGAACGCCGTCAAACTTTAGCTCTTCGTTGGCTCGTTCAAGCAGCTCGTAACCGTGGTGAAGGAACCATGAACGTTCGTTTAGCGCGTGAAATCATGGACGCTGCTAACAACACCGGTGCTGCCGTTAGAAAACGTGAAGAAACCCACCGTATGGCTGAAGCCAACAAAGCTTTCGCTCACTTCCGCTGGTAATAATTTTTCCTGCTTTATTAGTGGAAATTTCCTAGTACGGCAGGTATTATAAGTGAGGACAAGTTTTTATTCTATTTTAAAGTAAAGGAGAGTTATTCAAAGATGGCTAAAAGAGAATTCCCTCTTGAAAAAACAAGAAACATCGGAATTATGGCCCACATCGATGCCGGTAAGACAACCACGACTGAACGTATCTTGTACTATACCGGTAAAATCCACAAAATTGGTGAAACCCACGAAGGGGCTTCCCAAATGGACTGGATGGAACAAGAACAAGAACGTGGGATTACGATTACTTCTGCAGCAACAACTGCACAATGGAAGGGTTATCGAGTAAACATTATCGACACCCCAGGGCACGTGGACTTCACAGTTGAAGTTGAACGTTCCTTACGTGTTCTTGACGGTGCCGTAACCGTTCTTGACGCTCAATCCGGGGTAGAACCTCAAACAGAAACTGTTTGGCGTCAAGCTGATACCTACCATGTTCCACGTATCGTATTTGCTAACAAGATGGACAAGATCGGTGCTGACTTCTTATATGCTGTTGACACCATCAAAGACCGCTTAGGAGCAAATGCTCACGCAATCCAATTACCTATTGGTGCTGAAGACAATTTCACTGGAATCATTGACTTAGTTAAGATGAAAGCTGAAATTTATGAAGACGAAATGGGTCAAGTGATTGATGAAGAAGATATTCCAGAAGAATATCAAGAACTTGCTGAAAAATGGCGTACTGACCTTGTTGAAGCAGTTGCAGATACTGACGAAGACTTAATGATTGCTTACCTAGAAGGTGAAGAAATCACTGAAGAACAATTAAAAGCTGCTATCCGTAAAGCAACCTTGAACTTGGAATTCTTCCCAGTATTATGTGGATCTGCCTTCAAGAACAAAGGGGTTCAATTAATGTTAGATGCAGTTATTGACTACTTACCTGCACCTACTGACGTTCCTCCAATTGAAGCAGAACGCGCAAACAACCCAGATGAAACCTTTGAAGTTCGTGCAAACGATGACTCACCATTCTCAGCATTAGCCTTCAAGGTTATGACAGACCCTTATGTTGGTCGTTTAACCTTCTTCCGCGTTTACTCAGGAACTCTTGAAGCTGGTTCTTACGTGCTGAACGCTACTTCTGACACCCGTGAACGTGTCGGACGTATCTTATTGATGCACGCTAACTCTCGTTCAGAAGTTGAAGAAGTCTTCTCTGGTGACATCGCTGCTGCGGTTGGTTTGAAGAACACCACAACTGGTGACACTCTCTGTGATACCAAGAACCCAATTATTTTGGAAAGAATGGAATTTCCAGAACCCGTTATCGAAGTGGCTATCGAACCAAACACCAAGGCTGACCAAGACAAGATGCAAATTGCTTTGGGTAAATTAGCTGAAGAAGACCCAACCTTCCGTGCAAGTACCGACCATGAAACTGGTCAAACCATTATTGCCGGTATGGGTGAGTTGCACTTAGACATTATCGTTGACCGTTTGAAACGTGAATTCAACGTTGAAGCAACTGTTGGTGCTCCTCAAGTGTCTTACCGTGAAACCTTCACTAAACAAACACAAGCCCAAGGTAAGTTTGTTCGTCAATCTGGTGGTAAAGGGCAATACGGGGACGTATGGATCGAATTTACCCCTAACGAAGAAGGTGCCGGTTTCGAATTCGAAGACGCTATCGTTGGTGGGGTTGTTCCTCGTGAATACATCCCTTCAGTTGAAGCTGGTTTGAAAGACGCTATGGAAAATGGTGTCCTAGCAGGCTTCCCATTAGTTGACGTGAAGGCTAAGCTATATGATGGTTCTTACCACGATGTCGACTCCAGTGAAGCAGCCTTCAAGGTTGCCGCTTCTCTTGCATTACGTAATGCAGCTAAAGATGCTGGCGCAGTAATCCTTGAACCTGTGATGAAGGTTGACATTGTTGTTCCTGAAGACTACCTAGGCGATGTTATGGGACATGTTTCCGCACGTCGTGGACGTATCGAAGGACAAGAACCACGCGGTAACGCTTTAACCTTACACTCATTTGTGCCACTATCTGAAATGTTTGGGTATGCAACGACCTTACGTTCAGCAACCCAAGGACGTGGGACATTTACCATGACCTTTGACCACTATGAACCTGTTCCAAAATCTGTCAGTGAAGAAATCATTGCCAAATATGGTAAAGGTTCTGAAGATTAGTCTAAAGGCTTAAAAATCAAGGAAAGATGAGGTAGAGTCCTTGACTTTATCAAGGCCTATCTCATATAATTAAACTACTGAATCTATATACATAAGATAGAAATTTAGTGTTAACTTTTAGGAGGAAAATTATACAATGGCAAAAGAACATTTTGATCGTAGTAAACCACACGTAAATATCGGTACTTTAGGTCACGTTGACCACGGTAAAACCACTTTATCAGCAGCTATCGCTACTGTTTTAGCTAAGAATGGTTTCGGTGAAGCTAAAGACTACGCTGCGATCGATAACGCACCTGAAGAACAAGAACGTGGGATTACTATTAACACTTCTCACATCGAATACGAAACAGCTAACCGTCACTACGCTCACGTTGACTGCCCAGGCCACGCGGACTACGTTAAGAACATGATCACCGGTGCTGCTCAAATGGACGGTGCGATCTTAGTTGTTGCCGCAACTGACGGTCCTATGGCTCAAACTCGTGAACACATCTTACTTGCTCGTCAAGTTGGGGTTCCTTACTTCGTTGTATTCTTAAACAAATGTGATATGGTTGACGACGAAGAATTACTTGAATTAGTTGAACTTGAAGTTCGTGACTTATTAAGTGAATATGGTTTCCCAGGAGATGACGTTCCTGTAATTAAAGGTTCTGCATTAAAAGCTCTTGAAGGCGACGCAGATGCTGAACAAGCTATCTTAGACTTAATGGAAGCTGTTGACGAATACATCCCAACTCCAGAACGTGACACTGACAAACCATTCATGATGCCAGTTGAAGACGTATTCTCAATTACCGGTCGTGGTACCGTTGCTACTGGTCGTGTTGAACGTGGTAAGATCGAAGTTGGTAAAGAAGTTGAAATCGTTGGTTTAGCTGACAAACCTGAAAAAACAACTGTTACCGGTCTTGAAATGTTCCGTAAAACACTTGACTACGCTGAAGCAGGTGACAACGTTGGTGCCTTATTACGTGGTATTACCCGTGAAAACATCGAACGTGGTCAAGTTTTAGCTGAACCAGGTACCATTACTCCACATACCGAATTCAAAGCTGAAGTTTATGTTTTAACTAAAGAAGAAGGTGGACGTCACACCCCATTCATGAACAACTACCGTCCACAATTCTACTTCCGTACAACTGACATTACCGGTGAAGTTATCTTGCCAGAAGACACACCAATGGTAATGCCTGGTGACAACGTTACTATGGAAGTTAAATTAATTCACCCAATCGCTATTGAAGAAGGTACTAACTTCTCAATCCGTGAAGGTGGACACACTGTTGGTGCCGGTGTTGTTTCTGAAATTCTTTAATTTTTAGAACATGCCAAGAAAAAGAGCTCATCCGAGCTCTTTTTTTATTTTATGTAAATTGCAATATCAAATGCATATTTAAATTCAAAAATCCCAGTTTCATGCAAAATAGCTAAAAAGCTGATAAAGTCAATAATTCTTGGTCCATTTTCTTAGGCTTAAAGTGCTTGATTATTATTTAGAGGTTCAGGCTGGGGTTGTCAAGGTAGAGAGCGTAGCGGACCTTGACTGGCCCAGCCTGAATCTCTATGCTTTATTAAGCATTTTAGCCTGCTTCTCTAAGGGTTTCCTGAAGTTTCGCAACTTCCATGTTATAACAATCATTGGGAGTTTGATAATCTAAGATCTTTCTAAAGCGATTGTTTATGGTATTCGTGTAGTGTGCTAATTCCTGGTACGTCAGCTTTTTAAAACTTGTCCCTTTGGGCAAGTATTCTCTTAACATGCGATTATGTCTCTCATTACTGCCTTTTTCCCAAGCAGAATAGGCATGAGCGAAAAAGACTTCCAAATTCTTCAGAGCATATTCAAGATGAGATAGTTTAGAAAATTCACTACCGTTATCGGTCGTTAAGGTTTTAAAACAGGCTTGCCCCTCTTTGAGAATCATCTTTTTAATCGATTTCACAATAGAGCCTGCATCCCACCTCCAGGTCTTCTTGGTGAGAAGTTTTCTCGTTTTCCTCTCAACTAGAGTAATAATACATGGCTCTCCCTTAGTCTTTTTTCCTATCACGAGGTCAAGCTCCCAATGGCCAAATTCCTCTCTAAAAAGAACGTCTGGACATCGTTGATCAATACTCTTTCCGAATAACTTTTTATTTATCCCACGTGGCTCACTTGATTGCTTTCTCGGGCGAATCCGTGTTTTCATAGGAAGATCAATATTTTTCACTCTTAATAAACCAAGGTTGATATATTTATACATGGTTTTGGTGCAAGGAACGATTTCTAAAGGATGCTCTCTACGATACTTATGAATGAACGTATCAACACTGAAAACACGATCTTTTTTAGGCGTAAGCAAGGCTTCTTCAAAGGCTTTTATGAAAGTAGACTTTCCGAACAAAGCGCCTCTGGCCTTTGAATTTAACCGATTTTCTTTATAAACACGCGAGCCAGTCTCTGCTAAATAGACATCAACATATTGATGATCGTAGGTCATTTGACGCGTTTTTCCACGTTTTAATTCACGAGATATGGTGCTTTGATTAACGCCGATGGCGTTAGCAATCTCTTTCTGTTTATTTCCTTCACGGTGCATTGCTTGAATGATTCCGCGTTTTTCTGCAGAAAGGTGTGCATATGATCTTGGTTTCGTGTTAGAATGTTTCATAGCCAGTGAGTGCTCCTTTACTTGGGTTTAGACGCTTTTAAGTATAGAGCCTCACTGTTTTTGTGTCGTCCTTTTTTATGCACTTCATTTTACAACTTACCTTTTTTTATTTTAAAAATAATTTTAGAACTAAATGGTTTACAAAACAGGTAATTGTCGGTATTTTATTAATAGTTATTTACTAAATTAAGACAAATTGTTAGTGGAAAACGAAAGCAACTTGTCGGGGAGGAAAAGATATGGCTAGTAAGCATAATGGAAAAAAGGGCTTTTTAATTGCTCTGGTAACGGTGATCAGTGTCTTAGCACTGGTCTATTTAGGAGGGAGCTACTATTATCAAGGACACTTCCTGCCAGAAACGGTGATGGCTGCAACAGATATTAGCCACCAAAGCCCGGAAGAGGCAGAAAGTCGCCTCAAAGACAAGTTATCCAACTTAGGGGTTAAGGTCACGGAAAAAGACCAAGTGATTAAGGAAGTCAAACCCCAAGATCTTGGGATTCAATTTAATATCAGTTCTTCCTTAGAACAGGTCTTAGCCCAACAAAATGCTTGGACTTGGCCTTTAGCTTGGTTTAATCAAGACCATGGCGTCCTAGCAGTTGAAGAAAGTAAGGATAATGAAGCTGCTCTTAAAGGGTTGGTTAATGACTTAGCGATTAATAATGCTGAGCGCCAAGCCCCCACTAATGCCCAAGTGGTAGTGGACCAGGCCAATAACCAATTAAGCATCAAAAAAGAAAGCAATGGAAACCAAGTTTCAAAGGAAAAATTAGGGCAATTGATTCAAACAGCCATCGACCAAGGTCAAGATCAGGTGAAGTTGGAGGATGCTTACTTAGAGCCTCAAGTGAAGTCCGATGATCCCGAAATACAAAAGCAGATGGAGCAATTCAATAAGATTTCTTCGATGAAGCTAGCCCTTAATATCGAAGATAAAGACTATCCGATTGACCCCGCTACCATTCAAAGCTGGCTGATTGTTCAAGCAGATTCTTCTCTAGATGTTAACCGCTCTAAGATTTCTGACTACTTACAAGAGTTAAACCAAAAAGTGTCGGGCTTATTAAACCCACATGAGTTTAAGTCGACCATGTCAGGGACAGTGACCATTTTCCCTGGAATTTATGGCTGGTATATTGACCGTGACCGGGCTGTAGAAGAAGTGGCCCAAGCGGTCTTAGCCGGTGAGGATAAGAGTTTTGAACCAAGTATTGCCGGCCAAGGCTATAAGGTAGATAATTTCTTTGGGGATACTTATATTGAAGTTGATATCCCTAACCAAAAACTATTCCTCTATGAAAATGGACAATTGAGTCTGGAAACCGATGTGATTACTGGCCAAGACAAGTCACCAACGATTCCGGGTGCCAATGAAATTTGGAATATGGAGTCACCAAGTATCCTAAGAGCCAATTCACCAATCACTGGAATCCCTTACGAGCAACCAGTGGATTATTGGATGGCCTTTGACTACCATGCGGAAGGCATCCATGATGCTAAGTGGCAACCAGCCTTTGGTGGGCAACTCTACCGCAACATGGCAGGGTCCTATGGCTGTGTCAATACCTCAATCAATGTCATGCCTACCATCTTTGCTAAATCCTATGTGGGCATGCCAGTTGTTATCTTTAATGAAGAATCCCTTCATTAATAATCAGGGCATTCAATAGCATCGAAAATGAACATATATATAATAGAAGAGAAACCGAGTCTTATTAGATAGAAAGCCTCGGTTTCTTTTTGTCTATCTAAGTGAAAGCTCCCCAACCAATACAGTGGGCACTTAGACCATTTAACTCATGCTTATAGCTACGGGGGAAGGCTTGGAGACAAAGGGGACCTTATGAATATTTTTGGCGATTTTTTAAAAAAAGTAAGCGAAAACCCTTGATATCACATCAACATGTCTGTATAATTGTAAGAGTGCTGTAAATTCCAGGGGTTACTATGCCCTGGATTCAAAACAGCCCAAGCTTTGAAGTATGAGGTTGCGACACACCCGGGAGCTTTGCCAAGAGGGTGGAGCCGGTCTTTCATATGGAGCTAGTCAATCGTAGAATTATGACGAGGAGGAAATATAATGGCAAAACAAAAAATTCGTATCCGCTTAAAGGCTTATGAACATCGTGCGTTAGACCAATCCGCACAAAAAATTGTAGAAACCGCTAAACGTACAGGAGCACAAGTAGCAGGGCCAATCCCACTACCAACTGAACGCTCAATCTTCACCGTGATCCGTGCAACTCACAAGTACAAAGACTCACGGGAACAATTCGAAATGCGTACACACAAACGCCTAGTGGATATTGTTAACCCAACACCTAAGACAGTCGACGCTTTAATGAAACTCGACTTACCAAGTGGTGTGGACATCGAAATCAAACTTTAATTTAGTTAACCAATTTTAAAAAAATAATTTTATGGAGGTGTAATCATGACTAAAGGAATCTTAGGTAAAAAAGTAGGTATGACTCAGTTCTTCACTGAATCTGGCGAATTAGTACCAGTTACTGTTATCGAAGCTCAAGCTAATGTTGTTTTACAAGTGAAAACTTTGGAAAACGATGGTTACGAAGCTGTTCAATTAGGTTTCGACGACAAACGTGAAGTTCTTGCCAATAAACCTGAACAAGGTCATGTAGCAAAAGCAGAAACTACTCCTAAGCGCTTCATTCGCGAATTCAAAGATGTTGAGCTAGGAGAATACGAAGTAGGTAGCGAAGTAAAGGTGGATATTTTCCAAGAAGGCGACATCGTTGATGTAACTGGAACCTCTAAAGGTAAAGGTTTCCAAGGCGCGATCAAACGTCATGGTCAACAACGTGGTCCTATGTCTCACGGTTCTCATTACCACCGTGCTGCTGGATCAATGGGTATGGCTTCAGATGCTTCCAAAGTCTTCAAAGGTAAAAACTTACCAGGACAAATGGGTGGCAACACTGTAACCATTCAAAACTTAGAAATTGTTAAAGTGATGGCAGACAAGAATGTTATCTTAGTGAAAGGTAATGTTCCAGGTGCCAAGAAATCACTTGTTGAAATCAAGACAGCTGCTAAATCAGCTGAATAATTGAGGAAGGAGGAAGAAAATAATGGCTAAAATCAACTTATATAAACAAGATGGTTCACAAAACGGCGAAATCGAAGTAAAAGACGACATCTTCGCTATTGAACCAAACGAAACCGCAATCTTTGATGTTATTTTGATGCAACGCGCTTCCCGTCGCCAAGGAACCCACTCAGTGAAAAACCGTTCCGCTGTTAGTGGTGGTGGACGTAAACCATGGCGTCAAAAAGGAACCGGTCGTGCTCGTCAAGGTTCTATCCGAGCTCCTCAATGGGTTGGTGGTGGACGCGCATTCGGTCCTACCCCACGTTCATACAGCTACAAGTTACCTCGTAAGGTACGTCGCTTAGCTTTACGTTCTGCATTATCACGTAAGGTGAGCCAAGACAACTTAGTGGTTGTTGACGCACTTAGCTTAGATGCACCAAAGACCAAAGAATTCAAAAACATTCTCGAAAACTTAAATGTTAATGAAAAAGTCTTAGTGGTAGTTGATAAAGACAACACTAACGCCCACTTATCTGCACGTAACTTAAACAATGTTACCGTAGTTGATGAAGATAACGTGAACGTTTACGACTTAGAAAACCATGTGAAAGTGCTTATGACTCAATCAGCTCTTTCTAACGTAGAGGAGGTACTTGCATAATGAGTGCTCAAGATATTATTCTACGCCCAATCATTACTGAAGCTTCAATGGAAGCTATGGATGACAACAAGTACACTTTTGAAGTAGCTACCGACGCTAACAAAACTCAAGTGAGACAAGCTGTTGAAGAACTTTTCCAAGTAAAAGTTGTTAAAGTAAACATCCTTAATGTACGTGGCAAGTTAAAACGTATGGGACGTTATGCAGGTTATACCCGCAAACGTCGCAAAGCCATTGTCGAAGTTGCTGAAGGTCAATCAATTGAAATCTTCCCAACAACTGATGAAGATTCTGAAGAATAGGAGGAATTAACGTGGCGATTAAAGTTTATAAAGCGACAACTAACGGACGTCGTAATATGTCAGGTTCCGATTTTTCCGAAATCACCAAAAAAACACCTGAAAAAAGCTTATTAGCTAAACAATCCAGAAGAGCTGGACGTAACAACCAAGGTCGTATCACTGTTCGTCACCATGGTGGTGGACACAAACAAGCTTACCGTTTAATCGACTTCAAACGTAACAAAGATAACGTTGAAGGCGTGGTTAAAGCTATCGAATACGATCCAAACCGTTCCGCTAACATCGCATTAATCCATTATACTGACGGGGTTAAAACCTACATCATCGCACCTAAAGGTTTACAAGTAGGTACCCGGATCCAATCTGGTGCTGACGCTGATATCAAAGTAGGTAATGCTTTACCTCTTAAGAATATTCCAGTTGGTACTGTGATCCACAACATCGAAACCAAACCTGGTAAGGGTGGCCAATTAGTTCGTGCCGCTGGTACCAGTGCTCAAGTTTTAGGTAAAGAAGACAAATATGTCCTAGTAAAATTAAACTCTGGTGAAGTACGTTTTATCTTAGGTACATGCCGGGCTACTGTTGGTTCTGTTGGTAATGAACAACACGAATTGATTAACAGCGGTAAAGCTGGACGTAGTCGCTGGTTAGGTAAACGCCCAACTGTTCGTGGTTCCGTAATGAACCCTAACGATCACCCACACGGTGGTGGTGAAGGTCGTGCACCAATCGGACGTAAGGTTCAAATGACCCCATGGGGTAAACCAGCTCGTGGTATTAAGACTCGTGATAAGAACGCACGTAGCAATAAATTAATTGTACGTCACCGTAGCAAGAAACGTTAAACTAACTAGATCTTGACGAAAGGAGCCAGAGTAAATGAGCCGTAGTATTAAAAAAGGACCTTTTTGTGACGAACACTTAATGAAAAAGGTTCAAGAACAACAAGACAACGATAAAAAACAAGTAATCAAAACATGGTCCCGTCGTTCAACAATCTTTCCTAACTTCATTGGTTTAACGATTGCTGTTCACGATGGACGTAAACATGTTCCAGTTTATATTCAAGAAGACATGGTTGGACACAAATTAGGTGAATTTGTTCCTACCCGTACTTACCATGGTCATGCTGCAGACGACAAGAAGACACGTCGTTAATGCGAGAGGAGGAAAATAAATAATGGCAGAACAAGTTTTATCTGCAAAAGCTACTGCGAAAACAGTTAGAATTCCAGCCCGTAAAGCGCGCTTAGTAATTGACTTAATTCGCAACAAGAGCGTTGGCGAAGCAATCGCTATTCTAAAAAACACCCCTCGTGCAGCTAGTCCTGTGATTGAAAAGGTGTTAATGTCAGCTGTTGCTAACGCAGAACACAATTCAGACTTAGATGTAACTAAATTATATGTCAGTGAAGCCTATGTGAACGAAGGACCAACCATGAAACGGTTCCGTCCACGTGCTAAAGGCGCAGCTTCACGTATCAATAAACGCACCAGCCACATTACCGTTGTGGTAAAAGAAGCAGAGGAGGAGTAATTAGTGGGTCAAAAAATTAATCCAACCGGTTTACGTATCGGGGTCATTAAAGACTGGGATGCACGCTGGTTTGAAGAAAAAGATTATGCCAACACGTTACATGAAGACTTAGCTGTCCGTGGTTATATTGAAGACGCGCTAAAAGATGCTTCAATCTCACAAGTTGAAATTGAACGTGCAGCTAACAAGGTAAACATCAATGTGCATACCGCAAAACCAGGTATGGTAATCGGTAAAGGTGGTAGTGAAGTTGAAAAACTCCGTAAAGACCTTAACCAATTAACCGGTAAACGCGTGCACATCAACGTTATCGAAGTTAAACAACCTGACTTAAGTGCAGAATTAGTCGGCGAAAATATCGCTCAACAATTAGAAAACCGTATCGCTTTCCGTCGTGCAATGAAACAAGCCATTCAACGCACCATGAAAGCAGGCGCTCAAGGTATCAAAGTCCAAGTATCTGGCCGTTTAAACGGTGCTGATATGGCTCGTACCGAAGCATTAGACGAAGGAACTGTTCCACTACATACCCTACGTGCTGATATTGATTATGCCTGGGTAGAAGCAGACACCACCTATGGTAAAATTGGTGTTAAAGTTTGGATTTGCCGTGGAGAAGTTCTTCCAACAACTAATAATCAAGAGGAGGAATAATCGTGTTAGTACCTAAACGTGTTAAACATAGACGTGAGTTCCGCGGAAAAATGCGTGGAGAAGCTAAAGGCGGTAAAGAAATCGCCTATGGTGAATATGGCTTACAAGCATTAGATTCTAAATGGATCACCAACCGCCAAATCGAAGCAGCCCGTATCGCGATGACACGTTATATGAAACGTGGAGGGAAAGTATGGATTAAAATCTTCCCTCACAAACCATACTCCGCCAAAGCCATTGGTGTTCGTATGGGTTCCGGTAAAGGTGCTCCAGAAGGCTGGGTAGCTCCTGTTAAACGCGGAAAAATTTTATTTGAAATTGCAGGGGTGCCTGAAGAAGTTGCTCGTGAAGCGCTACGTCTTGCCGCCCACAAATTACCAATTCGTTGTAAGATTGTCAAACGTGATGTAGGTGGTGAATCGAATGAATAAATTTTCTGAATTAAAAGATCTTTCCGTGGCTGAATTAAACGCAAAGGAACAAGAATACAAACAAGAGTTATTCAATTTACGATTCCAATTGGCAACCGGTCAATTAGAAAATACTGCGCGTATTAAACAAGTTCGTAAACAAATTGCTCGTATTAAAACAGCATTGCGTCAACAAGAACTCGCGTAAAACGTTAATCAGTAAAGGAGGATATTAAAGAAATGGCAGAAAAACGTAATCACCGTAAAGTTCTACAAGGACGCGTTGTTTCCGACAAAATGGATAAGACGATCGTTGTCCAAGTAGACACATTTAAATTCCATCCAACATACAAAAAACGTATTTCGTATTCCAAGAAATATAAAGTACATGATGAAAAGAATTCAGCAAAAGTAGGCGACACCGTTAAAATTATGGAAACCCGTCCACTATCTAAGGATAAATATTTCCGTCTAGTTGAAATTGTTGAAAAATCAGTTATTATTTAACGCTAACTGGAAGGAGGATACTAGAAGATGATTCAAACAGAAAGTCGCTTGAAAGTTGCTGATAACTCAGGAGCACGTGAAGTCCTATGTGTCAGCGTTTTAGGTGGTTCAGGTCGTAAAACAGCTAACATCGGTGACGTTATTGTATGTACAGTAAAACAAGCTACACCCGGTGGCGTTGTTAAAAAAGGTGATGTGGTAAAAGCTGTTATTGTTCGCTCAAAGAGTGGAACACGTCGTGCTGATGGTTCATACATCAAATTCGATGAAAATGCCTGTGTAATTATTCGTGATGACAAAACACCACGTGGAACTCGTATCTTTGGACCAGTAGCTCGTGAATTACGTGAAAACAACTATATGCGTATTATTTCACTCGCTCCAGAAGTACTTTAATCATATTG
The DNA here is from genome assembly GCF_003286595.3 of Aerococcus mictus. NCBI lineage: Bacteria > Bacillati > Bacillota > Bacilli > Lactobacillales > Aerococcaceae > Aerococcus > Aerococcus mictus. The sequence goes on along the minus strand of NZ_CP132985.1, from coordinate 1,681,685 downwards.
AAAGAGAGGTGTCCAAAAGATGCGTATTAAAACAGGTGATAAAGTAGAAATTATTGCTGGTAAAGACAAAGGCGTTCAAGGAACAGTTTTAAAAACTTTCCCTAAGAAAGATCGCGTGCTCGTTGAAGGCGCAAACTTAGTGAAGAAACACCAACGTCCATCCCAAGCAAATCCACAAGGCGGCATCATCGAAGAAGAAGCTGCGATTCATGTATCAAATGTCCAATTAATTGATCCAGAAACCAACGAAAAGACCCGCGTTGCCATTGAAGAACGTGACGGCAAACGTGTTCGTGTGGCTAAAAAATCTGGCAAAGCCTTAGATTAATCAAGGAAGGAGGAACTAACAGATTATGGCTAATCATTTAAAAGAAAAATACAATAACGAAGTAAAGAACGCTTTAATTGAAAAGTTTAACTATACTTCTCCAATGCAAGTGCCAAAAGTTGACAAGATTGTTTTAAATATGGGTGTCGGCGACGCTGTCTCCAACTCAAAAAATCTTGAAAATGCAGTTGAAGAATTAACCAAGATCTCTGGTCAAAAACCAATTATCACCAAAGCGAAGAAATCAATCGCTGGTTTCCGCTTACGTGAAGGTATGCCTATTGGTACCAAAGTTACCTTACGTGGTGAACGTATGTATGACTTCTTAGACAAGTTAATTAATGTTTCACTTCCTCGTGTTCGTGACTTCCGCGGAATTAGTAAACGTTCCTTTGATGGACGTGGTAACTACACCTTGGGTATTCGTGAACAATTAATCTTCCCAGAAATTGACTTTGATGAAGTTGATAAAGTTCGTGGGTTAGACGTTGTTATCGTAACTACCGCAGAATCTGATGAAGAATCAAGAGAATTATTGGCACAATTAGGAATGCCATTCCAAAAATAGTACAAGGAGGCGAACGGTTTGGCTAAAAAAGCAATGATCGAAAAGAATAAACGTAAACCTAAGTATTCAACACAGGCTTACACACGTTGTGAACGCTGTGGCAGACCCCACTCTGTTTACCGTAAGTTTAAATTATGCCGTATTTGTCTTCGTGAACTTGCCCATAAAGGACAACTTCCAGGGGTCAAGAAGGCTAGTTGGTAATCAAGTAATATAAAGGAGGGTGTACTTAGATGGTCATGACAGATCCAATTGCGGACTTCCTAACTCGTATTCGTAACGCTAACTTAGTGCGTCATGAAACAGTTGAAGTTCCAGCTTCAAAAATGAAAGAAGCAATTGCAAAAATCTTAGAAGAACAAGGCTATATCAAAGGCTATGAAGTCTTAGAAGACGACAAACAAGGGATTATCCGCGTATTCATGAAATACGGTGCAGATAACCAACGTATCATCACAAACTTACGCCGTATTTCTAAACCAGGATTACGTGTTTACGCAAAAAGTGATGAAATTCCTAAAGTGTTAAACGGCTTAGGAATTGCCATTGTTTCAACATCTGAAGGTGTTGTTACTGACAAAGAAGCACGCCAAAAGAACATTGGTGGCGAAATTCTTGCCTACGTATGGTAAGAGAGAAATCATTATAGAAAGAGGTGCAGCCTAGATGAGTCGTATTGGTTATAAACCAGTTGCCGTACCAAGTGACGTAACCGTATCTGTTGACGGTTCAACTGTTACTGTTAAAGGCCCTAAAGGTGAATTAACACGCGAATTCAATCCATTGATTAAAATCGCTCAAAACGAAGAAAATGAATATACTTTTGAACCAGTTAACCAATCAAAAGAAGCCCGTTCTATGCATGGAACGTCTCGTTCATTATTCTATAACATGGTATTAGGGACCCACGAAGGTTTCTCTAAACAATTGGAACTATCCGGGGTTGGTTACCGTGCTCAATTACAAGGTAAAAAACTTGTCTTACAAGTGGGATTATCCCATCCAGTAGAATTTGAAGCACCAGAAGGTATTGACTTTGAAGTTCCAAGCAATACTGAAATCAAGATTAATGGTGTTGACAAAGATAAAGTTGGCGAATTAGCTGCGAAAATCCGTCAAGTACGTAAACCAGAACCTTACAAGGGTAAAGGGATTAAATACGCTGGCGAACACATTATCCGTAAAGAAGGTAAAACTGGTAAGTAATAAGCTTACAGTACTTTATCTCATAAAAATAACAATTAAGAGGTGACAAAATTGATTAGCAAACCAGATAAAAATGCATTACGTCAAAAACGTCATGCACGTATTCGTCGTAATCTTTCTGGAACAGCAGAGTGCCCACGCTTGAGCGTTTACCGCTCAAATAAACACATCTACGCTCAATTAATTGATGACGTAGCGGGTGTTACGCTTGCAAGTGCCTCTGATGCCAATTCAGAATTAAATAAAGGAAGCAAAACTGAAAATGCCCAAGCAGTTGGCCAAGCCATTGCTGAACGCGGTAAAGAAGCAGGAGTGACTGCAGTTGTCTTTGACCGTGGGGGTTACCAATATCACGGCCGTGTCAAAGCTTTAGCAGAAGCCGCTCGTGAAAATGGATTAGAATTCTAAGCAAAGGAGGATACCTAAACATGGCAAAAGATTTCGTTCAAATTGATGACAAAAAAATTGAAGATCGCGTTGTTGCTATTAATCGAGTAACCAAAGTTGTTAAAGGTGGTCGCCGTATGCGCTTTGCAGCCTTAGTGGTTGTTGGTGACGGTGAAGGTCACGTTGGCTTTGGTACTGGTAAAGCTTCTGAAGTGCCTGCAGCAATTAATAAAGCGATTGAAAATGGTAAGAAAAACATGATCGCGGTTCCACTTGCTGGTACAACTATTCCACATGAAGTCATTGGTAAATTCAATGGTGGTCGTGTTATGCTTAAACCTGCTAAAGTCGGTTCTGGGGTTGCCGCTGGTGGTCCAATCCGTGCCGTTGTTGAATTAGCCGGTATTGCTGATATCACTTCAAAATCTCTCGGATCCAATACACCAATTAATATGGTTCAAGCAACTATCCAAGGTCTTGCTGAATTAAAAGACCCTAAAGAAGTTGCTCAATTACGTGGTAAATCCGTACAAGAACTATTAGGTTAGGGGGACAAACCATGTCAGAAGTAAAAATTACTTTAAAGAAAAGTTTAATTGGTCGCAAAGAAGATCAAATTAGAACAGTTAAAGCACTAGGTTTAAAACATGTTGGCTACAGTGTTGTTAAGACACGCGATGAAGCAATTAATGGTATGATTAATAAAGTAGCCCACCTAGTCTCTGTTGAAGACGTAAAATAATATCTAAAGGAGGTGCAGACTAGATGGCATTACATGAATTACAACCCGCAAAAGGATCTCGTCATTCACGCAAACGTGTAGGTCGTGGATCAGGGTCAGGTTGGGGTAAAACCTCTACCCGTGGTCAAAAAGGACAATTAGCACGTTCCGGTGGACGGACTCGTCTAGGCTTCGAAGGTGGACAAACTCCACTTTACCGTCGTATCCCTAAACGTGGTTTCACCAACATTAACCGTAAGGAATATGCGATTGTTAATATCGAAGACTTAAATGTTTTTGAAGACGGCTCAGAAGTTTCAGCCAATGAATTAGCTGAAGCAGGTTTAATCAAGAAGGAAAAAGCTGGCGTTAAAATTTTAGGACAAGGTAACTTAGAACGTAAGTTAACAGTAAAAGCTGCTAAATTCTCAGCGTCTGCAAAAGAAGCTATTGAAGCCGCTGGGGGAGTTTGCGAGGTGATCTAATGTTTAGCACCTTGAAACAAGCCTTCAAGGACAAAAATATTAGAGGTCGAATCTTCTTTACTCTATGGATGTTAATTGTCTTTAGAATCGGCTCACATATTACCGTTCCCTTTGTTAATGCTGGAGCGGTATCAACTTTAGCAAATTCGGGCCTATTCGGCTTGTTAAATACCTTTGGTGGTGGAGCCTTAGCGAGTTACTCCATCTTCTCCTTAGGTGTTTCACCCTACATTACTGCTTCGATTGTTATCCAGCTCTTGCAGATGGAAATTGTTCCATCATTCACTGAGTGGTCCAAGCAAGGGGAGGTAGGGCGTCGGAAGTTAAATAAATGGACGCGTTACTTTGCAGTAGCGATCGCTTTCTTTCAATCATTAGCTTTGTCTCTAGGGTTTAACTCATTAGCCCAATTCGGCCTAATTCAAAACCCAAGTACGACAACTTACTTATTCATTGCCTTGATTATGACAGCTGGATCCATGTTTGTTACCTGGATTGGGGAGCAAATCACCCAATATGGTGTAGGTAACGGAACCTCACTGATTATTTTTGCAGGGATCGTTTCACGCGTCCCTACAGAAATTGTCGCTTTTGTGAGTTCCAAACTTCTCAAAGCAGAAGGCAACGCCTTGGTTCAAAACGGCTTATTGGCACTGGCCTTTATCCTGATAATGATCCTTATCATTACCTTTGTGGTCTTTATCAACCAGGCTGAACGCCGGATTCCGGTGCGCTATTCTAAACGGGCCAATAGTGCTAACCAACGTGCCCACCTACCATTGAAAATCAATTCAGCTGGCGTTATTCCAGTGATCTTTGCTAGTTCCTTAATCATGGTTCCGCAAACGATCTTGAATTTCTTTAGAGCTTCTCACGGTGAGGCTGAATGGTTTAAACTCGTCTCACGGATCTTTTCATTACAAGATCCTTTAGGAATTGCCCTATATGCGGTGACGATTATTCTGTTCACCTTCTTTTATGCCCATATTCAAATTAATCCAGAACGTGTGGCTGAGAACTTCCAAAAATCAGGAGCTTACATTCCTAGTGTTCGTCCTGGTTTAGCGACGGAACAGTTTATTTCAACGGTTCTCAATCGTTTAAGTTTCTTTGGTGCACTGTTCTTAATGGCCATTGCAACCGCGCCTTTAGTGATATCTTATGTCTTAGATATGTCACAAAGAGTCGCTTTAAGTGGGACAAGCTTGTTGATCGTTGTCGGAGTCGCATTAGATACCTATAAACAAATTGAAGGACGTTTAATTAAACATCGTTATATTGGTTTCATTCGTGAATAGGAAATTGGGAGTGCATAGAGATGAAAAGAAATATTATTTTGATGGGCCTACCTGGTGCAGGTAAGGGGACCCAAGCTGAACGTATTGAAGCAGCTTATAAAATTCCTCATATTTCTACTGGTGATATGTTCCGCCAAGCTATGGCTGACGGTACGGAATTAGGGAAGAAGGCCAAGTCCTACATGGATTCTGGTTCTTTAGTCCCTGATGAAGTAACCAACGGCATTGTCAAAGACCGCTTAGCTCAAGTCAAAGACGATGAGGGTTATATGTTAGATGGTTTCCCAAGAACCATCAACCAAGCTGAAGCTTTAGAAGAGATTACGGCAAGTATTGATCAACCCATTGATGCAGTCATTTACATTGATGTTGATCCTGATGTGTTAAAACAACGTTTAACCGGCAGAATCATTTGCCGTTCGTGTGGGGCAACTTATAATGTTAACTCTAACCCACCAAAAGAAGAAAACACCTGTGACCGTTGTGGTAGTCATGATTTCTACCAACGTGAGGATGACAAAGCTGAAGTTGTCGAAAATCGTATCCAGGTGAACCTAAAACAAACCACGCCTCTGGTTGAATTCTATGAAGCTAAGGGCAAGCTCTACAAGGTTCCTGGTGACATTGGCATTGAGAATGTCTTTAACCGCATTTCTGAAGTTATCGAAGATTAGACTTGATAACTATTCTTTGTTGTGGTAAAATATTCGAGTTAGTCGAAAGATACACCTACTGTTTGAAGCTATTACTTGGATAGACTGGGAGGATATATTGTGGCTAAAGAAGATATGATTGAAGTTGAAGGTACTGTTACTGAATCGTTACCAAATGCAATGTTCAAAGTCGAGCTCGAAAACGGCTTTGAAGTTTTAGCGCATATTTCAGGAAAAATGCGTGTTAATTATATCCGTATTTTACCTGGCGACCGTGTAAAGGTAGAAATGTCTCCTTATGACTTAAGTAAAGGACGTATTACCTACCGATTCAAGTAATGGTGGTATAAGGAGGTAAAAGAGTGAAAGTTAGAGCATCAGTAAAACCTATTTGTGAAAAATGCAAGGTAATTCGCCGTAGTGGCCGTGTGATGGTTATTTGTGCGAACCCTAAACATAAACAACGTCAAGGTTAATTAATAGATAGGAGGGACCAGATAAATGGCACGTATTGCAGGAGTAGATATTCCTAGAGATAAACGCGTTGTTATCTCATTAACCTACATTTTCGGTATTGGTAAAGCCACAGCTGAAAAGATTTGTGAGGCTTGTGATGTTTCCGAAGATACTCGTGTTCGTGACCTCACTAACGATGAACTTGACCGCCTACGTAAAGAAGTGGACAAGATCAAAGTTGAAGGTGACTTACGCCGTGATATCAATATGGATATCAAGCGCTTACAAGAAATTGGTTCATACCGTGGTATGCGTCACCGTCGTGGCTTACCAGTTCGTGGACAAAACACTAAAAACAATGCACGTACCCGTAAAGGTAAACGTGGCTTAGCAATCGCTAAGAAGAAATAATTAATTTAAAATAAAGGAGGTTAGCATACAGATGGCAAAAGCAAAACGTCAAGGATCACGTAAACGTCGTGTCAAGAAGCATGTTGAGTCAGGCGTCGCACATATCCACTCAACATTCAACAATACTATTGTGATGATTACTGATGAACAAGGAAATGCAATTTCTTGGTCTTCTGCAGGGGCTCTTGGCTTTAAAGGTTCCCGTAAATCAACACCATATGCTGCACAATTAGCTTCAGAAACAGCTGCTAAAACAGCAATGGATCATGGGATGAAAACCGTAGAAGTATCGGTAAAAGGTCCTGGCTCTGGTCGTGAATCTGCTATTCGTGCACTTCAAGCTGCAGGATTAGAAGTTACTGCAATTCGTGATGTAACACCTATTCCTCATAATGGTTGTCGTCCTCCAAAACGTCGTCGTGTTTAATGTTTTAAAACGATTGATGCATTTGGACTTACTTAAAGGTGCAAGTTTTCACGTTTTGAAAGGGGTAAACTACTAGATGATCGAAATTGAAAAGCCAAATATCGAAACCATTGAAACCAGCGAAGATAATAAGTTTGGTAAATTCGCTGTCGAACCACTAGAGAGAGGTTATGGGACGACTTTAGGTAATTCCCTTCGTCGTGTACTTTTATCCTCATTACCAGGGACAGCTGTTACATCGATAAAGATTGAAAATGTTTTACATGAATTTTCAACTATTCCAGGAGTACGTGAAGACGTTACCCAAATTGTTCTTAATATTAAGCAACTTGCGCTTAAATTATACGATGTCGATGAAAAGGACATTGAACTTGAAATCACTGGACCAGCTGAAGTAACTGCTGCAGATATTACTGCTGATGCGGACTTCGATGTTTTAAATCCAGATCTACATATTTGTTCTTTGGCTGAAGGTGCCAAAATCCATATGCTGATGCATGTTAAGAATGGACGTGGCTTTGTTCGTGCCGAAAACAACAAAACGGACGACATGCCTATTGGTGTCATTCCGGTCGATTCAATCTATACACCAATCAAGAAGGTTAACTACCAAGTAGAAAATACTCGGATTGGTGAAGTCAATGAGTACGATAAATTGACTTTCGATATTTGGACGGATGGAACGATTGCCCCTAAGGAAGCTTTAAGCTTAGCGGCTAAAGTCTTAACGGAACATCTTGCAATCTTTGTTAGCCTAACTGATGAAGCTCAAGAAGCTGAAATCATGGTTGAGAAAGAAGAAACACAAAAAGAAAAAATGCTCGAAATGACCATTGAGGAATTAGACTTATCGGTACGCTCCTATAACTGCTTGAAACGGGCAGGGATCAACACCGTTGAAGAACTTACTCAAAAGACTGAAGCAGAAATGATGAAGGTCCGTAACCTAGGACGTAAATCATTAGACGAAGTCAAAGGCAAACTCGACGCATTAGACTTATCTTTAAAAGATGATGACTAATATCTTTAAGAAGGAGGAATACTAAGAATGAGTTACCGTAAATTAGGTCGTAGTAGCTCCCAACGTAAAGCCTTATTACGTGATTTAACTACTGACTTATTAATCAACGAACGCATTACCACGACTGAAACTCGCGCTAAAGAAATTCGTAAAACTGCTGAAAAAATGATCACTTTAGGTAAAAAAGGCGATCTCGCTTCTCGTCGTCGCGCAGCAAGTTACTTACGTAATGAAGTGAGCGATGTTCGTGTTGAAGACGAAAAAATCGTTATTGAAACCGTTCTTCAAAAGTTATTCAATGACTTAGGTGAACGTTACGCTGACCGTCAAGGTGGTTATACTCGTATTTTAAAAACTGAACCACGTCGTGGCGACAACGCTCCAATGGCGATTATCGAATTAGTATAAAACTTTTGAGTGTTATGATGATGGAAGGAGACTTTGGTCTCTTTCCGAGTCTAGCTCTTTCATCCCTAGGCAGAAGTCTAGGGGTGAAAAAGTTTGTTTTTTATTGAGACATTTTATATGTCTTTTTTTTTTGCGCTTTTTTAGTTTTCGATAGAGAATATTTGTTATAATAATAATGTTAATGAACATTCATAGAGAAGAGGTTTCCCCATGCGCCAAGAACGGCTATATTTACCTCAGCTAGATACCCTGAGGCTCTTTGCCATGCTTGCCATCATTTGCTATCATTTCTTCACCAATTCCTTGCCGGGTGGCTTTTTAGCGGTGGATATATTCTTAATCCTATCGGGTTATTTGGTGACCAGTCAGTTAGAACGGCGCTTAAGGGAGGGCAAGTCCTTCAGACTAGGTTGGCAGTTTTTCAGGCGCTTAGGGAAGATGTTTTGGCCCTTGGTCTTTTTTATTATTCTCTTACTAGCGCTTTTACTCCTTTTTCAACCTGAGCTGTTAACTAATATCCGCCCAGTGGTCTTTTCCAGCTTGGCCTTTGTCAATAACTGGTATCAGATTGCCATCGGGTCTTCCTATTTTGCTGAATTTCTCCACCCCTCGCTTTTGACCCATCTCTGGTATTTGGGGGTCTACCTACAGTCGCTGGTGGTCTTTTATTTCATCTATGGCTTACTGCGGCGGCGGATGACTAAACAGCATTTTACTTATTTCTTGATCGTCTTAGCCTTGATGTCAGTCGCCTGGATGGCTTTTCTCTTTACTCCGGGTCAAGACCCCAGCCGGGCCTACTATGGGACCGATAGCCGCTTATTTTCCTTTTTATTAGGGTGTATCGCTTTCTTAATGGGGGAAGAAATCATAGGCTTCTCAGATCGGCTGCTTAAGACCGCTTGGACGCCAGACTTAATTGCCCTAGTGACTGCTGGTATATTAGCAGTCTTGATGAAGTTCTTGACGGATTCTTCCATATGGACTTACTACGGGGGCATGTTGGTCTTTGACCTACTGGTAGTCTTATTGATCTTGGCTATTGTCCAAGACCAGTCCTTTATTGGTAAGGTTCTTCGCTTTAAGCCCTTGGCCTTTATCGGGCGGAAGAATTATTTCGTCTATCTGACCTATTATCCCATCTATATTGTCTTTACTGCCCATGCCAGTCAACAAAACTGGTTTACCATGCAACCGTGGTTACAGGTCTTAGCGATCTTTGTGATTGGTCTACTCCTAGACGCCCTAGTTAACCAGCGCTTAGTGACAATACCGATTTATTTACGGCCTAAAGGAGAGCCGCTACGCTTGTTTACTGGTTTTCGCCAGGTGAGAGCTAAGGAGACTCCCTGGTATCAAAAAGTTCTCTTTTGGGGCTTTAGCTTGGTGATTGCAATTGCGCTCTTTGCCTTAGTGACAGCACCAAAAGGAGAAGTTGTCCTCAAGTCTGAAGCTGAAGCTCGGGAGGCCCGTGAAGCCATTGAAAAGGCCAACCGGGAAAAGCATACCATTGCTAGTGATAGTGACGAAGATATTGAAAAGTACCGGCAGTCGCTCAGCCAAGACCAACAAGCCATCGTGAGTGATTTCTCCAATGAGGTCCTCTACCAGGCGAATGGTCTTAGTTTTACCTTCCTAGGAGACTCCTTAACGATCGATGTCTCTAAGGGGATTACGGCCCTCTTCCCACGGTCAAATATCTGTGCCAAGGTGGGACTCCAAGTCTACCAAGCGGGTGAACTAATCGATAGCTTTAGCGCCGATAATGAGATCCAGGATAAAGTGGTGGTAGACTTAGGAGCCAATGGTGGCTTTACTTCCCAACAAATCAACCAGTTATTGAAACGCTTTGAAGGCAAGAAGATTTACCTGGTCAATACCCATGTCAATCGGCCTTGGCGCCAACAAGTCAACGAAGCTTTGAAGGCAACCGCTGATAGCAGGAAGGATTGTCAATTAATTGATTGGTCTGGTTACTATGATCAAAATGCCCAAGCCGATTGGCTCAGCCAAGATGGCATCCACTTCTCAAAAGCGGGGGTCAAGGCTTGGACAGACTATGTGGGACGGGCACTAATTGAAGATAATAAGTGATAAATCAGTTGAAATATAGCACTACTTCCGTTACACTAATAAGAGATTTACAGATATCTTCGGGGCAGGGAGCGTTTCCCGACCGGCGGTAAAAGTCCGCAAGCTATCAAGGGATTGATAGGAATGAACTAGTGTAATTCTAGTACCGACAGTAAAGTCTGATAGGAGAAGAGTGAATACGATAACTATAGCCCCTCCGTTAATTAGAACGGAGGGTTTTATTTTAGAAATGGGGAGACAACTTGGAGTCGATCATCTCTGTCAAAGATGTTAGCTTTCGCTATGATAAGGAAGAAAACAAACAAACCATCAAACAGGTTTCTTTTGATATCTTTGACCAAGAATGGGTAGCCATTATCGGTCATAATGGCTCAGGAAAATCTACCATGGCCAAACTAATTGATGGGTTATTAGAAGCGGAATCCGGCCAGATTACGGTAGCGGGTTTAGCACTTAATGAAGCCAATGTCTGGACGATCCGGCAAAATATCGGTCTAGTTTTTCAAAATCCTGACAACCAATTCGTTGGGGCCACGGTAGAAGACGATGTGGCTTTTGGCTTAGAGAATGCTGCGGTGCCACACGATGAAATGGTCGAGCGGGTCAATTGGGCCCTAGAAGAGGTCGGCATGTCGGCTTATCGCCAATATGAACCCAGTAACTTATCAGGGGGGCAAAAACAACGGGTAGCCATTGCTGGCATTATTGCTCTCCAGCCGCGGGTGATTATCTTGGATGAAGCCACCTCCATGTTGGATCCAGAAGGGCGCGAAGAAGTGATGGAGGTTATCCGCCGTTTAAAGGAAAAGAGCCAGCTCACCGTCCTATCCATTACCCATGATTTAAGTGAAGCGGCCAGTGCCGATCGGATCTTGGTTTTTCGTCAGGGAGAAATCGTTAATGAAGGCAAACCGGCAGAAATATTTTCTTATGGGGATAGGTTGATCGATATGGGACTGGGCGTGCCCTTTAGTGTGCAATTAAAAAATGCCCTAGCCCAACGTGGTTTTTCATTTGAAAAGGATTATTATACTGAAGAAGGGTTGGTGGACTGCTTATGCAAATTGAATTCCAAGGCGTAAGTTATGCTTATGGGGCAGGCACTCCCTTTGAAACCTTGTCTTTGCATGATGTGAATTTAACCATTCCCGACCAAAGTTTTACCGCCTTTATTGGCCATACCGGTAGTGGGAAGTCAACCGCCATCAAGCACCTTAACGGCCTCTTAAAGCCTACCCAAGGAACCGTTCAAATTGGGCCAGACCAGGTGACCAAGAATTCTAAAGGGGAAGTCTTACGGCGCATCCGCAGCCAAGTAGGGATTGTCTTTCAGTTTCCTGAGTCGCAACTTTTTGAAGAAACTGTCCTTAAAGATGTCATGTTTGGCCCCTTAAACTACGGAGCCAGTGAGGAAGAAGCCCGTCAAAAAGCCATTGACGCCCTTGACCTGGTTGGTTTGCCAAGTGAATTATATGACCAATCGCCCTTCGACTTATCAGGTGGGCAAATGCGCCGGGTAGCCATTGCTGGAATCCTTGCCATGGAACCCCAGGTCTTAGTCTTGGACGAACCTACGGCTGGTTTGGACCCTAAAGGCCACCGGGACATGATGGCCATGTTCTACCGACTCTATAAGGAACGCCAGTTAACGGTGGTTTTAGTGACCCATCAAATGAATGATGCTGCCCAATATGCCAATCATATTGTCGTGATGAATAAAGGGACGGTGGTTCGTCAAGGGCCCACAGAAGAAATCTTTTCTGATGCTGATTGGCTCAGAGACCATAGCCTGTCACTACCTGATAGTTTAGAATTTAAGGCGGTTTTAGCTGACCAAGCCGGGATTCAACTCCAAGACAATCCGCTAACCGTTGATCAACTCGCGGATAGTATTCTTAACTATTTTGAACTAGGGGAGGTTCAAGATGAAGAATAAATTTATTATGGGACGTTATTTGAACGGCGATTCCCTGGTCCACCGAATGGATCCACGGGCCAAATTGATCATTATGTTCATCTTACTGATCTTTATCTTCTTCGCCAATAATGGCCTGACTTATGGGATCTTAGGCCTCTTAGTGGTGGCCTTTGTCTGGCTAACAGGGATTTCTTTGAAAATTTTTCTCAAAGGTTTAAAACCCATGATCCTATTGATCTTAATTACGGTGGCCTTGCAGTTATTCTTTACCCGGACAGGGGAAGTTTACTGGCAATGGGGCTTTTTAGCCATCACTGATGAAGGCTTATGGAACGCCTTATTTATCTTTTTACGTTTCGTTTACATTATTTTCATTTCTACCATTCTTACCTTAACCACCAAACCCTTGGATATTACCGATGGCTTGGAAAGTTTGATGAAGCCTTTAAAGAATATTCTTCCAGTCCACGAAATTGCCCTAATGTTGTCCATTGCATTACGCTTTGTACCAACCTTATTAGAAGAGACGGACAAGATTATGGATGCTCAATGGGCTCGTGGGGTTGACTTTAGCGAGGGGTCTTTAATGAGCCGGATCAAGGCCATTATCCCCATCCTAGTGCCACTCTTTGTCTCGGCCTTTGACCGCGCCTATGACTTATCCATTGCTATGGAAGCGCGTGGTTACCAAGGGGGCGAAGGGCGGACCAAGTATCGTTTACTCCACTGGCACCAACGCGATACCATGGCTATCGGGCTAGTGGCTTGCGTTTGCCTAGCAATATTAATCTTTAGGTCCTAATGGCCAAAGCAAGTAAAGAATGAAAAGAGCGAAAAGCTGGCAGTGATGGCCGGCTTTTCCTATTTATTTGTGATTATATAAGGAGAGAGGCGTTTGATAATTATGCCACAACGCTATAAAGCGACGATTGCTTATGATGGTACTCCCTATGTGGGATTTCAAGTCCAACCCAATGGACCCAGCATCCAAGCTGCCCTAGAAAAGGCCTTGAAATTAATGACTAAGGGACAAGAGATTACTGTCTATGGGTCTGGCCGTACCGATTCTGGCGTCCATGCCCTAGGGCAAGTGGTTCATTTTGACTACCCTTCAGAGATCGAAACAGAAGGCTTATTACGGGCCCTAAATAGCATCTTAGATGACGCTATCTGTGTGAAAGCAGTTGAGCCGGTGGAAAAACACTTCCACGCCCGCTACCATGCCCAAAGAAAGGCTTATTTATATAAAGTGTCTCTAGCCCCCTTTGTTTCACCTTTTGACCGCCACTACGTCCTCCACCATCCCTATCGTACTGAAGTTTCTCGGATCCAAGCCGCTTTGCCGGCCTTAATAGGGGCGCATAACTTTAAGAGCTTCTGTTCCACCAAGACGGATAAAACCGTCTTTGATCGGGAGATCTACCGGGCGGAATGTCAGGCCTCTGAGGACGGTCAGGCCTTGACTTTTTATTTTGAGGGCAATGGCTTTCTTTACAACATGGTACGGATTATTGTGGGGACCTGCTTGCAGATTGGCGATGGCCTCCGTCCGGTGGAGAATCTCAGTGACTTGCTAAGGATTCAAGACCGGAACGCCGCGGGACCCACTGCTAAGGCCCATGGTCTCTATCTGCACCATGTGGACTATCCCAGTCGAGCGGAACGGATTGCTAAGTCAGAGGCGAACGGCTTCTATTAGAGAAAAAACTAGGCCTTTATCGGCATTTTTGCTATGATAATAGTACTTATTATTTGTAAAAATATTGTAAAATAACCTTTGTTATAGGAAGAGGATTGTATGCCGAGATACCGCAAGTTATATGATGAAGACGGTAACGAAATTATTGTTGAAGAAAAGTTAAAAGGGGAAGAACTGGAAGAGTTTGGCGACGCCTTACAGGGCTGTGGGGCCAGTCTGCAAGGTTGTGGCTGTTTATTAACTTTATTCATCACCATACCGATTTTACTCATGCTGGCGGGGATATTTTAGTTAGCCTTGGTAGAGCTGATGTTCAATTGAAAGATACTGTATACTATGATCGGTAAATAATACAAGGAATTGTGGAGGAAAAGATGGTAAAGATAACTTTCTTGCTAATAGGCTTGATCATCCTAGGTGGCTTTGCTTATTTACTGGTGCGGGCCATTCGCTTAGATAAGTTAAAGGCCACCAAACAAGTATTGGCAGTCATTACAATGCTTTTATTTGTACTTAACTTGGGCTTGGCGGTCTTAATTATCCGCCAGCAGGCTGCGGGAGAAAAGCAACAAATCGATCACATGGCTGACCAATATCTAGCCTGGCTGGATAAGGAAAGCGGGGCTAGTCAATCTAAGGCTTTAGAAAGTGCCTTGCAAAACTTAGTCAGCGACTTAACAGAAGGGCAGGTTGGCATAGCGGTTTTTAACCAAGAGGGGAAAAAGATCGTCGCTATCAATGACCAAGCCGACTTTATTACCGCTTCTACCTATAAACCCCTTCTAGCCGCTGCTGCCCTTTACCTCGTTGAAGAAGGGGAAATTACTGCTAGTCAGGAAGAGCGGATTAAACAGCTTATTATCCCTACTATCCAGTGGTCGGACAATGATCGGGCCATTACCCTGGGACGCGATATTGTTAATTATGACCGCTTTAACCAAATTATGCATGACTGGGGCTTTCAAACTTTTCGTGTTGAAACCTCTGGGGACTATTCCTTGCATATTACTCCTGAAGACTTGGCCCGTTTTTACCAGGAACTGGAGCAGGGCAAGCTATTGAATAGCGAACATACGGCCTTCTTGCTCGAGCAATTGCAGCAGTCTCAGGAGCCAATCCCCTTTGACGAGGCCCTGGCTGGTGAGGATAATTATTGGAACAAGTACGGCTTACTCACCGGTATCTACAATGAGAGTGGAATTTATAAAGACGCCAAGGGGAAAAGTTATTACCTGGCCGTGATGACGTCCGATTGGTTAGCCAGTGACAGTGAGAAAACGGACTGGTTTAAGCAATTGGCTGAGGTCTTTAGTCAGTACTTGTATGGGGAGTAAAGGCTTGAAGAGTGTCGCAAGAATTAGACAGATGAGAAGTAGAGGATAAGGAGCGGACCAATGCTGATCTTTTTAGGTTTTCTAGTGGCCCTCGGTTTAATTGGGTCGTCTTACTATTTTTACAAGCGGGAAGGGCGAGGTTTCTACCTTCTTTTCGTTTTGATTGGCTTCCTCCTATTGGCGGCCATGGTGGTCTTGTCGGCTTATTATTTTTTGGGTTAAGTGGCGGCTAAAAAATAAAAAAGACTTGACTTTAGGTGAAATTATAGCTATGATATTAGACGGTATTGTTTGCCCCACGATCGGCCCCGGAAACCAATTGTGATACGCAACAATCGTAAAGTAAACGGAGGAAATAAACATGCGTCAAACTTATATGGCAAAAGCTAGCGAAGTTGAACGTAACTGGGTTGTTCTTGACGCGACTGATATTGCATTAGGTCGTTTAGCAGCTGTAGCAACAAATATGTTACGTGGTAAAAATAAACCAACTTTTACCCCTAATGTTGATACTGGTGATCACGTGATTATCATCAACGCTGACAAGGTAAAATTAACTGGTAATAAAGCCCAAGATAAGAAATACTATCACCACACTGGTTACCCAGGTGGGATTAAAGAAACCACTGCTGGTAAATTACGTGCAGAAAAACCTGAACGTTTAATTGAAACCGCAGTTCGTGGTATGTTACCTAAGAATCGTTTAGGCCGTAAACAATTTACCCACTTACATGTATATAGTGGTAGCGACCATAAACATCAAGCGCAACAACCAGAAACCATCGATATTACAGAATTAATTTAAGGAGGGAACAGCAGTGGCACAAGCAAGTTATCAAGCAACAGGACGCCGTAAGGATTCTACTGCCCGCGTACGCTTAGTACCTGGTACTGGTAATATCTTCTTTAACGGTAAAGCGATGGAAGAATACTTACCATACGCATCCTTATTCGTAATCGTTAAACAACCATTAGCCGTAACACAAACTGAAGGTCAATATGACATCCATATTAACGTTCAAGGTGGCGGTTTTGCTGGCCAATCTGGTGCAGCTCGTCACGGTATTGCCCGTGCATTATTGGAAGTAGATCCTGACTTCCGTAAACCATTAAAAGAAGCTGGTTTATTATCACGTGACCCACGTATGAAGGAACGTCGTAAACCAGGTCTTAAGAAAGCGCGTAAGGCACCTCAATTCTCCAAACGTTAGAATTGGCGTCATTACAGCATTTACAACACCTCTTGGTTCACACCATGGGGTGTTTTTTCTTGTCTTTTTTTCAAAATTCACACCACTTTTCACACCAAATTCACACCATTAGTTTTTCATACTTCGATATGCGATTTCTCCAACAGCCATAGGAACGACATTAGATGTGTTGACGTAGGTCTTAGTTGTAAGTGTATCGCTATGAGTAAGGGCTTCAGAAATAGCTTCAAGTGATACGCCTGCTTGTTTAGCAAGAGTTGCTCCGGTGTGACGGAGTTTATGTGGCGTAGCATGTACTAGTTCTGGGTGGCGCTTTTCCACTGATTTCATCTTATTATTTAGATAATCAGTGTATAAAGGGCTATTTACATTTCCTTTGCTATCAATGTATGTAAAGACATATTGTTCCTCGGTTTGAATTATCTGAAACTTTGCCAAATCTCTTTTTTGTTGCTTTTTCCATGCTGTCAAAAGGTCTGCCAATTCTCTTGGAATTCCAAAAGTAGTTTTCTTATTTCCTTTTGTTGCTTTTTTATGTTTATATTTATCAAGAGCTTGAACGACTTGGATTTTTTGTTGTTCAATGTCTATGTGTTTCCATTGAAGGGCGTAACTTTCAGACTTTCTATCGCCTAGAAAGAATGTAGTATAGAACAATACGTAATCCTTAAATAAAATCTTCTCAGCTTTTAAATCTTCTTCAAAGGCTGAAAACCATGCTTGGAGCTCAGGTTGAGATAAATATAAGTCTTTATCTTTTTTAGCTTCCTGCAACTTAATTTTTTTAGTTGCTTTGATTCGCTTGATGGTTTTAGATAGACGATTACTCTCAATGTATTCTAATTCTTCTGCCCAATCAAATAGGGAATTAACATAACTTCGAATTACTTTGAAATTAGCATATTCTTCAGCTTTTTGAGTAAGAAGATTTAGCACAACTTGTTTGTTTTGATTTAAAAAATCGAGTGAGTAATTTCCTAATAAAGGCAATATATGCTTTCTAAAAATAATTTCAGCATTTTTAACAGTCACTTTAGAAGGTGGTTTATTTGTTGAGGTTGTCTGTCCTGCTTTATAGGACTCCCACCAAATATTTTTGTAAAAATCAGAGAAAAGAATAGAACCGTTCTTGTCTAATGAAGAAACATGTTCTCCATTCATAATTTTTTCAATTTTGTTTAATAAGTCAAGTTCGTACTTTTTTGCTTCTCGCCGTGTCTTAAATCGTTTTTCTTTATTTTTTTTATCAACTCCTAGTGATGCTTGCGCTTCTTTTGGAATATAGACTCGTAAACGATAAGAACTGTTTTTGGTTTTAACAATTGACATAGTATTCTCCTTCTGAATTGAGCTAGAAAATACCGTGATTTCATTATAACAAACCACGGTAAAATGATTATTGGTTTTTAAGCCAGCGATTTATCTCAGACTTATCAAAACGAACAGTTTTACCGATGCGAATAACGGGTAAACCCTTTTGAATCCATCGATCTAGCGTATTGTTTGAAATTCCAAGATAGTTACAGGCTTCTTGTTTATTCAGAAAAGGACTACTAATATTACTGTTGTTTAAGCGGCTCTCAATTTCGTTTTTAATTAGATCAGATATCATAAGTTGAATTTGATGAATTTGCTCATCTGGAAGAATGACTTGCATGCTAATCACCTCTCTTGTTAATTAAATTAAATTTTGAGATAATAGCAGCAACAGGAATGGTCACGTGCTATTTTTGTTGTTTTTTTAAGTTACCGTTGTTAGTTTGGTCGCTTGCTTCGGTAACTTTTTTTGTTTTGTTCCATTGCATGTTCTGAATTACTTTTTTAATAATTTTGTCAGTAGCTTCGTTCATCAATAACTGCTTACCCTTTGAAAACTTGAAGAAATAATGTGAGCCCTTGCTAGAAGAGCTAGTCTGAAACTTAGGAAAACATTTAACTGGAGTAGACAAATAAAATTTTTCTTCAATTTTAATTAGATAGTCAAGTCGTCTCACAAATTGCGCAATATCTTCATTAAAGTTGTCTTTTGATTCTTTGAAAAATACATGGGGTGCTTTAGTATTAGTAATAATAATGACTTTAGCAGACCCCCACTTGTTGTGGTAGCGGGCTGATATCGGGCTAATCATATAGGGATCTAACAACTTTAACCAGTCCGAGACTGTTAAACTTCCTCCTTTTATATCATCAAGAAATAATATTTCTTGACCACTATACTCATCGAAGGCGTTAGTAGATGCTGTTACACAAGCTTCCCATTTATGACCAAATTTAAGAGCAATTTTTTGTAATAGTGCAATCAACTTTTTAGCGTATAAAGTTTTTCCAGCGCCTGTTTTTGCTTGAATATAAAGAATCGTCTTTTTAAACTCTCCCGCTTCAAGCTCAGCAATGGCTCGAAAACTTTTCCGTTCGCCTGCAGTTTCAAGAGCATCATTAATTTTCCGTTTATGTTGACCGTAAATCGTATAGTATTTATCGGTAAGCAATATGTTACTCTTAGTAATTTCGCCAGCCAATATTTGTTCAATTAGCCAGTCTACACTCAGATTAGTCTCCCTAGCTTTCTTTATGGCACGGCCTTTTACCCATGTTTCCATGCTACGATGATAGATACTTTTATATTCTTCACCTAAAACGGTTACAACTTCTTCTGGCTGGTATTGGTGCTTGGTTTCGTCTTTAGCATGAACCAGGTACGCTAAGCAATTATCGTAACCGTATCGTCCAGATTTTAACTTTTCAAGATACTGAGGTTCTACCTTGGTAGCTAGTGCAATTCTAGTTAATGATGCGCCTTTTTCAAATTTTAATAAGGCGTGTATATGCTCAGCTTTTGTTTGAATAATATTTTTCATCTGTTCAGGATCCCAAACAGAAACGGTATCTTTATCATGTTTAATGATGTATGCCTCTTTTACCATGATGTCATCAGCTTCTAAATTTTTGATGACCATTTCGAGTAGGGGACGGCAATTTCCTTCTTTTGCTTGGTGAAGTGGTTCTTTATAATTTGGAGATAACCAATACTCTTCTTCTAGCTGTTGAACCAACATAATCGCTGTAAGAGTAGATTCTTTTCTCGCCATAATTAAACTTTCTCCTTTATATTATTCCATTAACTATTCTCTTGATAAATCAAGGATTTGAACTTCTTGTTCTGCTTCAAAAGCTTGATTTATCAAGCTTAGTTGATCTGCGCGGCAGTTGACAAGCCCACTGCCGCGCAGGCGTTAGAATAGTTAAAAGTAAGAATTGTGTAAGTTACTTTACATTTCGTCAAACCAAGGTGTTTCATAAAAATGTGGGACTTCCCATTTTTTACCAGATCCTAGGATACGGGCAACACCTTGTCCTTTACCATAACTACGCTTAGGCATATCAGCGAAACCGCTCATCAAGTACTTTCGCTCATCAGCAGAATCAGCAGCTCCACCAAGCATAATAGCAGCATCGGAGCAATTGACACGAGCTAAGGAAGGGAGGAATCCCTCTTTAGTCCCAAATTGTGATATAGCAATGATATGAATTCCAGCAGAACCACCAGTAGCTGTTAATCGATTAATAGCTTTAGTCCAACGTGAACTTGCTTTCAAATTCTTGTCAGTTTTATCAAGTGACTCTAAGGAAGCGCTTAAATTACCTAATTCATCAAAGAACAGTGCTATATCGGGCATGTTATTCATTTCAAGATACTTTTCCTTACCTGCTTCATTAATTTCATTAAGTCTTTTATCCATAATCGAACACCAATATTCAGCTCGATCAACAATTTTTAGCGGATCTGATTGACCGTTGAATTCTTTTACATAACGATCTAATTTTGCTGAATTGTACTCTACTATCCAACCTTGTAATAGCATCATCCTGGCCATGTAATTGCCTGCTAGTACACTTTTACCAGACCTAGTTCTTGCAATAATGCTCATCATAGGCGTTTTATCAGAATACCAAACTAAGTCTTTTGATAGCCGTATAGCATGTTTATTCTTGCTTATTAAGCTCTTTAATGACTCTTGATTTTTTATAGTTAAGCGCTGAGAAGTCATTGTATCTTCAAAATAAAAAATTATAAAACTATCACCTGCAGTTAATTCAGACCTAGTAACAGCAAATCGTTGATACTTTCCTGCTAATATTCCTGATACGCGTTGCTCGAACTTTTGGCGGTCTGCTCTTTCCCAATTTGCTATGTTTTCAATGGCGATAAATCCTTCCGATAGATCGTTATTTACCCAGGAATATATTTCAGGCATTTCGTGGCCATACCGCGTCAAATTTGAAAGTTTGAGCACATCTGTGATTTGCTTATCACTGAATAATCCCTTGAGTTTTTTAGCTAATTTTTCTGATTGCCTAGACATAATCGGAATGGAAAGGGTAGATGTCTGTTCGCGTCTAGACCATAGATATATTAGTAGTAGAGTTAGGCTAATATTAAAAATATAAGATATAAATAACGGCTTACTTATATATTGAGCTATTTCAGGCACTTTATAGCTTATTAATAATAACAATAGGGTAAATACTACTGAAATTACTAAGGCTATCAGTGTGATTTGATAGCCTTGTAATTTACTGTTTGCTGTAGAAGTGATCCTTCTGTATTTCATTCTACTTATTTCGTGGGGCTATAATTACTGAATCGGCAGAAAACCAGCCAACCCCACTATTAGTGGTGCCTCCACGTACATTCTTAAATTGAAGAATGGTGCCTAGTTTAACTTCAATTTTTTCTGGAGCCTTTATTGAATATTCTAAATTGTTTGTTACATCTACAACAGAATATTTATACTGGCCTTTTACTTCTTCCCAAGTACCAGTAGATAATACTCTTAATATTGGTACAACATCTGTTACATATGTGTTACCGGTTCTAGGACTGGTCATCTCTTTTGGTTCTGTATCATGCATCAGAACTTCAGCAAGTGTTCTTATCCATTGTGTTTTCATTATTGTTCCAACTTTCTTTTAGTTTATTGTTTTTGAAAAAGCGATTTTTAAACGAATAATAAGACAAAGTTCATTAAATATTTGACGTATTAATTCACTAATTAACATTTTGTCAATATCTGAGTTATGTGAAATAGTTAAGGTTTTAAAGCTCAGTTTGTCATCGTTGTTCCATAAGTTTTTCAAATTAGTAGGCACTTTTTCCAATTCGCATTTATCGGTAAGTAAAATATAGGAAGTATTGGAAAAATTGGACATACGATATTTACGCAAATGCCTTAATTTTTTTTTAATATGTTTTTCATTTGATACATCTCCTCTCTGTTTTATTGTAAGTATTTACTCTTCCTTACAGTTCTATTAAACAACATTATTCCAGATTATACAAATCTATAATTGTTGACACAAAAACAAAACGAGTTACAATAATAGTGGTTACCAGTTGCAATTCTTTGAAAATCAGTAGAGAGGTTATGAGGATGATGATTGTAAGGGAATATATAGAGTTATATCAGTCTATCTATAATTTAGATGAGAATACGTATGATAAAATCAAGGCTAAGGTATATAGAGAATTAAGAAAGCTAAACTCATGGTATGAACTAGATGAAAAACAATCTATTGGAAAAACTACAGCCTATGTCTTAGATGAAGAAACAGAAAATAAATTGAATAAGGTAATGCGACCTTACTTTCAAAAATTAGCTAATATTCAATCAACTGCATTTGAAAAGCAAAAAAAAGCAAATAAAGTTTTTGCAGAAAATTTGAATGATTTATTTGTTTCAGACAATAGAAGTGATGAAGAAAGGTATACATATGAAATACCAAAAGAGGATAAGCTATATGTTATGATAGAAGCTCTTTTTAACGAACAATTTAGTCTGAATGAAGAATTATGGAAAGAAGATTATACAAACTGTCAGCTATTTTTTGATGATGAGGAAGCTATGGAATCAGATAGTTTGATAATCTCAACTTTTAGATTGAAAAATCCCTTTAAATATTATGTGAAAAAGAAAGAATCGAATAATGATTAATTTAAAAGTCAAAACACAGGAAAATAAATTCCTGTGTTTTTTTATATATACATGATTAACTAAAGTATCAATCCTATAAAGCTTATATTTGAATGCATATCTTGTTTGTAGAGTATATATCAGTCTCTAAGTAGTACCGACTTGATAACAACACATGCACCAAAAAACTATATACATATTTTAATTTAACATAAAAATCTTTAGATAAATTATATATAGACTTTTTTTTTTTTTTTATACAATAGCTGTAGTGCTGAAGAAAATTAAGCGCTTTACTAAGATTAAGATAGTTCTTAATCTTTTTATATAGATTTATTTATTAAACTATCGATAATTGCCAAAGGAGATATACATATGACAAATTTTAAGAAGTTATTATTAGCTACAACAGCGACTACTACATCTGCAGGAGTAGTATTTTTTTCTGAAGAAACAGTAGCTAAAGCGGCGGAAGTCTCCTCTATTAATACATATTCAACGTCTGAAATACAAAGGAAAGAAAGTCCTCAAGAAATTAAAGTGACTGAAGCTGACGTTAACGAAGCTAAAGAGCAAGTTAACAAGGCAGAAAAGGGCGTTCACGCTAAAGAAGATGCCGTAAAAGCGGCTGAAGACGCGGACACCAAGGCTAGGGACCAAGTTAAGGACTTAACTGACGCGGTTCAAGTGGCTGATCAAGCAGACGTCATTGTTAAGGAACACAGCCAAGTCATCGAAGAAAAGACGGCTGAAAAAGCCATGGTTGAACCAAAACTTCAAGATGCCCAAAGTGAACAGAATCAAGCCCAAGCTACTGCTCAAGCGGCAGAGAAAGTATTAGCTGATGCTCAAGCGGATCAAGCAGCTAAAGAGAACTCTGTTAAGGAAAAAGAAGGCGCCTTAAACGCTTTAACCACCGGGGGTGACCAAGCCCAAAAAGAGCGTTTGGAAAAAGACGTTCAAGCGGCTGATCAAAGTCTTCAAGACGCCAAAGCTAAAGAAGCGAACTTGACGGATCAAGTGAATCATCAAGCGGAAGCACTCAAAAACTATGAACCGACTGTGAAGAAAACCATTGTTAAAGGCGATCCTAATAAGCAAGCCCCTGAAAAGGCCGCCGATTATGACTACAATAAACGCTTTAACCCCATCAACAATGGGCGAGACTATCGGATGGAAGACGTGGACTTTGACGGGATTCGGAACATTGAAATCGATAACAGCGTTCATGAAGTTGACTTCCATAACTTTAACAACAAGAAGTTATCCGAAGAATTTGTGAAGCTCTTAAATGAATTACGCCACAAGAACGGCATTAAAGATGACGCCTATGTCGACGATAAATTCGTTGAATATGCCACCTTACGGGCCCAAGAAATGGCTGAAAACAAGACATTGTCTCATGCCACCAAATACAGTAAAGACGGGTCCCCATGGAAAGAATATGCCCACGGCGGGGAAAACGCGGGATATGACTGGGTCTTCAACTGGGGCGGTGAAAATGAACAAGTCTCCGGTATGATAGGCGAACAGCGCGATTACCGCACTTATGAGCAAGTGGCTTATCGTTTACTTTTACGCTGGTACAGTGACTTCAATAACCTTCATCGTGGGAACTACAGTCACCGTCGCGCGCTCTTTGAGTTCTACGGCCCAGCCGGTGTTGGGGCTCAGCTTACACCTGAGGGTGCAATTTTCTTCAACTTTAACTACCACACCAACCCTGGTGGGTTCACCATCATGAAAGATCACTATGGCCTTGACGTTGGACATGCTAACAATATGGACGCTCTTGACAAATGGTCCAGAGAATATAACAACAAGATGAGTGAAGAAAATCCGCTTCAACCGACTTGGAAGGGTCAACCGATGAAGTTCTTGCCTGAATTTAACTACATCTATGTGGATAAAGAAGTCGAAGATCACTCTGATCAATTGGCTAAGACACTTGATGTCTTGAAAGCCCAATTAAAAGACGCCAGTCGCGCTGTGCAAAATGCTCAAAGCAAGAAGGAACAATCTGAAAACGCCCTAAATGGTTTCATTCTAGCCTTAAACAACAAGGACGAGGCTCGTCGTCAAGCGAAAGCAGCCCTTGACCAAGCGGAAGACGCTTTGAAGGCTTCTACCGATGCCAAAAACCGTGCGGCTAATGATTTAGATCAGGCCAGTCAAGCTCTAGATCGAGCCAAGACTAAAACAAGTGCTTTAGAAAACCAAGTGGCTGATTTAGAACAAGCGATTGACCATGCCAAGGCGAAGAAAGATCAAGCCTTAAATGCAGCTGGTCAAAAAGACACTTTACAAACTCAACTGACTGAGGCAAAAGAGCAAGCTGTTAAAGCCAGCGAAACCTTGACTCACGTCAAACGACAATTAAAAGAAGCTAAAGACGACTTAGCTCAAGCTCAAAAGACCTACGCTGAAAAGCTATCACTTTATAACCTAGGAAAAGACTTAATCATCACCCAAGATGGTAATCACATCATTGCCATTCCAAAGGACGCACCGGTTCAAGAAGAGCTCCCAGAAGCCAAGGTGCCTACTCTTTCAACCCTAGCAGGAGAAGAGAAACCAAACAAAACGCCTAAGGGTGAAGAACCAACCGTTACTGATAAAAAGCCTCATGATGAGATTAAACCTTCAGTGACTGAGGATGAGAATAAGCCAGTTGAGGGAGATGATCATCGAGAAGGTGACAAACCATCATCTAATACTGCTGATGACAATCTTCAAGAGGATGACCAATCATCTTCCGCTGAAGGAGAAATAAAATCTGGAGTGGCCAAAAGCATTAATGATAACCAAATCAAAACTGATGATAAGAAATCATCATTGAAGAATGATAAAATTAAACATTTGATTCAATCATTAGTTGAAGAAGATCGTGATAACCTACAAGCAGATAAAAATAAGACAAAAGTACCATCTAAAGGGGCAACCATAAATAAAACTTATAGTAAAGAATGCTCTGACAAAGTTTCAAATGAAATCATTAATAAAAACGGCGAACATACTTCGATTTCAGTAAATGTAGTTAATGATCTTAAAAGGGAAAATACTACTGTTTTACCTGAGACAGGAGCATCGATAGGCGTTATGAGTCTTATCGTTGGCGTATCCAGTGTATTTGCTGGTTGTGCTATCTTAAACCGTAAACGTCACTAATCTTCTTATAAAGACTAAAATACTTTACTAATTGTAGGAAGAGAGCGTGAAAAAGTCAAAAAGTCCTGAATCACTTGAATAAACTATGGAAGATAGGCAAAAGTCTATCTTCCATAGTTCGTGAAATGGACATCAGGGATGATTTTGAAGCACATATTGATTAGATAGCCTGCATTTTTGGAAAAGATTTAGACTTTTATATCAGACCTAGTACAAAGTTATTTTTAAATTTTTATTATTAAGAAAGGATATGGTTATATGGAAACAAATGATTTTATGGAAGGTGTGAAAAGATTACCCCTTGTGAGAATTATACGAAAAAGTAATATCGGAATTATTATTTGGCTTATTTTTAATATTATTATACTTGAGTTACTTTTTGGAAATGATCCCACTACCCATCCATTTATAGCGTTTATGAGGCCAATTATTTTATATGGTATTTCTCTTGTGATAGCTTTATCACCTATTGGAGAAGCCATTTTAAGATTACAGGTTGGTGCAAAAAAGATAAGACGAAAAGAGCATGTTGAGCGATTGAAGCCCTTGTGGGAAGAAGTCTATAGTCAAGCTAAGCAAAAGGATCCCTCTTTGTCAGACAATATAAAGCTATTTATGTCGAATAATCAAGCAATGAATGCTTTTGCAACTGGACAACAGACGATCGTTGTTCACAAAGGACTTTTAAAATTAAGTGATGAACATATAAAGGCGACATTAGCTCATGAATTTGGACATATATCTAATAAAGATACAGATATTATTCTTGTTGTTGGGGTTGGTAATTTAATCATCTCAGCAATATTTATTATCTATCAGATCTTTGCTGCAATAGTAGCTATAGTATTCGGTTTAATGGGTGAATATCGGGAACTCATTTCAACGATTTTGATTAATATAATTCTTGCTGGAGCTATGTGGCTGTGGACAAAAATTGGGCTTTTATGTGTTAATAATTCTATGCGTGCCAATGAATTTCTAGCTGATCAATTTGCTTTTAAACTAGGTTACGGTAATGAACTCATTGAAACCTTGGATATTATCGATAGTAATTCTGAAGAAATGGAAGAAAAAGGACTTTTTGCTGCTCTTATGTCAACTCATCCAGATACTGATGACCGTATTGCAAATCTTCAAGAGTTATCAGGGATGATCGTAGAGAAATTTGATTATTAATAATTTAGGTCTTCTAAATCCATAAAGATTTAGAAGATCTATAGTCTTCATATATCTATACTGAGCTATAAGCTACTATATACCAAATGATATCTTATACACGGATGGGAGAAGTAAAGAGATGTTTACGTTTCAATTTCTAAAAAAATCAAAAGCTATAAAAATTGTTTTTGTTACTGTATTGGCATTTAATTTCCTAAGTGGATGTGGGAATTTAAACTCGAAAAATGAAACTGAAGAATTGCCAAAACAGGAGCAAACAGCCCAAGATAAAGTAAAACAAGAGCAAACAATAGAAGGACAGACAACAGAAGAAGGAACAACAGAAGAGCAAACAACTGAAATAAAAAAAGATGCTGTTGATGATAAAGATCCTAATAATCTCGTCGAATTTTCTCCTATTAAATTAGTCTCTAGTGATCAAAAGCCGGAAGGATATTCTGTTAATACTATTCAGTTCTCTGTAAGCAATACGAGTGATCATACTTTAAGTTTTAGTTTTACTCTGGGGGTTCCCAAGAAAGATGACTATGGAGAAGTTATGGAAAATGGAGAACAAAACTTTCTTAGGTTTGGCCAAACTGAAGAAGATGCAAAAAATGGAGACGTACTGGTGGATAATAAGATTGCTTATTTAAAGCCCAAAGAGACGCGTCACTATCAAATGAGTACTACGATAACTCGTGCGCCAAAGGAATTTAAAGCAGAAGATTGTAAATTAGCGATAGATCAAACCAACATTTATTATTCACAAGAATCCGCAGAGAAGAATTATGTTCCTCATGTTGCCTATGCGAAAGATTTTAAACTTGACATAAATCATGAAAAAAAGGTAGCAACGCTTACTAATACTACTGACAAATATTTATCCCAGCTTATTTTCGATTTAGACAGTATAACTCCTGAAGGACAAATTAATGAAAATCCTGTAAATGTACAATATCTAAAACCTGGTGAAAGTAGAGAAATTGATATAGAGTTTGCTTATGGAGCAAGAGGTAATACTGTAAAAGGTCCTGATAAAATTAAATATATGGTTGATCCTGAAAAAAATGATATAAAGTAATGTTTATATAATATAAGTATTGCTCTGACTCCCAAAAGTTGGAGCAGATTTCTGTAAATAATCGCATTTTTTTATTATAAAAAATTACATAGATCTACTAGTAAAATATAAGTTTTGTAGAAAGGAATATATTCTATCACTAATAATTAAATATATTATTATACGACAGGAAGTGTTTTCATGAAAAA
This sequence comes from Aerococcus mictus, assembly GCF_003286595.3. Classification (NCBI taxonomy): domain Bacteria; kingdom Bacillati; phylum Bacillota; class Bacilli; order Lactobacillales; family Aerococcaceae; genus Aerococcus; species Aerococcus mictus. The sequence continues at coordinate 1,653,490 of NZ_CP132985.1, read as the reverse complement.
AAGAATAAAATTTAGTTTGTTTGCATTGGTTTGCTGTATTTTTTTATTTGCTTGTGGCTTAAATAGACTTAGTGGTGATTATTCTGGGGTAGTTAATTTCGGCTTTGGAGCAAAATCAGAAATTGTTTTTAATTTTCGCGGAGACAAAGTAACCCAGCGAGCTGCGAATGACGCCTCTGAAAAAGAAGCTGAGAATTCATCTTCTGAGAAAGAGACTGAGAGTTCATCGAAAGAAAGTGATGAAGAAGGAACATACGAAATTTCAGACAATCAATTGATCATGACATTCGGAGATATGAAAATTACTGCTGATTTATCAAAAGATAAAAAATCCTTCACAATAAATTCAATTAGTTCTGTTTCTGGTGAAGAAAACTTAGGTCTTTCACTTGCTAACAGTTTCTATAAAAATGTTGAATTCACTAAAGTAAAATAATTATAAAAATATAAAAGGCCTCCTTAGTGGAGGCTTTTTATACTTTATAGTTGTAAGGGTATAGAAAAAAATGATAATAAAATTATAATAAATGGTGTGAAATTTTGATATTTACTAGCTCAATTCGTATAATTTTAGATTAAAATTCACACCATTGAAAAGTAATTAGTTCAAATTACATGAAACTTCTGTTGCTAAAAAGTCGAAAAAACCTTGATATTATGGGCTTTTGAAATTTATTGAAAGTGAAGCCCTTCAAACCAGGTCTTAAGAAAGCGCGTAAGGCACCTCAATTCTCCAAACGTTAGAATTGGCGTCATTACAGCATTTACAACACTTCATGGTTCACGCCATGGGGTGTTTTTTCTTGCCCTTTTTTCAAAATTCACACCACTTTTCACACCAAATTCACGCCATTAGTTTTGAAGGTAAAGAATTACGTCATAACAAAAGCAGCCTCTCAACGATTTTAACTGGTTGAGAAGCTTTTTCAGTTTTTATTTGGTCATGGTACTTAATCGGTTCCAATAATAGAAGCCTAAAAGAAACAAGATTGAGATCAGAAAGCTCACTGAGACAATTAAACTGGTTGGAAATCGATTGAGTAGTAGACTCATGACTAATAATCAGAGCATGGAAAATAGACGTGATACGGTTGACTTTAAGGAAACTAGAGAAGAAATATTATCTTCTGAAACGGCATCATTAAAAATAAATATCATTCTACTAGAGTTTATTTATAAGTTATAGATAGCTAGCGATCGCTTATAAATAATATAATTTCTAATTTGTAGAAAATTCTCAAATCTTTTCATAACATCCGCTTTCTCTCAGCTAGTAAATAGTAGCTGTGGGAGAGCGGATTTTATTGATTTTATCGGAAGAATGACTACTTACTAAAAAATCCCTTATAAATTTGTAAAATAATATTTAAAGAAAAACAATTTTGTATATTTACATATATTTTATTATAATTATTAAAAAGAAAAATTATTATAGAATATATGCTAAAAATCCTTTATAATAATAGCGCTAACATGTTAGAAAATATTATTTATTAAAAAGAGGAATGTTTATGTTAAGTAAAAATAATCAACATGAGCAGATACGTAAGCGTAGTCAACGGAACTATCACTATGCTATCAAGAATCTTAAAATAGGTGTATTTTCAGTAGCTGTATCGGTAGGATTGAGTTTTCTAGGCCAAGGGGCTATTGTCCAAGCCGCAGAACTCCAAGCTGCTGACACGCTACCAAGTTCTGCTACTGTTGTCGATGAGAATGCAAAAGAAAATAAGAATAGTCCAGTACAACCTGAAGCTGTCCACGCTGAAACGCCTGCTTCCAATACACAAGCAAGCAACAAGCCAGCTGAAGTTCAGCCAGAAGCGGTAAAACCAGCCCAAACTGGTCAAGCAGACACGGCTCAAGCAGAAGCGACAAAACCTGCTAAAGCTGAGCCCACAGCTGAAGTTCAACCAGTATCTGACGAAAAAGAGAATAAAGTAAGTAATGCAGAGAAGGCAGCTTCTCCACAGGCTGAAAAACCTGCAAAAGATGTTGCTCAACCCGAAAAGGGAGAAGAAAAATCTGCCCCCAAACAGGATGCAGCTTCCGAAAATTCTGAAGTTCGGGCCGTGAATTATGAGGGGGATTCAGCCGTTACCTATACCTCGTTAGATAAGGTACAATTACCAGAATATGCGGGGATCTTCTCACATGATTACTTCAATGAAGATAAAAATGCGACAACTCCAGCAGCAATCGCTGACTTTGTCAAGGAAGCTCTTAAAGATAAGGGATTAGGTGATGACGTTACTTATACCGTCGACAAGGCTTCCTTTAACCAAGCTCTTGCTAAGACAGGAGGTCCAGCTCGGGTTGAAAATAGTGGTGACGTTATAGTTACTTTGAAACAAGGAAATGTAAGCAAGACGATCAAGGTAAGAGCCCTTTATTTCAGACCATCCTATACGTCATGGGAAAAAGACTTAACTAAAATTGAAACGCCACATTCTAAGCCTGATAAGAAAGACTATTATAAAAAAGATGATCATGTGCGTTCCAGCCACTCTTCCCATAATGCAGGAAAATTGAATGTCGCTGATCCAAACAACTACACTCTAACTGAAGAAGAGAAGAATAAAATTATTAATGACTTTAAGGCAGTTAATACTAACCTAGGCTTAAAGGATCCCAAATATTCTGTAGATGACAAGGGAAATCTAACAATTACTGAAGGTGACTTTTCTACGGTAATTCCCCGGGATTATTTTATTTCTAACTTTGGTTTTGTGAAGGATATCTTAGTCTTCCAAAAAGAGGGTGAGAAGGAAGCTTATCCACTGACCAATCCTATTAAGGTTCCAGTAAGAAATGACAAGGAATATAAAGACCTTTGGGGTGCTAATGGGACTGGGATTAAAAAGAAGGGATATCCTTCTAAATTTAAATATGCCATTCAAAAAGACAAAGATGGCAATAAGTTCCTAGTACTTTCGGGGACTTACAATAATACGAACAACGAACCTCGCAAAAATGGGAAATATGAGATTTGGGGGAAATATGGTATTGGTAGTCACGCCGACAAACCCCAAGATTACTTCCAATCCTTCACCAATGTTTATAGGGTTCGCGTCTTACGGACTAAAAATGGCACAATCATTAAGAATTTAGACACAGAAAAGATTACTCCTGAAGAACTTGAAAACGCAGCAGGAGTTGACTACAAAAAGTTATATGCACTCAACTCTCCAGACGATCCAAAAGGGACCACTGATGCACAAGTACGGGCAGCTGTTAAGGCTAGAATCACCGAAGAATTCGATGCTTCAGGATTAAAACATCAAATTGGGATCCAAAACTTTACCGGTAGAGCCATTGCTGATAAGCATAAGGATAGTGACCGCTTCAATGAAGAGAATATTTCTAATGAATTCGTAGCAACTGCTATCTATTACTCTGAAAAGATCAAGGAAACCCTGGTCAAAGATCCTGCTAACTTAAACCCAAATGAAATCGCGTCCATCAAAGCCAAGATAGAGGAACGCAACAAGGCACTTGGCCTATCTGATGATGACATTACGGTTGACCAATCAGGTAATATTTCCATCCGTATTAAAGATCCAAACTCTAAAGAAAAAGACGGCAAGACGACAGTCAAATTCACGAAATCAGCGCCTTTGGTAACTGCAAGTTATCCAGTAAAAACCGTTCAAGCAGGGGACACAGAGACCTTAGAGATCACACCAAGTAAGAAGGATGACCCTAACTACAAATTCCCTGAAGGTACAAAATTTGAATTGCCAAGTGGAGATGGCGTAAGCAATCCAAATGGTTTAACCGTGGATCCAAAGACCGGTAAAATCACCTACAAGGCGCCAGCAGATGCTGAAGAGAAGGATGTCGAGGGAACGATCAATGTGACCTTACCAGGTGAAGACAAGCCAACACCTATTCCTTATCTCATCCATGTTCAACGTCCAAGTTACGCCAACGTGAGATATGTCACAAGTGATGGCAAGGATATTGATCCTAAGTTTAGAGCAGAAGCTGAAGACAAGTATCCAAGTGAGATTAAAGGTAAACGCGATACTCGAGTCATCGAATACGCAGGGCAAAAAGACTTCTCAGCACCTAAATTTGTTGGTTATGTCTTCGAAAAACCACAAGTAAATGGCCAAAACCAAAACTTCAATCCACAAAAGAATGCAACCCTAGAACTTGTCTATAGAAAAATTGATGAAATCATTCCAGCTGACTCCGGACAAGGCAAGCCTGACGGTTATGTTAAGGTGACCTTTAAGGATGTTGAAGGCGGCAAATTAGACCAAGCGGATGCTGATAAGGTTTACTTCGTCAATCCAAAAGCGGGCGTCAAAATTTCAGAGAATGGCGCGAACTTAGTGGGCAAGGACAAGAATGGTAAAGAGCAAAAAGTTGCCCTGCCAAAAGTTTCTGCCGATGATAAATATAAGGTTAACTATCACAAACCTTCTGCTAATGAAACCACAACTTGGGCTTACGATAAATATGACCAAGTCGGTAAAGAAATTACCGAAGATAAGGAATTTACCGCTCAAGTCCTTAAACAACTCGAACCTAAGTACAAAGACGAGACCGGTATTCCAGGTGAGAAAGTTACCGTAAAGAAACCAAACTTCACCGACAAAGATAACAATCCAACTACGGAACCAGCAGGTACGACGTACGAACGCGGCGAAAACGCTCCAGAAGGCGTGACTGTCAACAAAGACGGTAGCTTAACTGTTAAGGTACCAGAAGGCGCCAAAGACGGCGATGTGATCACTGTCCCAGTGAAGGTCACTTACCCAGACGGGACCACAGACACTGTGGAAGCCAAAGTCACTGTAAAAGACCAAAGCCAAAAGGTAGAACCAGCTTACACACCTGAAACAGCGAAACCAGGCGAAACGAAGAAAGTTGCGAAACCAAGCTTCACAGATAAAGATGGTCAAAAAGTAGATGAACCAAAAGACGCTAAGTACACAGCTCCAGACAAAGATGCAAAAGACTTGCCAAAAGGTGTGACAGTCAAAGAAGACGGCACCCTCACTGTCAAAGTTCCAAATGGTGCCAAAGATGGTTCAGATATTGAGGTTCCAGTTACTGTGAACCCAGATGGTAGTCTAGATGTGAAGATTCCAGAAAATGCCAAAGATGGCGTTGAAGTGAAAGTCCCAGTGAAAGTAACCTATTCAGACGGCACAACGGATCCCGTTAACGCCAAAGTCACTGTTGTCGACCAAAGCCAAAAGGTAGAACCAGCTTACACACCTGAAACAGCGAAACCAGGCGAAACGAAGAAAGTTGCGAAACCAAGCTTCACAGGTAAAGATGGTCAAAAAGTAGATGAACCCAAAGACGCTAAGTACACAGCTCCAGACAAAGATGCAAAAGACTTGCCAAAAGGTGTGACTGTCAAAGAAGACGGCACCCTTACTGTCAAAGTTCCAAATGGTGCCAAAGATGGTTCTGACATTGAGGTGCCAGTTACTGTGAACCCAGACGGTAGTCTAGATGTGAAGATTCCAGAAAATGCCAAAGATGGCATTGAAGTGAAGGTTCCTGTTAAGGTAACTTACCCAGATGACACAAGCGATACGGTTGATGCCAAAGTTACCGTCGTCGACCAAAGCCAAAAGGTAGAACCAGCTTACACACCTGAAACAGCGAAACCAGGCGAAACGAAGAAAGTTTCCAAACCAAGCTTTACAGATAAAGACGGCAATCCAACTAATGAACCTGAAAAAACAAACTATACAACGCCAGACAAGGACAAATTACCAGAAGGTGTGACAGTCAAAGAAGACGGCACCCTCACTGTCAAAGTTCCAAATGGTGCCAAAGATGGTTCAGATATTGAGGTTCCAGTTACTGTGAACCCAGACGGTAGTCTAGATGTGAAGATTCCAGAAAATGCCAAAGATGGCGTTGAAGTGAAAGTCCCAGTGAAAGTCACTTACCCAGACGGCACAACGGATACCGTTAACGCCAAAGTCACTGTTGTCGACCAAAGCCAAAAGGTAGAACCAGCTTACACACCTGAAACAGCGAAACCAGGCGAAACGAAGAAAGTTTCCAAACCAAGCTTTACAGATAAAGACGGCAATCCAACTAATGAACCTGAAAAAACAAGCTATACAGCTCTAGACAAGGACAAATTACCAGAAGGTGTGACAGTCAAAGAAGACGGCACCCTTACTGTCAAAGTTCCAAATGGTGCCAAAGATGGTTCAGATATTGAGGTTCCAGTTACTGTGAACCCAGATGGTAGTCTAGATGTGAAGATTCCAGAAAATGCCAAAGATGGCGTTGAAGTGAAAGTCCCAGTGAAAGTCACTTACCCAGATGGCACAAGCGATACGGTTGATGCCAAAGTTGCCGTCGTTGACCAAAGTCAAAAAGTTCAACCTAAGTACGACGACAAGACAGGCACCCCAGGTCAAGAAGTTCCAGTAGAAAAACCAAACTTCACTGACAAGGACAATAAGCCAACCAAGGTTCCTGAAGGTACGAAGTACGAATTAGGAAAAGACGCTCCACAAGGAGTAACCGTCAACCCAGACGGAAGCTTAAGTGTTAAGGTTCCAGAAGGCGCTAAAGACGGCGACGTGATCACTGTTCCGGTTAAGGTAACCTACCCAGATGGGACTACAGATACTGTCAACGCCAAAGTGACGGTTAAGGATCAAAGTCAAAAGGTAGAGCCTAAGTACGAGGACAAGACCGGCACCCCAGGTCAAGAAGTTCCAGTAGAAAAACCAAACTTTACTGACAAGGACAATAAGCCAACCAAGGTTCCTGAAGGTACGAAGTACGAATTAGGAAAAGACGCACCACAAGGTGTGACTGTCAACCCAGACGGTAGCTTAAATGTTAAGGTTCCAGAAGGGGCCAAAGATGGCGACGTGATTACTGTTCCAGTGAAAGTAACTTACCCAGACGGGACTACAGATACTGTGGAAGCTAAAGTCACTGTTGTTGACCAAAGTCAAAAAGTGGAACCTAAGTATGGTGAAAAGACAGGAACTCCAGGTCAAGAAGTTCCAGTTGAAAAACCAGTCTTCACTGACAAAGATGGCAACCCAACCAAGACTCCAGAAGGGGCTAAGTACGAACTTGGCAAGGATGCCCCACAAGGCGTGACTGTCAACCCAGACGGTAGCTTAAGTGTTAAAGTTCCAGAAGGCGCCAAAGACGGCGACGTGATTGCTGTTCCGGTTAAAGTAACCTACCCAGATGGCACTACAGATACTGTGGAAGCTAAAGTGACCGTCGTTGACCAAAGTCAAAAGGTCCAACCTAAATATGACGACAAGACCGGCACCCCGGGTAAAGAAGCTAAGGTAGATAAGCCAAACTTCACCGACAAAGACGGCAATCCAACTAAGACTCCAGAAGGTACTAAGTACGAACTTGGCAAGGATGCCCCACAAGGCGTGACTGTCAACCCAGACGGTAGCTTAAGTGTTAAAGTTCCAGAAGGCGCCAAAGACGGCGACGTGATTGCTGTTCCGGTTAAAGTAACCTACCCAGATGGCACTACAGATACTGTGGAAGCTAAAGTGACCGTCGTTGACCAAAGTCAAAAGGTCCAACCTAAATATGACGACAAGACCGGCACCCCGGGTAAAGAAGCTAAGGTAGATAAGCCAAACTTCACCGACAAAGACGGCAATCCAACTAAGACTCCAGAAGGTACTAAGTACGAACTTGGCAAGGATGCCCCACAAGGCGTGACTGTCAACCCAGACGGTAGCTTAAGTGTTAAAGTTCCAGAAGGCGCCAAAGACGGCGACGTGATTGCTGTTCCGGTTAAAGTAACCTACCCAGATGGCACTACAGATACTGTGGAAGCTAAAGTGACCGTCGTTGATCAAAGTCAAAAGGTTCAACCTAAATATGACGACAAGACCGGCACCCCGGGTAAAGAGGCTAAGGTAGAAAAACCAAACTTCACCGACAAAGGCGGCAACCCAACTAAGACTCCAGAAGGGGCTAAGTATGAACTTGGCAAGGACGCTCCACAAGGTGTGACAGTGAATCCAGATGGTAGCTTAACCGTGAAGGTTCCAGAAGGCGCTAAAGATGGTGACGTGATTACTGTTCCGGTTAAAGTAACCTACCCAGATGGCACTACTGATACTGTGGAAGCTAAAGTGACTGTCGTTGACCAAAGTCAAAAAGTTGAACCTAAGTACGGCGATAAGACCGGTACCCCAGGCCAAGAAGTGCCAGTGGAAAAACCAAACTTTACCGATAAAGATGGCAAGACCACTCCAGCCCCAGAAGGTACCAAGTACGAACTTGGTAAAGACGCCCCAGAAGGCGTGACTGTCCACCCAGACGGTAGCTTAACTGTGAAGGTTCCAGAAGGCGCCAAAGACGGCGATGTGATCACTGTACCAGTGAAAGTAACTTACCCAGACGGGACCACAGACACTGTGGAAGCTAAAGTCACTGTCAGCGATCAAAGTCAAAAATACACACCTAAACCAGTGATTACCTTGGTGGATGACTTGAATAAGATCACTAAGGAAGAACAAGACCAAGCAGTCAAATCGTTGAAAGACTTTAATAAAGATCTACCTAAGGACACGGTCATCACTATCGATAAGGACGGCAATGCGATCTTCACCTACCCAGATGGCACTAAAGACCTCATCGAAAAAGATAAAGTCTTTGCTGAACGTGAAACCACCTTGCCACCAGTCTTCGATAAAGTGAAGGAAGGCGACAAGCAAATCAGTGGTAAGACAGAAGCCTTCGCTAAGGTTATTGTGACGATTCCAGGTCTAGATAAGCCAGTTGAAGTCACTGCTGATAAAGACGGCAATTTCCTTGTTCCAGTTCCTGATGGAGTTACACTGAAAGCTAAGGACAAGATTACCGCTATTGCTCAAGGCAAGGATAAGAAGGTTTCAAAAGTAGGAGAAGTGATTGTGGATGAAATCCCAACTTCACCACTACCAAGTCCTTCAAGTCCAAAACCAGCTAGCCCAAGTCTTGAACCTAGCCATCCTGCTGCTCCTAAGACAGAGGACAACGATCACCCAAGTCAAGAAACTGATCACAGTCAACAACCAAGTCAAACTACAGTAACTGATCACAGTCAACAAGCAAAGACTGATCATTCTACTGAAACCATTGCTAAGGAAGACAGTCAAAGCGCTGCTACAGCAAGTCCAAAGCTCAGCCGAGTGGAAGAGAAAGAAAGTCAAACTAAAAAAGCCGCTCAAACTGAAAATGCCAACACCAGCCTACCTAAGACCGGTGTGGTTGCAGCACCAGTAGCCTTGGAACTCTTGTTAGTTGCCGCAGGAGCAATCCTAGCCCTTCCAAGCAAACGGAAAAACAAATAAAAGCTTTTAACCATCACTAGATAATTCTTACCAACCAATCACTTGATGTGAAAAAAGCTTAAAAGAAAACCGATTTCTCCTAGCTAGATTTCTGATTAGCTAGGGGAGATCGGTTTTTAATTTTGGTAATAAAAAGGTGTTGAGCGAGCAGAAGGCTTCACCCAACACCATAAGGAATAGTTATCTATAGGCATGAATCGCTAGCATTAGGTAAAATATTTATGGTTAAAGAAAACCAAAAAGAAGACAGCTAAGGCAAATCCAATGGAAATCCAAAGCGTTCCGCTGAGCCCGAGCGAAGCGATGGTTATACTGCCCAGTAAACTAGACAGCATGATGGCTAAGTCATAGGAAGTCGCGCTGACAGAATTGGCTAAGGCCTTGCCATGGTCAACTTGTTTAGTGGTTGCGGTTTGCAGGAGGGTCGTCATCGGCGCAAAGCCTAATCCCCAGAGGGCGAAGGCCAGGTAATTAATCAAGGGACTAGGGACGTTAACCACTAAGATAAAAATGGCGATGGCGGTTAGAGCCGAAATGGCTAGGGTTAACTTGAAGAGATAGCGGTCAATAAAGCGGGCGACAATGCCGATCGATAGAAGGGCGCCAACCCCAAAGGCCGCTTGGGCAGAGGCCACGGCAATGCCTGCTGTTTGGGCAATGAGTTGGATAAAAATGTAAGAAATATATTGGGCCATCACGATTAGAATCGTTGCCAAACTGGCAATCAAAATTCCCTTATTTTTTAAGAGCTTGCCGTAGTTGTTATCAGCATTGTATTCTTCACCATCTACTGGAGGAAAGAGTTTCAAACCAAGGAGAGCGGAGGCAATAAATAAAAGCGTAATTAAAACAAATCCCATCCGCCAACCAAAGGCCTTAGCAAAAAGCGTTGCTAGAGGTAGGCCGACACTCAATCCAAAAGTCACTCCCGCTAGGACAATGGCAGTCCCACGTCCTGCTAAGTGCAAGGGTAAAAAGCCAATAGGGTAAGATCCTAACATAGCCCAGAGTGCTCCCGCAGCTGCTCCGGCGATAATCCGTGCCAAAAAGGCGATGAGAAAGTTGGGAGCAAAAGCAATGCATAAATTGCTGACAGCGAAGAAGCCACAGACCCATAGCAAGTAGGTTTTCCGGTTGACCTGTGAAAAGGCCCGGGTAATGGGAATACCGACTGCGGCCGACATAATGGCATAGGTCCCAATAAAGAGACTCATTCGTCCTAAAGGCACGTTAAAAGCACTGGCCATTTCTTGCAAGAATCCTGAAGGCAGTAATTCTGAAATCATGGCAATACAAGCGATAAAAGCTAGTATCAATAAATTTTTCCAAGGAAGTTGCTTAGTACTCATAAAACAGTCCTTTCTTTTATTAATAAAATTTTATATAACCATTGCTATCATATCACGAAAGTAGGGGGATAAAAGAAAATTTAAGCCAAAAGAATTGAGAATTCCTCCCAATAAAAGGGACTAGGAATAGCGAATTTTTTGCCTAGTTAATCAATGTTCACGATTGAACAGAAGTAAAATTCATCATTTTCTGGAAATTTTAGCGAATTTTGCTAAAATAATGTCCAAAGGAAAAAAACAAAACAGGCCGTTTCTTTTTGGTTCAATAAGAATTATTAAAAAATGGCTTGCTAGCGAAAGGATACTTACTATGACTAAAAAATTAACTGATACCGTTACTTTGCGGCACGGGGCTCAATTAAAGGGCCGGATTGTCCAACCGCCAATGTTAACTAATAGTGGATTGAGCGAAGGTTTTGTCAGTCAAGACACTCTAGACTATTACGCAGCGCGTTCAGAATCAGCTGGATTGGTGATTGTCGAATATTGCTATGTGATTAAGGATGGTGGTCCTTCCCATACCTGGGCAGCCAACAAGGAGCAGTTAGGGATCCAAAGTGATGACCACATCGAAGGCTTAAGTAAAATCGCCAAAAGCCTCAAAGCAAAAGGTAACAAGGCTGTTATTCAATTGAACCACTCCGGCCGGGAATCCAATTTCCCTGCCCGCCACGGGGGTCGCGCCTTAGCGCCGAGTGCCATTGACTTTTCTTTCTTAGACTATCCAGTCCAAGAAATCACTGAAGAAGAAATTGATGCGACCATTAAGGCCTTTGGAGAAGCTACCCGCCGCGCCATTAAAGCCGGTTTTGATGGGGTAGAAATCCATGGGGCTAACCACTACCTCCACCAACAATTCTTCTCCAAATGGTCCAACCAACGGACCGATAAGTGGGGCGGTTCCTATGAAAACCGGACACGCTTTATTCGCGAAGTCAATGATGCGGTCTTTGAAGTGGTTAGAAAAGAAGCCCCTGCTGACTTCATTATTGGTTACCGGATCAGTCCAGAAGAAATTCACGGGGACAATGTGGGTTACACCTATGAAGATTCTACCCGCCTAGTGGAAGATTTAGGTAAGGATTATGATTTTGACTATATCCATGTTTCTAACTTAAACTATAAGGGCAAACCCGCTGGTCAAGATAAGACTTACTCCCAATTTTACCGTCAAGTCTTGCCTGACGAGGTGAAGTTGATTGTCGTTGGGGGGATTACAGATGAAGAAAAGGCCCAAGATGCCCTGAACTATGCTGATCTAGCAGCAGTCGGCCGGGGAACTTTGATTGATCCTCAATTTGGAAAGAAAATTTTAGAAGGTCGCGGCGATGAAATTGTTACTGCCATTTCACCAGAACAAGTGAAAATTTCCAAACTCCCACCCGCTTTGATAACCCTCTTCTCAGACCCACAAATGCCACTGAAAATGCCAGGTCGTGAATCGATTTACTATCTGCATGATCTCTATAAGGGAGACGACTATTACCGCGAGGGCTATTAGTCGTCAGCTTTTATAAGCTGGTCAAAGACCAAGAGAGAAGGACGGCAAGGAGCAAGCCAAGGACTCATTAGACAAAAAGGGGACATGACTGTGATTGAAATTATTTGCCATGAAGAGGCTGGATTAGGCCGGGGAAGGGAAGTACTGGACCAGGTTCAAGCTTATCTTGATGACCACCAGCAGGGCTATCGCGTGCATACTACCGCTTATCCGGGCCATATCTTTGACTTAGTACCAGAGCTCCTGGATAATTTTCAAAAGGAGAGCCGCCTCTTGGTGATTGGTGGCGATGGGACCCTCCATGAACTAGTCGCCGTCCTCCAAGCTAAGCAAGTCGACATTCCCCTGACCTATTTACCAGCGGGTTCAGGCAATGATTTCTCACGCTATTTCCAGCAGGATAAAAGCAGCTTGTCTGACTATCTAGCCCCTTTAGTGGAAGGATCATCCCCTCAAACTCTGCCCATCTACCACTATCAATTGGGCCAAGAGGGACGCAGACGGTCTTTGGTCAATAGTTTAGGGCTGGGTTTTGATGGTGTCGTCATTGAGCAAGCCATCAAGCTCAAAGAAAGTCAGGGAATCTTTCGTAAGCCCTGGGGCAATAAATTACGTTATATCGTGGGGCTCTTTCAAAGCTTACCCCGGTTGTCACTTTTTAATTGCCACTTGAAGATCGATGGCCGGCCCTATCATTTTGACCGCTGTGCCTTGGTGGTCTTTATGAATAACCCTTACTTTGGCGGGGGCATTCATCTCTACCCCTTGGAAAAAATCAAGGACCGCCAAGTATCGGCCATTGTTATTCATGATATTAACCCCCTGGCGATTGTAGACCTCCTCTACCGTATTTTTATCAGTCACCAGCAAGAGTCCTCTCCTTATATGACTCATTTAAGCGGGAAATTGGTTGAAGTGGAGATTGATAGTCCAATGATTAGCCAAGTCGACGGGGAAAGTTTAATGATTGATCAATATCCTGTCCGGGTCTGGCAAGGTCAGCAAGATTTTTATCTTTAAGAGCAGTTTATTGGCCTCGAATGAGACTAGGAAACATAAAAAGTAACTATCAAATTAAAAAAGTACTGACTTCCTTAGTGGGGGTACAAGAAAGCGAGCGGACCATTTGCTGGACCTGCTCGCTTTTTAATTGATTATTATTTTTCGCCTGCTTTAGGAAGTAGATCTTCCTCACTGGGGTCAGGGAGGTGAAATAATTGCTCATAGGCGTAGCATTGCGGTTTTCTAGCGGTACAGATATAGCGGCCAAAGCGCACTAAAGCTTGGTGGGCTTGGCGCCATTGGGATTCATCGAGTAAGTCAGTGACCCGCTTTTCGACCTCTTTCACACTGGCATCTTGGTCAACGATGCGGTGGTGCTTGCAGACTCTTTGAACATGGGTATCCACCGCAAAGGCAGGCACATCATAGGCGATACTCAGGACTACATTAGCCGTTTTACGCCCGACGCCAGAAATGCTTTCAATGGCTTTACGGTCTTTAGGAACCTGGCCGTTGAAATCTTCAATAATTTGTTGGGCAGCCTTTTGGATGTATTTGGCCTTATTTTTATAGAGGCCAATGGGCTGGATATAGGGTTCCAAGTCTTTAGGACTGGCTTGGGCCATCTTCTCGGCAGTGGGGTAGTCCCTAAATAATTTGGCAGTGACTTTATTGACTCCTTGGTCAGTCGATTGGGCGCTGAGAATCACAGCAATCAGCAATTGGAAATTGGTCTCATAGTTTAATTCAGTAGTCACATGGGGATAAAATTTAATCATCTCTTGGAGAAGATAATAGGCATTTTGGTCAGATAACATAAGGGTCACCTTTCTTAGTGGAATTCAGCAAGAAATTCTTCCCCTTTGAAAGAAAATTTTGCTAGCGATAACTATACTTTACCATGACTAGCGGGAATTCGCTGGGTTAACCATTGCAATCGAAAAAGGCTGAGCACTTTTGTACTCAGCCTTAGTATTTGATACAAGTATTCTTAACAAAACGTGTTCCAAGCGCAGAGCAAGCGTCCGCTTCAGAAAAAGGCGCTAAATTCTCTTTGAGAATTTTAATACCTTTTTTTCCCAGCGGTCTTGCTCTTTGACGCACTTGTCACACTCAGCCTTTTTAGTCGTTATGTTTTTAGAGGTTTTTTAGCTAGGCTTCTTGACTGGCGTTCTTACCGGCGATTCGGCCATAGGTAAAGATATCAGCTAAGGCGTTACCACCTAAACGGTTACCGGCATGGACACCACCAGCTACTTCACCAGCAGCGTATAAGCCCTTGATGATTTCGCCATCTTGGTTGATGACATGGGCATCGGTATCGATCTTCAAGCCACCCATGGTGTGGTGGACAGCTGGTTTACGTGGGGTCGCATAGAATGGTGCGACTTCTACCTTTAGATCGAAGGCATTCTTGTGGAAATCAGGGTCTTCCCCTTTTTCAACATAAGAATTATAGGTAGCTACGGTTTCTTCTAGCACACTTGGGTCAACCCCAATTTGTTCCGCTAATTCACCAATGGTATCAGCTCGGTAGAGAGTACCTTCTTCCACTTGTTGGTCGATTTTTTCTTGGCTGGTATTATAGGCCGTCTCCTTAATTTCATCGTCTGCGATTAAGTAGAAGAGACTGCCGTTAGCGATGGCTGCCTTGGAAATTTCATCCCGGGTACCAAATTCATTAACGAAACGTTTACCTTCTTGGTTGACCATGAGGAAGTTTGCTGGCGGAACTTGGAGACCGGTGAAGAGTGCTCCGGTTTCAGGGTCACAGGTTGGGAGCATTTGGATCATACCCATGTCGACTAAGTCAGCGTGGACTTGTTCCCCTAATTGAATCCCGTCACCAGTGATGGCAGGGGAGTTAGAGGTTTTAATGTCATCGTCAATCCGTTCCCAGTAGGTGTTGTATTCTTGGAGCATCTTGGTGTTGGCCCCAAAACCACCAGAACCTAGAACAACGGCTTTGGCATTAACGGTTAAGCTAGCGCCTTGGTGGTCTGCTTTCACCCCAACGACACGGTCGTCTTCGACGAGTAATTCGTTAACGCGGGCATCAGTGATGATTTGGCCGCCATTGTCTAAGATGAATTTTTCGAGATTCTTGACATAGGCATAGCCGTTGTCACTAGTTGGTTGGTGACCACGGCGCCACATTGCCCCAACTGGCATTTCCACACTCTTGTAGTTGAAGTCCACCCCAATGTCTGATAACCAGTGGACTGAGTCCAGCACGTTATCAGTTAAGGTCTTGACGAGGTCGTAGTTCCCATAGACTTGGTTGCCCTTGAGGTCAGTCCGTTTACCACCGAGGTAGGTTTGAATCCGGTGTAAGAGGGTGGAGTCGAAGAGGTATTCGTCCTTACCATCGACTTCCTCTAAGTAAGCCTTAATTTGTTTTCTTAATTCGCGGAAGTCTTCTAAGTATTCTTGGTCGATTTCACTTTCATCAAGATTGTAAATTTCTTCTAAGGTGTGGTCTTCACCGGGGAGAGCCTTGAATTCTTTTTGCCATTCAGGGTCAGCAGCGTTCATTGGGCCACCGGTACGGACGGTATTCCCACCGATCACAGGGAATTTTTCTAACAGGATGACCTTTTTACCGCTTTGTAAACTAGCAGCAGCTGCGGATAAACCAGCTCCACCACCACCAACGACTACGACATCCGTTTCCAAGCTTTCGTCTTGGGCGGTTGCTTTTTCAGGCTTAGGCCGTTGGCGTAAGACTTCTGGATCAGCGCCGGCTTCTTTAACCGCGTCGGCCACCCCATCGATAATACCGTGGCTAGACACGGTAGCACCCGAAACGGTATCTACATTTAGAGTTTGCCCAGCAATAATGTCTTGGGGCACTTCAGTAAAGACTGGGCTAGCAATTCCCTTGGTTTCCCCACTAGAATCGACTTCGATTTTTTCGATCCGGTGTTCAGATAACTCAACTGTCATGGGGAGGGAGCCGTTATGTCCATTAGCACGCACATGATAGGTGCCTGGTTTAAAAGTTAATTCTTTAAATTCACTCATGTTTGCATTCCTTCTTTCTCTTCGGTATTTTCTTGACACCTTAAGAATAGCACAAGCAACCTATTTTTGTCAGCGCTTACACTCGGCTTAATTGCCTTTAGCTATGCCTTTTTAAGAAGTCTTTGATGACTGAACGGTTATATAACCAGGCTTGGAAGCCATGCTTTAAAATTGCTATTTACTGCCCTTTAATTTAAGCTAATGAGAGCTTAATTGTCGCTTAGACCTGAGCGATTTCAGTCAATAACCAAAAGCAAACATAGTAAGAGGATGGACAAATGATTGCAGAATTAGGAAGTATTTTTCAAGAACGAGGCAGTGACTTACTCGCGGCCAGCTGGGAGCACCTGAGCTTGTCCCTAACCGCCTTATTAATCGCTCTTATCATTGGGATACCTTTAGCTATTGGTCTTCGCACCCAGCCCCGAATCGCTGAGGGGGCTCTGCAGGTCACCAGTGTTTTACAAACCATTCCTTCATTAGCGCTGTTAGGGCTTTTAATTCCCTTAGTTGGGATTGGGACGGTGCCAGCCTTAATCGCCTTAGTTGTTTATGCTCTCCTGCCGATTTTTCAAAATACCTATGTGGGCCTCACAGTGATTGATGCTTCTATCGAAGAGGCGGCGGTGGCCTTTGGTATGTCACCCCTGCGACGCTTATTAAAGGTGGAGATACCGATTGCCTTACCCGTCATTGTATCTGGCATCCGCCAAGCCCTGGTTTTAATTATTGGAACGGCTACCCTAGCGGCCCTGATCGGTGGCGGGGGCTTGGGAACTTTTATCCTCTTGGGAATTGACCGTAACCAACCCCTCTTAACCTTAGTGGGGGCTATCGCTTCAGCCCTCTTAGCTTTGACCTTTTCCGCCTTGATTAAGTTCTTGCAGAATAAGAGTCCTCTGGTGGTGGTAACTAGTCTCTTGGGACTGTTTCTTGTGATTGGAGGGGTCAATCTTTACCAAAATGTTCAATCCCCTGATCAAAAAGTGGTGATCGCAGGAAAATTAGGCAGTGAGCCGGATATCTTGATCAACATGTACCAAGAGCTCATTCAAGCTGAAGATGATCAGTTTCAAGTAGAATTGAAGCCCAATTTTGGCAAGACCAGTTTTCTCTTTGAGGCCCTTGACCACCAAGAAGTGGATGTCTATCCTGAATTTTCTGGTACCATCCTTGGCAGCCTCTTGGAAAATCCGCCGGCTAATCATTCAGGGCAGCTTTCTAAGGAAGAAACCTATGACTTGGCTAAACAGGGCTTGGAAGAAGAATACCAACTCACCTTATTAGAGCCTATGGCCTATGAAAATACCTATGCGATTCTGATGCGCCGCGACCAAGCCCAAGCCATGGGGATTAAGAAAATTTCCGATTTAAAGCCCTATGCGGATAAGTTAAGGGCGGGCTTCACCTTAGAATTTATCGACCGTGAAGACGGTTACCAAGGCATCCAAGCCCTCTACCAATTGCACTTTGGCCAAGTCTCCAGTATGGAACCAGCCTTACGTTACCAGGCTATTGCCCAGGGGGAGGTCGACCTGGTGGATGGTTACTCAACTGATAGTGAAATCAAAGCCTACGACCTGGTGGCTTTAGAGGATGACTTGGGTCTCTTTCCCCACTACCAAGGGGCACCCATGCTAAGAGTCGACTATGCCAAGGACCATCCCCAAGTGGTAGCAGCCCTGAACCGCTTAGCCGGTATAATTACGGAGGAAGAAATGATTCAAATGAACTACCAGGTCAGTCAAGAAGGGCAGTCAGCCCAAGAGGTCGCCCATCAGTTCTTGCTTGACAAAGGCTTGATTGGAGGTGGCAAATAATGGAAGATTTTATCCGTTTTGACTCCGTGAGCAAGGTCTACCAAGATAAGTTAGTGGTTGACCACTTAGACCTAGCCATTTCTAGCGGGGAATTCTTTGTCCTAGTAGGTCCATCAGGGAGTGGGAAAACCACCAGCTTAAAGATGATTAACGGTTTAGTCCCCCCAGAATCAGGCAGGGTTTACTTTAAGGGGCGAGATATCCGTTCCTATAACTTAAATAAAATGCGCTGGCAAATGGGTTATGTCCTGCAAGATATTGCTCTCTTTCCCACCATGACTGTTGAAGAGAATATCGAAACTATCCCAGAAATGATCGGTATAACTAAAAAGAAACGGCAGGCCAGGACTAGTGAGCTCCTCGACCAGGTCGGCTTAGATCCCGATAAATATAGCCAACGTTATCCCCACGAACTCTCTGGGGGTGAACAACAGCGGGTGGGGATCTGCCGGGCCATAGCTGCTAAACCGCCTTTAATTCTTATGGATGAGCCTTTTTCCGCCTTAGACCCACTTTCTAGGGAGTCCCTCCAGGAACTTTTACTGGACCTCCACCACAAAATCCAAACCACCATTGTTTTTGTTACTCATGACATGGATGAGGCTTTGCGCTTGGGAGACCGGATCGCCATCATGCAAGCCGGGCGCTTAGTCCAGGTTGATAGCCCTAGAAATATCAAAGCCAAGCCAGCCAATGAATTTGTCCGCCACTTTTTTAAACAGGGGAGTTTAGTGACAGAAGAACCGACTTCAGTCGCCTCACTCTTACAGGCTTTGCCAGCGAAAAAAGGAGAAGCGGTTGGAGTAATGGCTAAAGACCTGCCCCAGGTCGATAGCCAAGCCTCGCTGACTGACCTCTACCAGATTCTGGCTCAAGAGGAAGCGGTGCTTATTAGTCATAAGGGGAAAAGTCTTGGTCGCTTAAGTCGCTCGGAGGTCTTTACTTATCTGGCTGAAGAGAAAAAATAATCGATAAAATTTAAGCCAAAAATTGTCCTAACCCTTAGCCACTGAAATTGGCCAAGGGCTTTTTTATAACTTTTTTCTGAATTATTGTTACTATATAAGTGGATATTGTTATAGAAAGGAAGTTGTTATATGACAGAAACACGATTATTGGACCAAGAAACCATTAAGAACATGTTGACCATGGACAAGGTGAATGAAATTGTCGAAAAAACCTTTCAAGAGGTAGGGGAACGTCGGGTGAAGAACCCAACCAAGGTCACCTTAGACCTAGGGAACAATAGTGATTGGCCTGAATATGAAGGGTATATGAATGCGATGCCCGCTTATATCGGTGGCTTAGATGTTGCCGGTTTAAAATGGGTCGGTGGTTTCGATGGCAAACGGAAAGAAGCCGGCTATCCTTACATTAATGGGCTCATTCTCTTAATCGATCCTCAATTAGGGACCTTTAAAGCAGTGATGGATGGGACCTTAATTACTAACCTCAGAACTGGTGCTCAAACGGCTGTTGCCATTAAGTACCTAGGTTTTGAGAAAGGGTCTGACCTTAACTTAGCCCTCTTCGGTACCGGGATGCAAGCTTCTATGCAACTCCATGCCATTGCTGACTGGTTTAATATTAAACACGTTAACCTCTGGCACTACCATGACAAAGGGGTTAAGGAATTTATCGCTGAACATGAAGACTTAGTGAATGGCGATATTGACTATGTGACTGATGTCAAGGAAGCCTGTGACGCTGACATCGTGATCACAGCAACCAAATCACAAGAAGCCTTACTCGACTACCAAGACGTTTCTGGTGACACGATCATTATTCCAATTGGATCCGGTCATGAAATCGGTAACCACCTGATTAACTATTCTGACCACATTGTTGTCGACCACATTGGCCAAGCCCTACACCGTGGCGCTTTAGCGGATGCAGCAACTAAGTCAATTATTGATGAAGACGATATTGATGCAACCATTGGTCAATTAGCTTCTGGACGTTTAAGCTTACCAGGCCTACGTAAGGGAATTACAATCTGTGTACCAATTGGTATCGGTGCGCTAGATATTGCCATTGCTGGTCAATTAGCCAAAGAAGCAGAAGCTGAAAATATCGGCTCCACCTTCTCCTTCAACCCTTATTAATAATAAGTCAACAAAAAGGCTGCGACAGTTCCCTTTCAGGTCAAAAAATGACTAAAGGGAGGGCTGCGCAGCCTTTCTTTTTTATTAATCTTTAAGGTTGAGAGTCATGTTGCGGAAGTTTTTATTATCGGTTTCCTTTTCCATGAAGAGTTGGGCGTTAGACTCCTGGTAGTGGCGGGCGAAGTCATAGTCATTGAGCCAAGACCGGATATCTTTGGCTTGGACAAAATAGGGCATGCGGTGGTGGACTTCCTGAGCCAGCGGATTAGCTGCTTGGGTCATGAGCACGGCCCGGGGGTGGCTTTGATCTGATCTTGGACTTTGATAACAGCCACCCACATAGAGAATATCATTACTGGAAAAACGGTAGCGTTCTTTGTACTTGGTCCACTCATAGTAACTAGACATGGGGAAGAGGCAGCGACGATAGTGAAAATCAGCTTGAAAAGTTGCCTTATCCGTGATACTTTCCGAACGGGCGTTGATCAATAATTGTCCCTTATTAAAACCTGCATAACCCCACTCCATGCCACGGGCATGAACTGACTGGTCCGGGTTGGCGCTCAGGGTGAGAACAACCTGGCCAGGGTAGAGGGTACCAGTTTGGATGTCGGGATCATTGGCCCGTTGGTAGAAGTGATTGAGTAAGGCTTCTTCCTGATTAAATTCATAACGACCGCACATGTTGATTTCTCCTTAATGATTATTTTAAATCAAGTAGCTCGAATTTATTGCGATTTTCAGATAACTGTAGGTTTTTACTAAGGAATGAATAAACTTCTTCAGTAGACAAGGCCTAAGTCGATTGCAAAACTTTACCATATAGTATATAAGGAGGTTTTTGGATGAACAAGCAAAACTCATTGATTGAACAACAATTGAACCACCGCACCATTCGTGAATTTACAGAAGACCAGATTAGTGACCAAGTGATTTCGCAATTAGAAGAGGTAGCGATCCATACCGCAACTTCAACTGGGATGCAGTATGCTAGCGTTATCCGGGTCAAAGATCCTGAAAAGAAAGCGCAAATTGCTGAAGTATGTAATCAAGACTATGTTGCCCGGGCGCCTGAGCTATGGATTTTTATCGTTGACTTGTATCGCAATACTCAAATTGCCAAGGAACATGACGCAGATACGGTGTCTTCTAAGCAATTAGAACGTTTCTTACAAGGTTATAGTGATGCTGTTTTGATGGCGCAAAACGTAAATAATGCTGTGGAATCCTTAGATATGGGAGCAGTCTTTTTGGGGAGCATTCAAAATAACATGGGGGCCATGATTGATATTCTACAGCTTCCCGAATTAACGGCACCTGTTTTAGGACTGGCCTTTGGTCATCCTAACCAAGAACCACAATTGAAGCCTCGGATCCCTAAGGAAATGCGAATCTTTGAAGATACCTACCATTATCCAGACAATGCTAAGGAAATCATGGATGCCTATGACCAAGAGATGACCACTTACTATGACTTACGTGACTCTAATCGTCGGGTTGACTCCTTCTATGAACAAGTCGTGAAAAAATCCAACCTCCGGCAAAGTCGACGGGAAGAATTAATCGAAGACCTACGCAAACAAGGCTTCAACGTCCAACCCATTGAGTAAAGAGTGCGACAGTCATAATAGAGGATGAAACCATTGGAGAAAACTGTCATAAGCTCAGCTAGTCTGAGCGTTGGCAGTTTTTGAAATGGACGTTCGTCCTGTGACTGGAGCACGTTTAAAGAGAGTGCGACAGTCACAAGAAGAAGAGAGCACCCCATCGCTGGGGTGCTCTTTTTTACGTCATGAAATATCAATCCTCATCAGTAGTGAACTGGTCTTTGAATACATTCCAGGGCTCTTTACTGAGGGGTGGGGTACTGGTAAAAGTCATTGTTTCTTTTTTGGTGGGATGGATGAGGCTTAAGTGCTGGGCCCAGAGCGCGATTTGTTGGCCCTTGTGACTATATTTTTGACCGTATTTTTGGTCGCCCCAGAGTGGGTGCTCGCGGCTTTGAAATTGCACGCGAATTTGGTGGGACCGTCCGGTGTGGAGGCGGACTCTGACCAGAGCGACTTGCTTCCTTTGCTCCAGTAATTGGTAGTCAAGGACAGCCTTTTTACCGCGCTTGTCGGCCTTATTAACCACGCTGACTTTGTTCTTTTGGCGGTTCTTATAAAGATAATCAGTCCAGGTTTCTTGATTTTTTAGAGTCAAATTTTGGTCTTGAACCACAGCTAGGTAGTCGCGCTTGACCTTATGCCTTCTAAAATCATCCGATAAGCGGCTAGCGGCCTTGGAGGTCTTTCCAAAGGCCATCACCCCACCCACTGGACGGTCCAGGCGGTGGAGCAGGGCCAAGTAGACATTACCTGGTTTATGGTCCCTTTCCTTAATAAATGCTTTGAGCGCTGACAGTAGGTCTAGGTCACCACTAGCATCTTCTTGGACCGGCATATTGATTGGTTTCTCCACAATAAGCAGGTGGTTGTCTTCGTAAATAATGGGAATCGGCATGATCTCTTCCTTTCCTTGCTAGTCAATTACCAGTATATACTAGATTGGCTTTTAATTCATAGAATAGAAAAGGCCAAAAAGAAAGAATTTTCTGAAAATTTACCGCTTCAAAGTCAAAAAGTGTGGTATAGTATGTAACAATAAATGAAAGGAGTGATTGGATGTCACGTCATGTAGCAGTTTTTGGAATGGGAAATGTTGGGTCTACTGTTGCCCATCAATTAATCCTTAATGGCCATGTTGATGAATTGACTCTATTTGATACCAATGAAGCAAAGGTGAAGGCAGATGCCTTAGACTTTGAAGATGCTATGAGTAACTTAAACCACAGCGTCAAAATCAATGTCAATGATCAAGCAGCCCTCAAATCAGCAGAAGTTATTGTTTCTGCTTTAGGGAACATTGGCTTAATTGGTGGCGACAACCCTGACCGCTTCGGTGAGTTAAAACATAACCGTGAACAAGTGAAAAAAGTTGGCCAAACGATTAAAGAATCAGGCTTTTCTGGGGTCTTAGTGGTCATTACTAACCCTAATGACGCGATTTGTAACTTGTACCAAGAAGTTACCGGTCTAGCCAAGGAAAAGGTTATCGGAACCGGGACCTTGTTAGATTCTGCACGTTTACAACGGGCTGTGGGTAAATTATTTGATGTTCATCCTAAATCAGTCCAAGGTTACAGTTTAGGGGAACACGGGGACTCCCAATTTGTGGCTTGGTCAACCGTTAAAGTCATGGGCCAAAGCATTTATAAGCTATTAGAAAAAGTCGACTTCAGCTTAGAAGACGTCGACCAAGAAACCCGTGATGGCGGTTATGTGGTCTTCTCAGGTAAGAAATATACCAACTATGGGATTACAGCAGCTGCTGACCGCTTAGTTGATGCGGTTCTTTCTGATAGTCATGAAGAATTACCTGTTTCTAACTACCGTGAAGAATATGGCACCTATCTTTCATACCCAGCCATCGTTGGTAAAGCAGGGATTGTTAAACAAAGTCAATTAGACTTAACTGAAGAAGAGCTTGCCAAATTACAAAATTCCGCTGACACCATCAAAGAAAAATCTAAAGTCGAAGATTAATAATAGAGTGTGACAAGCGCGTTAGAGAGCAAGACCGCTGGAAGAAAATGACGAAAAAATTCTCACAGAGAATTTGTCGTCATTTTCTGAAGCGGACGCTTGCTCTGCGCTTGGAGCAGGTTTTAATAGAGTGTGACAAGCGCATTCATTCTTACAAAGAGGCTAGGACATGTGTTCCTGCCTCTCTTTTTTACCCTCTAAAGAAAGCGCTTCCCTTGATTTTTAACCCCCTTCTTGACATACTGCAAGTAGAAAATTGTAGTGGTTGATAAGAATATGGAGGGATTAAGATGAAGGAGACTTTTAAAGCTGTTGTTGTGCGTAGCGATGGCGATGAAACCTCTTATGCTTTAGAAGATTACCAATTGGGAGACCAGCCGGTGGATGAGGGCGATACGATTGTCAAACTGGCTTATTCATCGATGAATTATAAGGATATGCTAGCTACCCAGCACCAGGGCGGCGTGATTCGTTCCTATCCCCTCATTCCCGGCATCGATGCTAGTGGGAAAATCATTGAGACCAGTCACCCTGAGGCCAAGATAGGAGAAAAAGTGATTAATACGTGTTCAGCAGCGGGAGTGACCCATAACGGTGGTTATAGCCAATACCTCAAAGTGCCCTATGAGTGGTTGGTAAGTCTGCCAGAGGGACTAAGTGAAAAAGAAGCCATGATCTATGGGACAGCTGGACTAACCGCTGCTTATTCGGTCGATAGTCTGCTCAAACACGGTATGGACCTTGACCAGCAGCCTGAAATTCTGGTCACTGGCG
This sequence comes from Aerococcus mictus, assembly GCF_003286595.3. NCBI lineage: Bacteria > Bacillati > Bacillota > Bacilli > Lactobacillales > Aerococcaceae > Aerococcus > Aerococcus mictus. The sequence continues at coordinate 1,629,008 of NZ_CP132985.1, read as the reverse complement.
CTAGTGGTGGGGTAGGAAGTATCGCCCTAGCCATTCTGAATAAGTTAGGTTTCAAAAACATTAGTGCCTTGATAAGGAAGGATTACCAAGAGGCATTAGTTAAACGATTAGGAGCTGATCAGGTGATCTGGCCAGAAGATTTAGAGGGGGATAAGCCCCTGAATAAGCGCCGCTTTGACTTTGTTTTAGATACTGTCGGTGGTCAGGTTGCTGCTCAGGCCATGACTTTTATTAGCGAGTGGGGATCGATGACCCTGTGTGGGAATGCAGGAGGCAGTAAGTTGGAGACGACCGTCCTTCCTTTAATCCTTAGGGGGGTGAACTTGCTAGGGATTAACAGCACAGAACTTGATATCAATTACCGGCAGGAATTATGGAATAAACTCGCCACTGACTGGAAGGTGGTTGACCGTTTATCTTATGACAGTGTGGGCTTAGACCAAATTGAAGAAACAGTTGAAGCCTTAAAGGCCGGTAAGCATATGGGGCGAACCATTATCGACCTACAAAACTTTTAGGAAATGGCTGAGCCAGCCTTGACCAGCTTTTGATAATAAACTTTCAAAAAACGTGAAAATAGAGTAGGATGGAAGTGTAACGATTAAATTAATGGAGGTTATGCTATGAAGAAAAAATTTACTAATGCAGTAATTTATAAGCAAGCAGATGCCAATGAATTCTTGGTTGAAGATGGTAAATTTACTGCTTTTGGTAAGGATTTAGGTGAAGCAGATGAAGTCATTGACTTAGGGGGTAAATTAGTTATCCCACCTTATGTTGATTCTCACCTGCACTTAGACTACTATTTCACCGGCAAAGCCGATAACTCTGAAAATGCGACCGGGACCTTATACGAAGGGATTGCTCGCTGGTCTCACATTAAATTAGGTCAAAGCAAAAAAGAAGCTAAGGAACGTATGTACCAAGCAGTCCGCGACGTCATGGCATATGGTACCCAATATATTCGGGCGCAAACGGACTGTACCGATCCTGAATTAAAAAATATCGAAGCCATGTTGGAAGTCCGTGATGAATTAAAAGATAAGGTCACGATCCAAGTGGTTGCCTTCCCTCAAGAAGGGGTCTTTGCCTATAAGGACGGCAATGGTCAAGGCCTAGAATTGATGGAAGAAGCCTTAAAAATGGGGGCCGATGTTTTAGGTGGGATTCCTCACTTTGAATGGTCGCGAGAATTAGGTGAAAAATCCATCCACAAAATTGTGGAATTAGCCATGAAATATGACAAGTTGATTGACGTTCACTGTGACGAAACCGATGACCCTGAGTCCCGCTTCGTTCAGTTACTCAATGCCTTAGTCTTAACAGAAGGTTATGGTCCAAGAACCACGGCTAGTCATACCTGTTCACTAGGTTCAGCAGATGACGCTTACTTCTTCCGCCTCATGCAACTCTTCCAACAATCGAAGATGAACTTCACCTCCCAACCAACGGAAAATATGTACCTACAAGGTCGGTCAGACTCCTATCCAAAACGTCGTGGCTTGACCCGGGTAGCGGAATTCTTCCACAATGACATTAATGTTTCCTTTGGTCAAGATTCTATTGTCGACCCTTGGTACCCAGCAGGTAATGGGAATATGATGAATATCTTAGATAATGGGATCCATGCTGCGCAAATCATGTCTGACGAAGACTTTGAACGGGTCTTGGATTTAATTACCTATAATGGGGCTAAAACCCTTCACATCGAAGACCAATATGGCCTAGCAGCTGATAAACCAGCCAACTTCATCGTTCTAGATGCGCCAAGTCCATTCGAAGCGGTCCGTAACCGGGTAGAATGCCTGGCTTCAGTTCGCAACGGCGAATATCTCTTCAAGAAGAAACCGCGTGAATATGAAATTGGCTTAGACATTTAATGATCATCAGACTAAAAAAGCAGGCGCTCTTAAAACTGGGCGTCTGCTTTTTCTTTGGCTTTTATTGATAATCCTTAAAGTAAGAAGTGGTATCTTGTTGGTTTAATTGACGGAGGTCCTGGCGGGTTGCTTGAGGTAAAGAGCCGCCATAGTCCATAAATTCAACTAAGTCCTTAAAGGCTCCTTGGGGGATGGCGAGGTCAGCTAAGTCTTCAGGGTGGAGACTGATATCGATAGCATCTTCCTGCCCTTGGGCCAATTTAGTCACGAAGTCAGGTTCAGTGACAAATACAGAAGATAGCCCCACCATATCCGCATGTTCTAGGGCAGCTAAGGCCTTATCAGGCGAATTAATTCCTCCAGTAGCAATGACAGGTACCCGGCCATTGACATGATCTTTAACCACTTGGTTGACATACTCGCCTTTATGCTTGTCGCTACGAACTTTTTCTAGGTAGATGTCGTGGCCCCAGCTAGCAATGGCATAGTATTGGATGTCGGCAACATCTAGGAGACGGTCAAAATAGTCATTAAATTCATCAACGCTATAGCCAACTTTATTGCCTCGGGTTTCTTCTGGGGTGCCACGAAAGCCCAAGATAAAGTTCTTTGCCCCGGATTCATCAATCGCCTCTTGGATGGCTTGGGTGGCCTCAACCCCAAAGCGGGACCGGTTTTCTAGACTTTGGGGGCCATAATGGTCCTCTCTTTGGTTAGAGAAGGGAGAGAAGAATTGTTGGGGCAATAACCGTTGGGCGTTAGAAATTTCTACCCCATCAAAACCGGCTTCAATGGCCCGTCTGGTGGCTTCTTTATATTGTTGGATGACATGGTCAATTTTACGCTGACTCATGGATAAGACGTCATGTTCGACTGGACTCTTGAGATGCATGTAGCTAGGTCCGTAAACCACATGGTAGTCTTTTAGGGTAGCCTTAGCGAAACGTCCAGCATGGGTTAATTGGAGGATGGCCTTAGCCCCGTCCCTTTTCATGGCCTTGGCCAGTTGACTGAGTCCCTCAATAAAACGGTCATCGCGGACACTGGGGCCAAATTCAAACAATTGGGCATAGTCTTCAATATAGGCTGCCGTGGTGACCTGTAAGGGAGCAGACTGGCTACGTCTTTTGGCGTAATTGATGTCTTCATCGGTTACAAAGCCTTCTCGAGTCGACGAGTTAGTCGTCAAGGGGTTCAAAGAAAAGCGGTTAGCCAATTCAATCCCATTGGGCAAGGTCAGTGGCTGGAATAAGGCTTGGTATTTAGGGTTCATTGCTTGCTTCATAATAACCTCCTAATGATTTTATTAATTATATTCTATGGCTTTTAGCTTAAAATGCCAAGTCAAGCTAAGTGTGAATCTTCTCTAGGGTCCAGTGAATGTTCTTAGCCATGCCGTGTTATACTATAAGTGAATGAAATAAAGGAGGTCTATCGGGTGAAAGTAAGTGTTTTAGATTATGCAGTGATTGATGAAGGCGAAAAAGCCAGCCAGGCCTTAGCCCATACGATTCAGTTAGCTCAAAAGGCGGAAGCCTTGGGTTACCAGCGCTTTTGGATGGCTGAACACCATAATGTTCCTGCCTTTGCCAGTTCTAGTCCTGAAGTCATTATGATGCAGTTGCTTAACCATACCCAACATATTCGGATTGGGTCGGGAGGCATTATGTTGCCCCATTACAGCCCCTACAAGGTGGTGGAAAACTTTAAGGTGATGGAAGCTTATTTCCCAGGGCGGATTGACTTAGGAGTGGGCAATAACATGGGGACACCAATCGTCAGGAAGGCACTGGAACGGGCTAGTGACAAGATACCTTCTTACGAAGCAGACTTAAGACAAGTCTATAACTATCTCACCCAAAGCGAGGATGAGCAAACGAAGATTCTAGCCAATCCTCAAGTGGAAGACTTACCGGCAATGTGGCTCTTATCCACTAGTGTTCGCCGGGCCAAGTGGGCCGCTGAAGCAGGCTGTGCCTATGTCTATGGCATCTTCCCCTATGCCAGAGAAGATGCTCTTGAAGTGGGACGCCAAGCCATTGCCACTTACCGCAAGCACTTTAAAGCCTCACAATTATTACAGGAACCTAAGGCCATGTTTTCAGCCTTTGTAGCGACTGCTGACCAAGAAGAAGAGGCGGAAGACTTGACCCGGTCGCTAGATTTATGGCTTTTAGGTCAAGATCAGTTTTCTTACTACCAACGGATGCCGTCCATCAAAACGGCCAAAGCAACTGAAATCACCAGTCAGATGGCAGAAAAAATTAAGAGCAACCGCACTCGGATGCTCCATGGTAAGGCCAGTCAAGTAGCCAGTCAGCTGAAGGACTGGATCAATTACTTAGATGCTGACGAAGCTCTGATTATGCCCCTGGTTCCAGGAATTGACAAGCGAATGCAAACACTTGAACTTCTGGCTCACTATTTGGAGAACAAGTAGGACTAGGAACAAAAATACTTTCTTATAATCGTAAAACATCTTTATTAAGTACAAAATATTTGTCGCTTTGTCTAAAGTTTAAAGGGAAAGTTCATATTATTTTAAAATATTATTAAAGGTTGATATAATTAAGGTAATAAAAATAGTAATATTTTGTATTAGGAGGAGATTATAATGGATTTCTTACATACTTTATTAGATCCAATTATCGCAGCAGTTCCTAATATCCTAGGGACTATTCTCTTAATCCTTATTGCCTGGATTATTGCGGTAATTGTACGTAAATTGATTGTCAAAGGCCTGCGTACCATTCACGCTGACCGCACTTTCCAAAAATGGGGAGTGGCCAAGAATGAATCAGATGCCAAGGGTGTTATTAAAACAGTAGCCAGTGTCGGTTATTACTTGGTTTTTGTATTCTTCTTACCGGCGATCTTAAATGGGTTAAATATCGGTGGCGTTCTCGAACCAATCACCAATATGTTCGATAAGTTCTTTGCTTTCATTCCAAATATTATTGGTTCTGGCCTTATCTTGGTGTTGGCTTTCTACCTCTGCGGATTTGTTCGCGACTTGGTACAAGGCCTGCTCGAAAAGGTTGACATCGATGGCTGGATGAATAAGCTGGTTAACAAATCGGAAGGTGCTGTTGGTGAAACGGTTAAAGACCAAGTGGATGCTGCACCAAGTGGTAATAAATTAGCCAAAGTTGGCGCAACCATTGTTTATGTTTTACTCTTCATCCCACTATTAACCGCTGCTTTAGAAGTTTTAGGTATTGAATCGATTAGCCGTCCAATTATTAATGTCTTAAATATGATGTTAGCGGCTATTCCAAATATCTTGGTAGCAGCGATCTTAATTGCTGTGGGTGGCCTAGTTTCTAAGTTAGTTGGCGACTTGATCGAAAACTTACTGGAAGCAGCTAATATCAATAAATATACCAAGTATCTCAATGCTAGTGGCGATGTCAATGTGAAATTATCAGCGATTGTTGCCAACATCGTTAAAGCAGTTATTGTAATCTTCTTCTTTGTTGAAGCTCTAAATGTCCTTCAATTAGAAGTCTTAAATACTATTGGTGCTGCAATTATTGCTTACCTACCATTAGTATTATCCGCTGTGATCATTCTGATCTTAGGAGTTGTTGGTGGAAATCTCTTATCCCAATTCCTCAAAGAATCAACCGGATCCAATATATTAGCTAATATTGTTCAATATGGTTTAATTGCTCTGGCTATCTTCATGGCTCTTGACCAATTACAATTTGCTCAAACCATTGTTAATACTGGTTTCATGTTCATTGTTGGTGGAGCAGCAGTTGCCTTTGCCTTAGCCTTTGGTTTAGGTGGACGTGACTTTGCTAAGAAGCAATTAGAACACCTTGATCGTAAATTACATGAGGGTGAAGAAGACAAGAAGGACCAAGATGGTGACCACTCTCAATTCTAAAAATAAGCGATAAATAAAGTGAGACTGTGGCTTTTGTCACAGTCTTTTTTTCTGTCCTTGAAAGGGGAGTTTAACTTTTTCACTTAATAAAAACGATGTTCTCTACAAAGAAAATTAGTATTTATCTAATCACTTAAAAGAGATTTAAATTTTTGGGTCTCCCTCACTTCTGTGCTAGAATAGTTAAGGATAAGTTGGGCAAGTGATTTGCTCTAACGATAAATTTAAATAAAAAGGAGAATGAAGAATGACAAAACGTGGAAATTACTTATTTGTAGAACAAAATGGCGATCTTTATACGGTATCCATGACTCCTGAACTACAAGATGATATCGGTACGGTGGGTTATGCGGAATTTGCCCAAGAAGACCAAGTCGAAAAAGATGCCGCCTTGTTAAATATTGAAGCATCAAAAACCGTGATGGAAATTCAATCCCCTCTCAAGGGAACCGTGGTTGAACGCCATACTGAAGTGGTTGACCAACCTTCCTTATTGAATTCTGCTAAAAGCGAAGAAAACTGGATTGTTCGCTTAAAAGATGTCGACCCAGCTGAATTTGACGCTTTAGAAGAAGCTTAGGGTGATATTGAATGATTCTGTGCTAGAAGCTCGTCCTTTTAGCATAGGATTTTTTTATTGGGGGGAGTATCTTGACAGCAAAAGAATTGCTAAGGCAAATGATTGATTACCTAGAAGCCGAGCGAAGTAATAAATATTATCTCAGAAGGAAGGTTGAAGATAGACCTGACTATGGGGATTATTCCATGCATGACAAGTGGCGGGCTCTGATTAATACCCGCCCCGCCTGGCCCATTCAAGAGGATTATCTGGACTTAGAAGATGAGTATTTAAAGCGTTGGCGTGACCAGGAAGGGACCGTTAGTCTGGACCAATTAGTACCAGCCTTAGACCGGATTTATCTCTGGCAAGGGGATATCTGCCGCTTAGCAGTTGATGGGATTGTCAATGCAGCGAATTCCTTTCTATTAGGGTGTTTTATCCCTAACCATAAGTGCATTGATAATACCATCCAAACCCGCGCCGGTGTCCGTTTGCGGCTAGCATTGAACGATATCATGGAAGACCAGGGCCACAATGAGCCGGTTGGCAAGGTCAAGACAACATCGGCTTACCACTTGCCGGCTAAGTATATCCTCCATACCGTGGGCCCCAGAATTGAATCTGACCGGGTCAGTCCCATCCGTCAAAACCTCCTCAAGCAGTCCTATCTTTCTTGTTTAAAAAAGGCTGATCGACTGGGATTGACGAGCTTAGCCTTCCCATGTATTTCTACGGGTGAGTTCCACTTTCCTAATGATCTCGCTGCTCAAATTGCTTTCAATACAGTGAGAGACTATTTAAAAGAAAGCGGGTCGTCCTTACAAGTTATATTCAATGTTTATTTGGACCAAGACCTTCATTTATATCAGGACTTAATTGACAGACTAGAAGGGGAAGAGTAGATGAGTGATAAAGAAACCATTTGGCAAGCATTAAGCCAAAATTATAGTAATGAATCAGACCTTCTGCGGGGGTTAATGGAAGAAGCCCAGGCCATCCTGGTGGGGATCGGTGCTGGTATGTCAGCTGCTGACGGCTTTACCTATGTGGGTGAGCGTTTTGAACAGGCCTTTCCTGACTTTATTGAAAAGTTTAATTTGTTTGATATGCTGCAAGCATCACTTTACGATTACCCCAGTTTGGAAGAATATTGGGCTTTTGCCAGTCGCTTTGCCATTATGAATGGGATTGAACAAAAACCTGGTAAGGCCTACCAACATTTTAATCAATACCTTCAAGGCAAAAATTACTTTATTATTACCACCAATGCTGATAACGCCTTTCCTAAGGCTGGCTATGATATGGATAAGGTGCACTACTACCAAGGGAAGTATGTTCTCATGCAGTGTAAAAAGCATTGCCAGCCAGTGACCTACCGCGATGACGCCTTGCTCTACCGCATGGCTAAGGAACAAGAAAATATGCGGATTCCTAGTGAACTTGTTCCTTATTGCCCAAATTGTGGCGCCCCTTTGGAGTTAAATAAACGGACAGCAGAAAATGGCATGGTAGAGGATAAGGACTGGCAGCTTCACCAAGCAGCTTATGAAGACTTTGTTAAGAAAAATCAATACGACAAGATACTTTATTTAGAAATTGGTGTGGGAAATACCACTCCACAATTTATTCGCCAACCCTTCCAAGCTTGGACCAAGGAAAATCCCAAAGCCCTTTATGTGATGATGAACCAAAAGCCTTACCATATTCCACCATCCATTAAAGACCAAAGCTTGCGCTTGACTGACGATATTCAACAAACATTATGTGGACTTTAAAAGGATAAGTGATAGAAAATGTATTTAATTGATTTAAAACGTGATGGTCAACGGATTTATGATGGGGCCTTGGCCTTGGCGGCTCAAGTCTATGCCCAAAGTCATATTTTCTTGGATGAGGACATTCTCTTTCCTTATATGTGTGACCCTAAAGTAGAAATTGGTAAGTACCAAAATGCCCGGGCAGAGGTCAACCAAGACTATATCGACCAAGAAAATATTCAAGTGGTCCGCCGCGATACTGGTGGTGGAGCAGTTTACTGTGACCGTGGCGCCATCAATGTCTGCTTCTTAGCTGACCATAAATCCAATGATTTATTTGGTAATTTTGAAAAAATGTACCAACCAGGTATCAAGGCCCTAGAGGACATGGGGGTCGAAGGTTTACACACCAAGGGTCGTAATGACATGTACCTAGGTGATAAGAAGGTGTCTGGCGCTGCCATGACCTTAGTTGGTGACCGGGTCTATGGTGGTTTCTCCCTTCTCTTTGATATTGATGCTGAAGCCATGGTGAAGGCCTTAAACCCTAACCAAAAGAAAATTATTTCTAAGGGGATTAAGTCGGTCAAGAGTCGGGTAGCACCAATTCGCCCAGCCCTGGCCCCAGAATTCCGCGATATGTCTATGGATGAGCTCTTTGAAGCCTTAGTTTGCCGACTCTTTGGTGTAGAAGACTTCGGACAAATTAAGCAATATGAATTAACCGAGGAAGATTGGCAAGGGATTGACCAATTAGTCAAGGAAAAATATAAGAATTGGGATTGGAACTATGGCAAGGCTCCGCAATACACCTACAACCTTGATGACCACTTCGACCAAGTAGGAACGGTAGAAATTTCTATTGAGGTTGAGGACGGCAAGATTAGCCAATGCAAGATCTGGGGCGACTTCTTTGGCCAAGTCGATATTGCTGAATTAGAAAAGCAATTAATTGGTGTGAAGATGCGTCGAGACGACCTATTAAAGGCACTGGAAGAGGTCCAACTCGAGGACTATATCAGTCACATGACGCCTGAACTACTCGTCGACCTTATTCTCTCTTAATAAATTAAAAGCGATTTTCTCAAAGCTTTATCAAATGATTGATAAGCAAAAGTGAGAAAATCGCTTTTTTTAGTGGTTGAGAATGGTCTCGATTTCAGCTAGGGAAGAAACAAAGTGGATTTGGTCTAATTCTTCTTGGGGCATGAAGGCTTCGGAGACCATGGTCTTGAGGAGAGAGTGGAGGACGTCATAGAAGTGGTCCACATTGTAAATGATGATGGGGGTCTGCTTCTTAGCCAGGCGTTTCCAGACCAAACTGTCGAAGAGTTCTTCCATGGTTCCTAAGCCCCCGGGAAAGACAATCATGGCGTCGGCTAATTCCATCAGTTTTTCTTTGCGTTGATTCATGGTATCAACGACCTCTAAGTGATGGATATCGTAATTGGCGACTTCGGCCTCTACTAGGACTAGGGGAATAATTCCAATGACTTGGCTTCCGCTCTGGCTGGCAGCAGTGGCAATGGTCCCCATTAAACCAGTCCGACCACCGCCATAGACCAACTGGTGATTGTTCTGGCCAATCCATTCGCCTAATTGCCAGATCAGGTGTTCATAGCGTTCATTGATTCCTAAATTGGACCCACAGTAAACCGTAATTTTCATGATTAATCTCCTTTTTTATCGATGAGAATAAGTGCTTTAACCAGTATAACTAAAGCCAGGCCTAATGTAAAAAAGTGTGAATTGTCTAATTAATTCACAATTGTATATTTTATTTAAATCATTTAAAAAGAACCGCTAAAAATCGCTTGACAAAGGCTTTTGCCTCTTTTAAAATTATCCATGTGAATAAGTAATCTATGAGAAATAGATTAATAATGTGAAGGTTCACACTTATGAAAGGATGAAAGTGATGACTAAGATTTATATGTATGGTGTCAGCGAACAAGAAGAAGATCTCGCTAAAAAATGGGGCGAAGACAACAATGTTGAATTAACCCTTGACGCAGATATTCTTTCTGAAGCAACTGTTGACCGTTGTGAAGGCTACGATGGGGTATCTACCTACCAATATACTCCTCTAGAAGACAGCGTTTACCCAGTTTTAAAGAGCTTTGGTATTAAGAACATTGCTCAACGTATGGCTGGTTTCGACCCTTACAACCTTGAATTAGCTGCTGAAAATGACGTGATCATTTCTAATGTGCCAGCTTATTCACCAGAATCCATTGCTGAATACACTCTAGCACAAGCCTTAAACGCTATCCGTAAATTATATACCGTTAGAGATCATTCTAACCACCATGATTTCAGAGAATCTCTCTATATCCGTGGCCAACGTTTAGGGACTAAGACCGTTGCTATCTTAGGTACTGGCCGTATTGGTCAAGCAACTGCTCGTCTTTTCAAAGGCTTCGGCTGCAAGATCCTTGGTTACGACCTCTATCCAAATGATAAATTAGGGGACTTATTGGAATACCGTGACACACCAGAAGAATGTGTGAAAGAAGCCGACATTATTTCTCTTCACTTACCTTCAACTGATGATACCTATCATTTATTTAACGCTGACTTACTCAAACAATGTAAGGAAGGCGCTGTGATTATCAATGCTGGTCGTGGGGCTTTAATTGACACTGATGCTTTACTTGACGCTCTTGATGCAGGTCATTTACAAGCTGCTATGTTAGACACCTACGAAAACGAATTCGACTATGTCAAACATGACTGGTCACATAAGGGGATTGTTGACCAAACCTTCTTACGTTTATTACACCACCCAGCAGTATCCTACACCCCACATATTGCCTACTATACTGATGAATCCGTTCAAAACATGGTCTTCCATGCCTTGAATGCTACAAAATCAGTGATTGAAACTGGCGATACTGAATTACGTGTTAACTAATCATTAATAGATAAAATATAGAGAAAATAAAAAGGCTAGCCCTAGCTGTTAAAGCTATGTGGCTAGTCTTTTTTTGCTTTATCAAATAGTGGAGAGGGAAAGCCTTCTGTCTTATTTGACTTTAATCCTTTGACCAGGCATAAGCACAGGCCGAGTCATGCCGTTTAAGGCCGTGAGCTCGTCTACGGTCATGCCGTGGTCCTGGGCGATGCGGTAGAGGCTATCGCCGGCTTGGACTTGATAACTTTGGCCAGCTTGAACCTGGCTCTCTTCTGACTTAGAAGACTGGGAGGGATACTCACTGCCAGGATTTGAGCTATCAGTATCAATGGACTCTTGTGGCAGCTTGGAATCCGTCATTTTTTCTTCCTCTGAGCGCTTGATTCTTGTTGCCCTTCTTGGGTAACGAGCTCGTTTAGACTCATACTGGGCGATTTTTTCGTCGAGAATAGCTGGGTCCTGGTCTTTAGTGGTCAAGGCCTGGTCGGCTGGCTCCTTTTCCTCTGGCCCGTGATAAACAGAGACATCGTCTTGGTCAATCTCCCAGTTATCGGCTTGGTAGTGGTCTTGGCCAGCTAGTTGTGAGGATTGTGCCTTGAGACCTAAAAGGTTATCACTAGCTGCCCCCTGATAACTGGGGCTTGCTAGGAAGAAGACCAGCCCTAAGAGTCCAAGGACCACTCCCCATTGGAGGGGGAGGGCTAGTTTATGCCAAAAGCTTTTAAGTGGATTTAAGCTAGGCTGGAGTTGGCTATTGACCTTTTCTTGGACTTGGCGCTTGAACGGACTGCCTTGATCCTTGTTTTGGCTATTTCCTTGGGGCAGGACTCGGTCAATTCTTCGAAAGAGCGGTAGCAGGATGCGGGTCAAGTGATCAATGAGATAATAAACGAGGCGGGCCAGCATCTTAATGAGGGATTTGAGGGTGGCTAGGATTTCCTGGACCAACTTGTGCCAGGAAAAACTGGGCCCTTGTGAATCTGACATAGGCTTTCCTTTCTTCATTTAAGCAGGTTTTCTCTAGTTTAAACATTTTATGGTGAACATGCAAGCTAGCTAAGAAGCTTTCGGTAAAACTAGCGGGTCTTTCTTATTAAAATTAGCCAACAAAAAAAGAGTCTGTCTAAAGTGACAAACTCTCTCTTCTTGATTCTTAATCTTCGTAACCGTTAGGGCAGGTTTCTTGCCAGTGCCAGGAGTCCCGACACATATCAGCTAAATCTTCTTCTGCTTCCCAACCTAGTAATTCTTTAGCGTAGGAGGGGTCAGCATAACATTCAGCCACATCACCAGCCCGGCGTTCGTCAATAACATAAGGAAGCTCAACTTGGTTGACTTCTTGGAAGGTATTGACTAAGTCCAGAACGGAATAGCCTTGACCGGTGCCTAAGTTGACAATTTCAAGGCCTTGATGTTTATTGGCATAGTCGATAGCTGCAACGTGGCCCTTAGCCAAGTCAACCACGTGGAGGTAATCGCGGACTCCAGTACCATCATGGGTATCGTAATCATTACCAAAAACATGTAATTTTTCTAACTTACCAATGGCTACTTGGGTGATATAAGGCATGATGTTATTAGGGACGCCTTGGGGGTCTTCACCAATCAGGCCGCTTTCGTGGGCTCCGATAGGGTTGAAGTAGCGTAAGATCATAATAGACCAGTCAGGATAAGCCTTGTAGGTATCTTTTAAAATTTGTTCGCCCATGACCTTACTATAGCCGTATGGATTGGTAGCACTGGTTGGTAAGTCTTCGGTTAGGGGGGAGACATTATTCATCCCATAGACCGTGGCACTTGAAGAATAGACAAATTCCTTCACATCAAATTCCTTCATCACTTTTAATACTTGAAGGAGTCCACCCATATTATTGTGATAGTAGTCAATTGGTTTTTCAACGGATTCACCGACCGCTTTAAAGGCTGCATAGTGAATGACAGCATCGATGGATTCTTTTTCAAAGATTTGGCGTAAGGCATCTCCATCTAAGATATTTGCTTCGTAGAAAGTCGGACGCTTACCAGCAATTTTTTCGATCCGGTCAAGAACGGTTGGCTTACTATTAGAGAAGTCATCGACAATAACAACTTCATAGCCAGAGTTGATTAATTCAATAACGGTATGCGAACCAATATAGCCCGCTCCGCCTGTAACTAAAATGGACATAAGTCTCTCCTTTATTCATTTAATTACTTGGTAAAATTCACTGATTAGCCTTATTATACCATTGAAATGGAGGGCTTCTTTCAAAGATTTTTTTAAATATTACTAGAAAAATTAAGAATAAAAAATAGCTGAGAAGAGCCATCCCAGCTATTTAATCGTTCTATTTTGTTTTTAAAGTTTTAATCTCAGGTAGGAGTAGGTTAAGAATAATCCCTACCATAGCAGCCAGGGCGGTTCCAGAAAGGGTAAAGGCACCTAATTTAAGCACTGCGCCTCCTAGACCGAGAACTAACATGGCACTGGCGATAACCAGGTTACGGACTTGGTTGAAGTTTACCCGGGCTTCAATGAGGACTTTGAGGCCGTTACTTGCAATGACCCCATAAAGGAGGATAGACATGCCACCGAGGACAGCTGCTGGAATGGTTGAAATGAGGGCGGTGAATTTACCCAAGCAACTGAGCATGATCGCCAAGAGAGCGGCATTACGGATAACGGAAACCGAAGCCACTCGGGTGAGGCCAATAACCCCAGTATTTTCCCCGTAAGTGGTATTGGCAGGTCCACCTAGGAAGGCAGAAACCGAGGTCGCAATCCCGTCACCCATCAAGGTCCGGTGGAGACCAGGATTCTTGAGAAATTGACGGCCGCAAATTTCACTTAAAACGGTATGGTCACCAATATGTTCAGAAATGGTAACTACCGCCACTGGTAAAATGGCAATGGCTTCTGGACCAAAGTTAAGTTGGTAGCTATTAAAGAATGGCGTCTTAAAAGGTAAATAGAAATCAGGAATTTCAAACCAAGCGGCGTCAGCTACTGGACTAATATCGACTAGTCCTAGGCAGGCAGCAACAATATAACCCCCAACTAAACCAATCAAGAAAGGAATCACTCGAATAAATCCCCGTCCATAAACATTAACAAAGGCACAGATCAGGAAGGTGATTAGGGCGGTCAACATTTGTTGCCAGGTCCCGTCCGGAGTGAATCCTGCGTTGGTGACAGCAGATGAGGATAGACTCAAACCGATGACAATGATCATTGGACCGATAACAATTGGAGGCAGGAGGCGGTCAATCCAGCTACTCCCTAACATTTTAACCAAAAGAGCCACTAAGACATAGATTCCGCCGGCTAGCATGACCCCAGTTTGAGCCGCAGAAATATCGCCACCTAACTGCTCGATAGCGTGGGCCATAGCGCCAATGAAGGCAAAGGATGAGCCCAGATAAACAGGCACCTTATTTTGGGTGGCAAAGTGGTAGATTAAGGTACCAATCCCACTACAGAAGAGAGCAACCGATACCGGTAGACCTAAGATTAAGGGAACCAGAATGGTTGCACCGAACATAGCGAAGACGTGTTGGAAACTTAGGAGCAATCCCTCACCACGTGGGGGCCGATCCTCAATGTCGTAATTCATTTTCATTAAATTTTCTGCTGATGTCATAGTATCTCCTTCCAAAAATCCTCAAGGGAAATTCCCTAAGCTAAAATAAAGCGGCTAATTTAGCCCAAATCTTCGAAATTATACACCAATTCTTCAGCCTTGACAAGGGCTTAGCTAAGAAAATCAAGCGTTAATGAATAAGAATAAGCATTTGTCCTCCTACCAATAATCTTGTATACTAATAAAGAATGAGAATTATTGTCTATTATTGAGGAGTGGCAAGATGAAAATTGGTCAAATAATTAAAGAACAACGTGAGTTAAATAATATTTCCCAAGGACAATTGGCGAGTTATCTAAAAACCACCCAACAAACAGTGTCTAATTGGGAGAATAATAAAAGCTATCCCAACGTGGAAAACTTAATATTACTATCATCGATTTTTGATCAACCGATGGAAGAATTGTTAAATGAGGATATCCAGGATATTTCTGAAGCAACCGGCCGGGTGATTCCAACGCGTTTGGATGATGAAGAAGTGAAGCGCTTTAACTGGAGCCATCTCTTACTCGGTTTTGGAGCAGGCTGCTTAGTGACCTATTTGCTCAGTCACTTAGGCCAAGAAGACTAGTGCTTTTGTAACCCTACAAGTGCTTTGATTAATTAACTTTTTAGTCCATGTCAAGCGCTTATATCTATTGGTTGGCTTTTCGATTTTCCCATGTTTTCTTGATGGGTTCACTTTGCTGAGAATTTATAAATATTTGAGATAGCTCGTCCAAAGTTTATATCTATGCATTATCTTATGATTTATGTATAATATAAATATAGGATATATGTTTATTAAAAATATTATGATGAGTTGTGTGAAATATTTAGGAGGGGATGAATATGGATACGCATAGAGAAGACCTATCCCTTGATGAAAAAAATATTGCAAGACAACAAGCAAGTATTAAGGCTTCTGATGTGTTGCTAAAAATCCGTCAAGAAAAGGGGCTATCCCAGGCTCAATTAGCGGATATTTCTGGGCGTAAGCAAAGTTATATCTCACGGGTTGAATCACGTCAACAAAATATTAGTTTAGGTACCCTACAAGAAATTGTTAATGCTGTAGGTGGCCATCTCGTTGTCGATGTGCACTTCTAAAACTGATATCAAAGACGGAATAGCTAGGTGCGTAAGACCTTGAAACAACAAATAACTAGAATTTAATCTAGGGATTTGTTGTTTTTTAATACTTCAAAATGATATGCTTGCTTGTTAGATATTCAACGACCATTATGTAAAGGCAGAAGGAATGCTCAAAGAGAACTAGACAAACAGGGGCCCCTTTGTAAAAGTAGGGTAAATTTTAGGTAAAAAGGCGGATGTAAGCGTTTAAAAATAAGTTTTGTAAATTCCTGGTAAAAAATGGATTAGCTTTAAGTAAAGATAGTCTTTACTGGAAGAATATATGCTATCTTAAAAATGGTTTCTCAATAACTGAGAACTAATACAATGAAGGAGTACCAGAAATGTTGGAAAACATGTCGCTAACGTCTTGCCATATGTCCCCGTCTCAAGTGGGAGAAGATCCCGCTGCTGTAAATACCAGTGAGGCCCAATCTATAGAGTCACTAGCAAAGTCGACCCTAGCTAATGAGGCCCCAGAAGCCACTCGGTCATCTGACAATTCTTCCCTTATTTCAAATAAGGATAGTGACTATTGCCAGCACTATGCCTTGAATTTACCGCATAAGTACCTTTCTTTAGTGGAGGCTGACGACCTGATTAGAGCCTATCGGATAGCTCAGGAAGTTCCGCGGAGTATCGGGCATTTTCGTGAGGATACCCTCATGGTTTTAGAAGTCAAAGGCCGTTTGCTGAAAAATCACACAGATAAAGCCTATTTAAAGGGGTCTTTGATCTTAACCAGTGAGGGCTTCTTGTACCGGAGTCAGTGTACTTTGGACCAATTATTAAAATCAACCCTAAAAACGCAAATGACTGATCGGTTGGTTCAAGAACCAGTAGACCTGGGAAATACTTGGCTTAGGCCTTTCTTTCTGGGGAAGCACTTATTGATGCCTCTGCGCTATCGCAACCAAAATTTTCACGGCTACTTAAACCTCAACTTGGTGAAATACTTTCACTTCTTCCCGGTAGGGGGTCGACCGGTGACCATTGAAACGGTTGCATCGACTTCCTTAGTTTTACCGGTTAAAAATGTACAAATCAAAGCCCAACTTGAATTTGCCTACCACTTGTGGCAGAGTTATTATCTAGACCTCCTATCGAATCCTTTAATCGAAGATCCGATAGAGAAAATGCAGTCTTATTTATTTTTCAAAGAATATTATCAAGAACAGCAAAGTGAAAAAAGTCTGATCTAGAGCAATTATTGAAATCTAGCTCAGACTAAGCGTATGGAATGGTGAAAACATGCTAGAAGATAATCAACCAGTAAAATTAAGTGAGATCAGTCCAGAGAAAAAGTCCCGCTCAAAAAAAGTCAGAGCCTTAGCCGATGAAAGTGATCAGCTGACCAGGCCAAAAAGAAAGGCTAAAAAAACCGGTTTTCGTTCTAGAAAAGCAGTCACCTCCTCTGACCCAGAAGGCTTAGACCAAGACCAGGAGAGCGTTTTAGCAGGCAAGATTACCATGATCGAAGCCCAAAAACGTCATAAGAAACGTTATAATGTCTATCTTGACGGCGACTTTGTTTTTGGAATTAGTGAAGACACCCTAGTCCGTTATGCTCTGTCTAAGGGGCAGTACTTAAGCCAAGAGGAAAGCAAAAATATCCTGGCCAGTGAACGCGATAACCGGGCTTATCAGATTGCCCTAAACTATTTAAGCCACAGTTTACGGTCTAAAAAGCAAGTTAGCCAACGTTTAGCTAAGGAAGACTATTCCCAAGCGACTATTGATAAGGTCATGGGAAAATTGGAAGATTTATCCCTAGTTAACGACCTCTATTACGGCCAGTCCTATACCCGAACGGCTAAGACTATCAACCGAAAAGGCCCCAAGGTGATTGCTATGGAACTGAAGGAAAAGGGGCTTAGTGAAGACATCATTGACCAAGCCTTGTTGGAGTATAGTGAGGCTGATCAAATGGAAAATGCTCAACACTTGGCTAAAAAGAAGTTACCTAGCTTACTTAGAAAGAATTCCAACCTAAAGGCACGGGAGAAATTACAGCAATTTCTCTATAAGAAGGGCTACAATAATGACTTAATTAGCCAAGTTTTATCCCAACTAAAAGAGTCTGACCAGCTCGACCGTGATGAGGGTGCGGCGTTAAATAAGTATTTTAAGCGCTATTGGAAGAAGTACCGGAATTTGGATGAGAAAGAACGACGTTTCAAAGTAAAAACCATGCTTTTTGGCCGTGGCTTTAAGAGTGAAGCCATCGATGCGGCTATAAGGCAGGCAGAGGAAGAAGGAGAACTGTGAGCGGAAGTAATCAAGATTTTTCCCCTAAGGATTGGATCGGTCAATCAGCCATTGTTGATTTAGGACCGACCATCGAGGGAGTTGAAGTCTGGGGAGAACAAACCAACCAAGCTTTTCGAAAAACCTTGTTTGATTGGTATGATAGGGAGGGCCGCCACTTGCCTTGGCGGGAAAGTAAGGACCCTTACCGGATTTGGATATCAGAGATTATGTTGCAGCAAACCCAGGTCAATACTGTTATTCCTTACTACCAACGCTTTTTACAAGCCTTTCCCACTGTCGTGGACCTGGCAGCGGCAGAAGAAGATGACTTACTGAAACTTTGGGCCGGACTAGGTTATTACTCTAGAGCTAAAAACCTCCACAAAGCGGCCCAGGAGATTGTGAATGACTATGGCGGTCGATTTCCCCAAACCGCTAAGGAATTGAAGAAACTTTCCGGGATTGGACCTTATACGGCTGGCGCCATTGCTTCTATTGCATTTGGTCAGGCCGTACCCGCCATCGATGGAAATGCCATGCGAGTTTTCAGCCGCCTCTTTACCATTAATGCTGACATCAGCCGGCAAAAGAACCACGCTATCTTCCGTGAAGTAGTGGCTTATGTGATGGGCGATGAACGGCCCGGCGACTTCAACCAAGCTCTGATGGACTTGGGCAGTAGTTACGAAACCGCTAAGAAGCCCTTGAGTGATATTAGTCCTATCAAAGACTTTAACCTAGCTACCTTAACCGGGACCGAGTTGGATTATCCGGTGAAATTATCCAAAACCAAATCCAAAACCATTCACTACCAAGCACTCTTGCTGGAGAATAGTCAAGGCCAGTATCTGATTGAAAAGCGTCCCAGCCAGGGTCTCTTGGCTAATTTGTGGACGGTTCCGCTTTTTGAAGTGGCTAACCAAGAAGAAGCTGACCAGCAAGGGGGAGAAGAGCGCCAGCCTTACCAAAACCTGGTTGCTGAAGCAGAGGCAGTTTACGATCTTAGACCAGTCGTAATGAAAAAATCCATCGGCCATGTCCGCCATGTCTTTTCTCACCGACTCTGGGAGATTGATCTCTACTATGCTAAATTATCTCCCGCAGCCGAAAAAGGCTGGCAAGACCAAGAAGATAATGATTGGGTTTTCTTGCATGACCTTAACCACCATGCCTATCCTACCGTCCAAATGAAGATTTGGCAGGCCTTAAAAGATTATCTTGATCTATGAGAGTGTGACGGGTGCGCTAAAGATCGATAGCACTGGAGCTAAAGAGCAAAAATTCTTGAAAAGAATTTCTTGCACTTTAGTGAAGTGGAGATCGATCTGCACCCGGAACAGGTTTGAGAAGGATGTGAGGACGTTGCTAAAGTCTTGAATTGCTGGAGGAAAATACCATAAGCACAGAATAACTGTGCGTTGGAATTTTCTGAAGCAACTTCAAGACTGGCGTCCGAACTCAACTAGAAAGTGCGACAAGCGCGCCAAAAGGCAAGCATTCGCTAAAAAAACTAGTAATGTTCAGCTTAGTTAAGTTGCATAATAAAAAAAACGTCGACCACTCTATGGTGTCGACGTTTTTTTATCAAGACTTTAATCACTTGAAAAGATATAGCGTATGACGCTATCTGCTTAATCATCACAGTCTGATGATCTTATTACGACTGAATCCGCTTTTTCTTCTTATACTTGTAGCTTTTCTTCCGTCGCTTACGACGTTGGGTCAGCTGACAGTAGCGTTCGTACCAGAGATCGACATAAGGTTTAGAAAAGGGACCTCTTTCTTCCTCGATCCAGCGTACTAACTCTTTGAGATGGCTTTTAATGATTATATCTAATTCTTTAGAATAATGCATTTCATGACCATGCTCTAAATACTCGTCAATATCTAACAGGCGTTTTTCCCCATCAGGGAAAATTTTAATATCTAAATCATAGTCGATATACTTCAAGGCTTCTTCATCAATGACATAAGGAGAAGCTAGGTTACTATAATATGAGACACCGTTCTGCCTTAACATGGTGACAATATTGAACCAATATTTTTTATGAAAATAGAGTAAAGCGGGTTCACGTGTCACCCAACGGCGACCATCAGATTCGGTAACGAGGGTGTGGTCGTTACAAGCAATAATACTTTGTTCGCTTGTTTTTAGGACCAAACAATCGCGCCATGTTCGATGGAGTGAGCCGTCATGTTTATAACTTTTGACTGTGATGAATTCTCCTTCTTTTGGATGATACATCACATGACCTACTTTCTTCACTTGGAAAAACCAAAGTCAAAAATAGTATAACATAGCTTAAGGAATAGTGTATAGGTAAAATATTTTTTTCTCGTTTTTGGAGCAGTCTCATGTTACAATCTTTTAAGAAGAAGGAGAGGAGCAAGTTAGATGAACACATCTAGAGATCAACAGCGTAAGATAGCTATTATTGCGACAATAATTACTGTCCTCTTAGTGGCTGCTTTTTACCTGATTGGTAAGCAAAGACAAACAGGGCAAAATAATGTCGCCTATGAGTCAAAAAGCCAAGCAAGTAGCCAGGTGGAAAGTCAAGCGCCTAAAGCCAGTGACCATAGCCAGGCGGCCAAGCGCTTTGAAGACAAGCGCCAAGAAGCGACTCTTAGTGATTATTTAGCCTATATTAACCAAGCAGGAACCCAAGCCAAAGTGGCTACGGTTAAGGTTCAAGGAGAAAGTGACCAATGGCTAAGCGAGCACATTAAGGCCAAAGGCCAAGCAGCAGACTTAGATTTAAATGTTCAAGCTTATGACTATGCAGGCCACAGCAGCCAGTCCTTATTAACGAGTGACCTGGTTGACCAGGTGGCTAAGGAAAAACCACATTTATTAATCCTTCCTTTGACCAGTGAAGTGGACTTTGCCCAAGGGAGAAGCCTTGAAGATACCCTGGTTAATTTGAAACAAGTCTATGGCCATCTACGGATTGCTTCCCCAGAAACTAATATTGTTTTCCTGGCTTTACCATCTTATAGTGAAGCGGCTAATGGCCAGGGCACATACGGAAGTTTCTTAGTCCGCTTAATTCAAGCCTTAGAAGAGTCACATATAAATATCATGGACCTCAATAAGGCTTTCGAGGCGAAGAACTTTGACCCTGAGAAGATCTATAACCAAGAGACAGGTCTATTCAATGACCAAGGCTTTAAAGCATTAGCAGATCTCTTTGGTCAAGCCTTGCAGGAAGAACACTTTGACCTAAGTCACGGCTTCCAAGGCAAAAATGATGACAAGGCTGCCTTAGAAGAATCCATGGCTAAGGAAAGTCAAAGTATTAGAGATAAGAAGAAGGCGGAGGCTCAAGAAGCCCAAGCGGCCCAAGCTGAGGCTGAAGCAGCGGCTGCTCGTCAAAGTCAAGCCGCTGAGTCACAAAGGCAAGAAGAGGCCAAGCAAAGAGAAGCAGCTCAAGCGGAAGCGGACCGTCAAGCTCAAGCAGCCCAAAGACAACAACAGCAACAGCAGTCCCAAGTGGCCCCTAACCAACAACCAGCCAATGGCCAAGGACAGGCCCCAGCTCCTCAAGTGCCAGCTGCTGGGAATAATAATCCAGCCCCGGCCAACCCCTATGGTGGACAGGGACAATAGTTTAATTCTTGTGTCAGTCATTTTGAGCGCGGTTTTAACAGTAGCAGTCAGCTCTAGCTAGCAATTAGTTGAGAGCTGACTGCTTTTTTTATGGCCTGTTTCAATAGCCAAGATAGCTAAATACGCCCATCCTGGTTATAATGAAGGAGAAGATGAGTGAGTAAGAAGCATACGAAGAGGTTATTAAGTGAAAAATCAATTAGAAGAACGTTTAGATAAAATCCTCCAGGGGATCCCTCCCCAAGGCTCTAGCTTAGACCAAGCCATGGATGACCTGGTCAGAGATCCAGAATTCGATGACTGTTTTGCTAGTCAAGCCCGGTTAGGGGCTAACTACCGGCCAGAAGCGACTAGTTTTCGACTTTGGGCGCCCCTGGCCAGTGAAGTCAGCCTGCTCATTTACCAGGACTTATATAGTAATCGACAAGCCCAATATCCTATGCAACGTCAAGCACGAGGTGTTTTTGGTCTAGATCTTCCTGGTGATTGGCACAATACCGCCTATCTTTATAAGGTATCCTTTCCCAATGGGAAGACTAATTTTACGAGAGACCCTTATGCCCTTGGAGCAACTCAGAATAGTCAGCGCAGTGTGGTGGTTGATTTGTCTCGGACTAATCCCACTAATTGGGACCAAGACCGAGCGCCCGCTCTGAAGAGTCTTTCTCAAGCGGTAATTTATGAAGCCAGTGTGAGAGATTTGACTAGTGCGGATAATTCAGGAGTCAAGCCTAAGTGGCGGGGTAAATTTCTGGGTCTCAGTCAAAAAGGGACTAAAACGCCTAAAGGACAGAGTACTGGCCTCGACTACCTAAAGGACTTAGGAATCAGCCACGTCCAGCTCCTGCCCATGGCTGACTTTAAGACGGTAATTGAAGGGATCGAGGATAGCGATAATTATAATTGGGGTTACGATCCTAGCGATTACAATGTTCCTGAAGGTTCTTATGCCACGGATGCTGCTGATCCCATCTGCCGGATTAAAGAAATGAAAACCATGGTCCAATCCCTCCACCAAGCGGGCCTTCGTGTAATTATGGATGTGGTCTACAATCATGTCTATGATTACATAAACCACCCCCTGGAACTGACTGTCCCTAACTATTATTTCCGTCGTGACCCCGATGGCACCATTAGTAATGGGACGGGTGTGGGAAATGATACCGCCTCAGAAAGAAAGATGATGCGAGAGTATATTGTCCGCTCGGTATGCTACTGGGCCACGGAGTACCACGTTGATGGTTTTCGCTTTGACTTAATGGGAATCCATGACGTCAAGACCATGAATCAAGTCCGCCAAGCTTTAGATGCCATTGATCCAAGTATCCTTATCTTAGGAGAAGGTTGGAACTTAGGAACCTACCTGCCCGATGAAGACAAGGCTTGCCTAGTCAATGCTTATAAGACTCCTCGGATTGCCTATTTTGACGACCATTTTCGTGACAGTGTCAAGGGGTCTGACCAAGGGGAGGGTATGGATACCGGTTATGCCAGTGGTAAGTTTTCTGTGGAGCGGACGCTCTTAGCCAGTTTTTTGGGTGGGGAGCGGTTGAATAAGTTGGCTATTAACGTCAAGTCGCCCCTGCAATTGGTTAAATATGTGGCTGCCCATGATAACTGGACTCTATGGGATAAACTAGCCATTACTCATAGCTTTGAAAGTCATGCCAAGCGGCAAAAGCGGCAACTGCTCGCCAATAGCCTTGTCCTCTTAAGTCAAGGGATCCCCTTCTTGCATGCCGGCCAGGAATTCTTCCGGACTAAGCAAGGTGTCCGTAATTCTTACCGCCATGGGGATCGTATCAACAAGATTGACTGGTCCTTGCGCGATAAATACCGGAATGCCGTGGACTATTTGAGTGATCTGATTGCTTTTCGCCAGGCTCACCCAGTCTTTCACTTGTCTGCTTTCAAAAGCATTGACCAGGCAGTGGAGGTTTTGAAGGCAGATTTTCAAATTATTGCTCTTCTTTACCATGAAGAAGGCGCTGATTACCTGCTGGTATTTAATGGACAGACCAATACCATTCGTTTTACCTTACCAGAGGGTGATTGGCAGCTTTTGGCAAAAGACTATCATTTTCTCGCTGCCGATGAAGAGAAGCCTTTGTTAAGTAATGAACATCCCCTTGTCGTTGAGGAACTGTCACTAAGTATTTTGAAACAGCAAGGATCAGAAAAATCTTAGCTAATTTATTGATTAAAAGAAAAACTCGAGCCTATCATTGTCAGGTCATTTACCGACTGATCAGCTCGAGTCTTTTTAACTATCTAATTTATCTTTTAAGGCGTAATGGTCATGGTCTTCTTCGTGATGGGTATGGTAGGAGCGAACCAGGGTATTGAGATGGATGAGAGAACTCTCGACCTTGATCATGGCTCCGGTGATTAAGATTAAGGAGTTGCTCTTTTCAATCCGGTAGTTCAAGGATTCTGTTTCTGAACCTCGGTTGAGGTCGGTTTCTTTGATGATATGATTCATCAACTCCTGGCGGCGCATCTTAGTAGGCTGGAAGAAGTTCACCTCAGCCGGTGAGATGCGGCCGTCAAATTTAAGGAAGATCTGCTCATGGGCGGCACAGAGGGTTTCAATCCGCTCACGTATTTGAATCCGCAGGTCATCATCAATCACAAAGAGAATATTGGTATGGGTGTGGATAGTATGGAGTAAATTAGTCATATCTAATAAAGATTGGATGAAGCTCCGATAAACCACTAACTGCCGTTTTCTTGATACCCTGCGACTGGCAAACCAAATGGGTTCTTCTTTAGAAAGTTGGAAGAGATCGCGAATATAGTTGATCCGCTTATAGGCCCAGTCCAAGTCTGAAGTCAGGGAAGAATACTCACCATTTTTTCTCAAGATGGCTCGTAGTCGAATCAATACTTCTGAAGAGGTGTCCGAAATTTCCTTGTAGAGGACGTTGTCATACTTAGGTGGCATGATAAAGACATTCACCAAGAAGGAGATCACCACACCGAGGATGTTTTCAATCACCCGGGAAGTCGCAATGCCGATTAAGTCATTGACGTTATCGACAGGCTGTAGCATGATGATAACGACGGTAATTGTGGCCAGGGAGATCACGTCTTGGAGTTGAATGGCATTCATAATAGCGATAAAAATAATGACGGTCAGACCAACCACAATGGGACTATTTCCAAAGAAGTAAGACATGACCACGGCGGTTAAGCCACCTAAGAAAGCAGCAGCTCCCCGCCTAAATAGGGTATACCAGGTTTTTTTAACGGATTGTTGCAGTCCTAGAACCGCAACAAATGTTGGTTGCATAATCTCAATATGGGGTAGGAGGCTAGAGATAACCATGGCTAGCATGACGCCAATGCCGGTTTTTATCGTGCGAGCACCTAATTTCATTGGTTTTTAATCGTCCTTTTCTATTTTAATCGATACCATTAAGACCTTGAATTACTATATAGCATAGCATGATTTTCTTCAATAAGCATAAGTGAGAATTTTAACAACTTAAGGGAAAAATATGATATTTTACAGGCTTTCAATTATAATTAGCTAAAGGGCTGATGGAAAGGAAGACAACACATGGATTATGAGCAATTATATGTCGATGCGGTCGCTTATTTGCGTGAACGCCGTATTCGCCTAACCTCCCCACGGAAAAAAATACTAAAACATCTGATTGTGGCTGACCATCATCCTACTGCCGAACAAGTCTATCAAGAGCTCTCCCAAGAAGATCAATCGGTGAGTTTAGCAACGGTATATAATACCTTGAATATCTTTACCGATATTAACCTGGTTAAGGAAGTACGTGCCAATGATGGGGCCACCCATTTCGACTTCTTCTTGAAAAAGCACTATCACATCATTTGTCAAAACTGCGGAAAAATCGTCGATGTCTATTATCCCGATGCGGCTAAAGTCGAGCAAGCCCTGACTGAAGTGGAAGACTATGCGGTAGAGGCTACTCAATTTGAAATTACCGGCCACCACCTAGAGTTTTACGGAATCTGTCCTGACTGCCAAGGCATCAACTAGATGTGCTTTAGAAAGTCTCGATTTATGATGGAAAAATAAAAAAGGCTATCCTGGGATAGCCCTTCTTGCTGCAAGTAGCTAATTTTCTGTTGGAAATTGAGTTCTATGTGCGCGGCTAACTGGCTTACTTGCCCTTGGCTTTTTGGCAAGCAGCAATGACAGCTTCCATGGCAGCGGTTCGTAAGCCTTTTTCCTCTGCCTTACGAACGCATTCAATGGAGGTGCCAGCAGGTGAGCAGACGGCATCCTTTAGTTGACCGGGGTGTTGGCCAGTTTCTACGACCATAGCGGCAGCTCCCAAGACGGTTTGGGCGGCTAAGTTTTGAGCTTGAGACCGGGGAAGACCTTGTTGACATCCGGCGTCTGCCATGGCTTCGATCAGCATGTAGACAATGGTTGGGCTAGAGCCAGACAGTCCCGTGATGGTTGCAAATTGGTCTTCACTGACTTCAGCAACTAAGCCTAGCCCTTGGAATAAGTCTTTAACTGCTTGATAGTCCTTAGCGGAGACCTGGTCATTAGCGGTCATCGCAATCACCCCTTGGCCGATTTTTACGGCAGTGTTTGGCATGATGCGGACAAGCGCTTGTTCTTTACCAAGGATTGCCGCTGCTTGTTCTAGACTATAACCAGCTGCTACGGTGACGATAATGGCATCCGCTTTGAGACTGTTCTTGATTTCGTCCAACACCTGGTCCATTAGATAAGGTTTCACTGCCACAATGACGAGGTCAGCAGCCTGGGCACAGGTCTGGTTATCAGTTGAGCAGGCAATGTCAAAATGCTTTGCAACTTTATCTGCGCTGGCTTGGCTAGCAGTAGCGGCCTTAATTTCTAACTGAGCTTGGTGGCCACTGGATTGTAAGCCGGCAATGAGGGCTTGGCCCATATTTCCAGCTCCAATAACGGCAATCGTTTTCATAGATACGCACTCCTATCACTTACAAGTATTTTCTGAAAATATCATAGCAGAAAGGAACCCCTTCATGTGCTCTTCTTTAAAAAATATTTTAACTTCTGCCTATGTCTATCGACAAAGACGCTCACTCAACACATTTGGAATGGTCATAGTTATTCTTGCCCTAAGTCTAGTTTTAACCTTACCCTTTGCTTGGCGCTTTGAGGGGGTAAATAATGAAGTCTTTGACCAAAGTTACCAAGAATTACTAGCCGACTTCCCCAGTCAAAGTGTTGACCAGAAGCTAAAAGACTATGAACTCCAAGAAGGGCAATTAGTTCCCCGAGATGGGGCTAAAGAGAAGAAGGAAAAAATAGATGCGCCAGCAATAAGTATCGGGATTTTACCTGAACTGGAAGAATTAGACACTCTTTTCCTGAATAACCCCTCGGCCTATATCTTTCTAGAAGATATGATGGTCTATCAACCTCGAGAAGGCGATGACTTTTCCGCAGCTTATAATAGAAGCACTCAGGATAAGCTAAGTAGTCAGGACTTACTGGAGCAGTTCTATCAAAACTATCAGAAAAACTATCGTAAGAGCCAGAAATACTTATTCGTCGGCATGCGTCATCTTCTTTTTTTACTTTTTCTTATCCTATATAGCCTATTAGCTACTGTGGTCCTCAACCGCTTGCGGCTAGCTCAGCGCTTGGATTTTTATAATCTGAAGGAATGCTACGGCGCCATTTTACTTTCCTTAATTCTACCTAGCCTCCTGACAAGTCTATGGGGCTACTTTCACTTAAATAATCGTCTAATGGCACTTCTAGTGATCCTATTAAGTATCGGACAGCTCATTATGGCTTATCATTTTACCGGTTTTAAGGAAGAAAACTCGCCCAAATAGAGATAAGACTAGTCATTATTAGGATATGCACAGCTAAGAATAATTAATTATGAAAAAAGTTAGAAAAAAGTTATTGACAATCAATAGGGAACTTGGTATTCTATAAAAGTTGTTTCTCACGAGAAATGATTTGTTCCTTAAAACACTTAAGAAAATAAATCAAAAAACTTGTTGACAAACAACTTAGCGATAAGCTATAATAATTCTTGCTGATCAGATAAAATTGATTGGTAAAACTTAATTGATTAACCAACTTCAACTGCTTCAAAAAAACTTTTAAAAAAGTTGTTGACAAGCGTTTGAAAGCTATGGTATACTAATTAAGTCGCTGTCACAGAAGACAGCGAGATTAGACCTTTGAAAACTGAACAAAGAAGACGAACCAAATGTGTAGGGCATCAACATTTTGTTGATGAACCAACAATTCAAACAATAAGTCTAGACCAGACTATAACTAGTCAGCAAACAATGAGCTATCAACGCTCATGATTCTTTCATGAGAGTTTGATCCTGGCTCAGGACGAACGCTGGCGGCGTGCCTAATACATGCAAGTCGAGCGAACCGACGAAGTGCTTGCACTTCTGACGTTAGCGGCGGACGGGTGAGTAACACGTAAGGAACCTACCGATAAGCGGGGGACAACATCCGGAAACGGATGCTAATACCGCATAGGAAATGTCACCACATGGTGACATTTGGAAAGACGGCTTTGCTGTCACTTATCGATGGCCTTGCGGTGCATTAGCTCGTTGGTGGGGTAACGGCCTACCAAGGCAATGATGCATAGCCGACCTGAGAGGGTAATCGGCCACATTGGGACTGAGACACGGCCCAAACTCCTACGGGAGGCAGCAGTAGGGAATCTTCCGCAATGGGCGCAAGCCTGACGGAGCAACGCCGCGTGAGTGAAGAAGGTTTTCGGATCGTAAAGCTCTGTTGTAAGAGAAGAACAAATTGGAGAGTAACTGCTCCAGTCTTGACGGTATCTTACCAGAAAGCCACGGCTAACTACGTGCCAGCAGCCGCGGTAATACGTAGGTGGCAAGCGTTGTCCGGATTTATTGGGCGTAAAGGGGGCGCAGGCGGTTTCTTAAGTCTGATGTGAAAGCCCACGGCTTAACCGTGGAAGTGCATTGGAAACTGGGGAACTTGAGTACAGAAGAGGAAAGTGGAACTCCATGTGTAGCGGTGGAATGCGTAGATATATGGAAGAACACCAGTGGCGAAGGCGACTTTCTGGTCTGTCACTGACGCTGAGGCCCGAAAGCGTGGGTAGCAAACAGGATTAGATACCCTGGTAGTCCACGCCGTAAACGATGAGTGCTAGGTGTTGGAGGGTTTCCACCCTTCAGTGCCGGAGTTAACGCATTAAGCACTCCGCCTGGGGAGTACGGCCGCAAGGCTGAAACTCAAAGGAATTGACGGGGACCCGCACAAGCGGTGGAGCATGTGGTTTAATTCGAAGCAACGCGAAGAACCTTACCAAGTCTTGACATCCTTTGACCACTCTAGAGATAGAGCTTTCCCTTCGGGGACAAAGTGACAGGTGGTGCATGGTTGTCGTCAGCTCGTGTCGTGAGATGTTGGGTTAAGTCCCGCAACGAGCGCAACCCTTATTGTTAGTTGCCAGCATTCAGTTGGGCACTCTAGCGAGACTGCCGGTGACAAACCGGAGGAAGGCGGGGATGACGTCAAATCATCATGCCCCTTATGACTTGGGCTACACACGTGCTACAATGGATGGTACAACGAGCAGCGACCTTGTGAAAGCAAGCGAATCTCTTAAAGCCATTCTCAGTTCGGATTGTAGTCTGCAACTCGACTACATGAAGCCGGAATCGCTAGTAATCGCGGATCAGCACGCCGCGGTGAATACGTTCCCGGGTCTTGTACACACCGCCCGTCACACCACGAGAGTTTGTAACACCTGAAGTCGGTGAGGTAACCTTTGGAGCCAGCCGCCGAAGGTGGGACAGATGATTGGGGTGAAGTCGTAACAAGGTAGCCGTAGGTGAACCTGCGGCTGGATCACCTCCTTTCTAAGGATATATTCGGAATACATATTTGAGTCTTCTTTGTTTAGTTTTGAGAGGTCTAACTCTCTATTGTTCTTTGAAAACTGAATACTATCATAACATTCCGCATTTCTATTTTTTGCGAGATAGAAATGTCAATAAACCAATTTTACCAAGCGTAAAAACCGAAAAAGAAAGAGTTTTAAAACTTTTCGCATCATACAACTTAACCGGTGGTTAAGTGAATAAGGGCGTACGGTGAATGCCTTGGCACTAGGAGCCGATGAAGGACGGGACGAACACCGATATGCTTCGGGGAGCTGTAAGTAAGCTTTGATCCGGAGATTTCCGAATGGGGGAACCTCATTGTTTTTATCGACAATGGTCCATTCAGTGAACACATAGCTGAGTGGAAGGTAGACGTGGTGAACTGAAACATCTCAGTAGCCACAGGAAGAGAAAGAAAAATCGATTTCCCGAGTAGCGGCGAGCGAAACGGAAAGAGGCCAAACCAGCGTGCTTGCATGCTGGGGTTGTAGGACTGATGGACGGGAGTGAATGAGCTAGTCGAACGCCATGGAAAGGGCGATCAGAGAGGGTGACAATCCCGTAGGCGAAAGCTCAGCCACCTCATTCAGTATCCTGAGTACGGCGGTACACGTGAAATTCCGTCGGAATCCGCCAGGACCATCTGGCAAGCCTAAATACTCCCTAGTGACCGATAGTGAACCAGTACCGTGAGGGAAAGGTGAAAAGCACCCCGGAAGGGGAGTGAAAGAGTACCTGAAACCGTATGCCTACAAGCAGTCAGAGCCCGTTAAGGGGTGATGGCGTACTTTTTGTAGAACGGACCGGCGAGTGACGATAGCAAGCAAGGTTAAGCTGAAGAAGCGGAGCCACAGCGAAAGCGAGTCTGAAGAGGGCGTTGAGTTTGTTGTCGTCGACCCGAAACCAAGTGATCTACTCATGTCCAGGCTGAAGGTGTGGTAAAACACACTGGAGGGCCGAACCCACGTCTGTTGAAAAAGGCGGGGATGAGGTGTGGGTAGCGGTGAAATTCCAATCGAACTTGGAGATAGCTGGTTCTCTCCGAAATAGCTTTAGGGCTAGCCTCGGATGATGACTATTGGAGGTAGAGCACTGTTTGATCGAGGGGTCCATCCTGGATTACCGACATCTGATAAACTCCGAATGCCAAATAGTTTAGTCCGGGAGTCAGACTGCGAGTGATAAGATCCGTAGTCGAAAGGGAAAGAGCCCAGACCACCAGCTAAGGTCCCAAAGTTTCAGTTAAGTGGAAAAGGATGTGGGGTTGCTTAGACAACTAGGATGTTGGCTTAGAAGCAGCCATCATTGAAAGAGTGCGTAATAGCTCACTAGTCGAGTGACCCTGCGCCGAAAATGTACCGGGGCTAAACTGAACACCGAAGCTGTGGATCCATAGGATGGTAGGAGAGCGTTCTATAGGCAGAGAAGCATGATCGTGAGGACATGTGGAGCGTATAGAAGTGAGAATGCCGGTATGAGTAGCGAAAGACGGGTGAGAATCCCGTCCACCGAATGACTAAGGTTTCCTGGGGAAGGCTCGTCCTCCCAGGGTTAGTCGGGACCTAAGCCGAGACCGAAAGGGATAGGCGATGGACAACAGGTTGAGATTCCTGTACTTGTTTGATTTGTTTGAGCGATGGAAGGACACAGAAGGCTAAGCGGAGCGCGGAGATGGAAAAACGCGTCCAAGCAATAAGTGAGAAGGTGAGTGAAAGGCTTGCCTCAGACTTCATGAGTTGTGACGGGGAGGGAAATTTAGTACCGAAGCCGCCGACGTCACGCTGTCAAGAAAAGTTTCTAGTGAGAATCAAACAACCCGTACCGCAAACCGACACAGGTAGTCGAGTGGAGAACACTAAGGTGAGCGAGCGAACTCTCGTTAAGGAACTCGGCAAAATGACCCCGTAACTTCGGGAGAAGGGGTGCTGACCGCAAGGTCAGCCGCAGTGAATAGGCCCAAGCGACTGTTTATCAAAAACATAGGTCTCTGCCAAATCGAAAGATGATGTATAGAGGCTGACGCCTGCCCGGTGCTGGAAGGTTAAGAGGAAGGGTTAGCGTAAGCGAAGCTCTGAATTGAAGCCCCAGTAAACGGCGGCCGTAACTATAACGGTCCTAAGGTAGCGAAATTCCTTGTCAGGTAAGTTCTGACCCGCACGAAAGGCGTAACGATTTGGGCACTGTCTCAACGAGAGGCTCGGTGAAATTGTAGTACCAGTGAAGATGCTGGTTACCCGCGACAGGACGGAAAGACCCCATGGAGCTTTACTGTAGGTTGATATTGAATGTTTGTGCCACATGTACAGGATAGGTAGGAGCCATCGAAGTCGGGACGCTAGTCTCGATGGAGGCACTGGTGGGATACTACCCTTGTGGGATGACCATTCTAACCCGCGACCATTAGCTGGTCGGGAGACAGTGTCAGTCAGGCAGTTTGACTGGGGCGGTCGCCTCCTAAAGTGTAACGGAGGCGCCCAAAGGTTCCCTCAGAATGGTTGGAAATCATTCGCAGAGTGTAAAGGCAGAAGGGAGCTTGACTGCGAGACCTACAAGTCGAGCAGGGACGAAAGTCGGGCTTAGTGATCCGGTGGTTCCGCATGGAAGGGCCATCGCTCAACGGATAAAAGCTACCCTGGGGATAACAGGCTTATCTCCCCCAAGAGTTCACATCGACGGGGAGGTTTGGCACCTCGATGTCGGCTCATCGCATCCTGGGGCTGAAGTCGGTCCCAAGGGTTGGGCTGTTCGCCCATTAAAGCGGTACGCGAGCTGGGTTCAGAACGTCGTGAGACAGTTCGGTCCCTATCCGTCGCGGGCGTTGGAAATTTGAGAGGAGCTGTCCTTAGTACGAGAGGACCGGGATGGACACACCGCTGGTGTACCAGTTGTTCCACCAGGAGCATGGCTGGGTAGCTATGTGTGGACGGGATAAGCGCTGAAAGCATCTAAGCGTGAAGCCCCCCTCAAGATGAGATTTCCCATACTTTTAAAGTAGTAAGACCCCTGAAAGACGATCAGGTTGATAGGTTTGGAGTGGAAGCTTAGCAATAAGTGGAGCGGACAAATACTAATCGGTCGAGGACTTATCCAAAGGATAAGGTTGTATGAGGTTTAAGGGATGATGATAGATTCAGTTTTGAGCGAACAAGCTCAAAAAATAAATTGTACGGTGACGATGGCAAGAAGGACCCACCTGTATCCATACCGAACACAGCAGTTAAGCTTCTTAGCGCCGAATGTAGTTGGGGGTTGCCCCCTGTGAGACTAGGACGTTGCCGTGCAATCTTATTTTATTCCGCAATAGCTCAGTTGGTAGTAGCGCTTGACTGTTAATCAAGATGTCGTAGGTTCGAGTCCTACTTGCGGAGTTATGGCGAGTGAGTCCTCAGGCTTTAAGCTATTGGAGAGTTGTCCGAGAGGCCGAAGGAGCACGATTGGAAATCGTGTAAACGGGAGACCGTTTCAAGGGTTCGAATCCCTTACTCTCCGTTTTATATTTATTTTGTTGGCCCGTTGGTCAAGCGGTTAAGACACCGCCCTTTCACGGCGGTAACACGGGTTCGATTCCCGTACGGGTCATTACTTCTTTAAGAGTAATCAGGAGAATTAGCTCAGCTGGGAGAGCGTCTGCCTTACAAGCAGAATGTCGGGGGTTCGAGCCCCTCATTCTCCATTATTCATATATTGGTCCGGTGGTGTAGGGGTTAACATGCCTCCCTGTCACGGAGGAGATCGCGGGTTCAAATCCCGTCCGGACCGTTCTTATAATGGGGTCCGATAGCTCAGTTGGTAGAGCACTTGATTGAAGCTCAAGGTGTCGGCAGTTCGATTCTGTCTCGGACCATCCATTAGGAGGGATAGCGAAGCGGCCAAACGCAGCGGACTGTAAATCCGTTCCTTCGGGTTCAGAGGTTCGAATCCTCTTCCCTCCATAAAATGATAACTATTCTCATTTGAGAATAGGGACATAGTTTAACGGTAAAACTACGGTCTCCAAAACCGTCGATCTGGGTTCGATTCCTAGTGTCCCTGTTAAACCTGTTATATATCATATATATGGCGAACGTGGCGAAGTGGTTAACGCATCGGATTGTGGCTCCGACACTCGGGGGTTCGATTCCCCTCGTTCGCCCTTACATTGGGGTATCGCCAAGCGGTAAGGCAACAGACTTTGACTCTGTCATGCGTTGGTTCGAATCCAGCTACCCCAGTTTGATGATTATCATGCTAGTGGTAATTGTTTAGACCTCTTCTTAAAAGAAGAGGTTAGTTTTTAATTAAATATGGCGGTATAGCCAAGGGGTAAGGCACGGGTCTGCAAAACCTTTATCGCCGGTTCAAATCCGGCTACCGCCTTTTATATATAAGCCGGCGTGGCGGAATTGGCAGACGCGCGGGACTCAAAATCCCGTGTCCTCACGGACGTGTGGGTTCGACCCCCACCGCCGGCATTATGACGTAATCAAAGAACGTCAAAGAACTTTTTATGAATCCCTGGAAACGTTGATGTGACGGCGTTTCTAGGGGTTTTTTCATTTTCGAGAATGTCATAGAAAATCAAAGAAGTGAGAATTAGTTTGAACTATTTTTGAACTCTAACTCTTCCATGATATTGTCGATCTTTTCATTTTCCCTTTGTTCAAACTCGTCAATGAGATGAGAGTATTTTTCAAGGGTGATAGTTACATTTTTATGCCCTAACCGCTTACTGATGTAATGGATAGACATCCCTTTAAAAATCAACAGGCTGCAATGGGTGTGCCTTAAATCGTGGATACGGAGTACCGGCAAATTATTTTTCCGACATAGATCTTTAAAATATTCTCGTATGGCCGTGTCAGTAATAAAGGGATCATAATGTTCTTTGCCTACTTTTTCTACAAATAAATATTTGCTATTATGTGGTGTTTTTAACTTAAACTACTTAACAATTAACTGACACTCACGGCTGATTTTGATAGTCCTTTGCGCTGAAAAGGTTTTCCCTTCTGTAAATTTCCGATCGATAAAGCTATATGACCTTTTTACTGATAAGATGCCTTTATCGATATTTTCCCAGGCTAGGCCATAAATTCTCCGAGTCTCAATCCTGTGGACAGGGCGATGTATAAAAAGACGTTTTTGATATTAATCTCTTTTTTAAATAACTTAAACAGCGTTTTAGCTTCTGCTTCAGTATAATATTTTACCCGATGCGACCCTACGTTAGTGTAGTTAATCTTGGCGTCAAAAGCGGGATTACTGACGATTAGACCGTCATATTGAGCCCTTTTAAAGCATGCGTTGAGTCGCCCGTGCGTTTTACGTACGCTGTCTTGAGACCGGCCGTTTCCGCGTTTATTTAAAAATTCTTGGTACTCTTGTAATGTGATCTTAGTTAATTCTTCATCTCCAAAAAATTCTCTTACACGCTTTATCTCCGCGATATATTTGTTGTAAGTGCTTAGGGAGATATTTCCGGACATGCGATAGGTTTCACACCACTTTTCAAAGTAGTTAGCAAATATCTGCTCTTTAGGTTTCTTACCATACCAAGCTTCGTCAATGCTTTGACCTTTAAATAGTCGATCTTCCACTTTGGAGGCGAATAACTCTGCTTCTTTTTTAGTCCTAAATCCTTTCTTTGCTTTTGTTTTATTCTTGCCGTCTACTTGATAAGATACTCGACAATACCACTTTTTTGTCTTTTTATCTTTTTTAATACTAGCCATATATAATATCCTTCCTATTATTTCGATTGCTAATCTGGTATAATAGGATATGCAAAAGGCGCACATCCAATGTGTGTGTTTAGTTTGTTGCTCTACTCCCACAGCTTTGGTCGGTTTGGGGAGTAGGGCTTTTTATTTGTCTTAATCAGGTAAATTATCTACTGCATATTGTGCTTCTTCTGGAGTAAATTGTTCACCGTACTCTGATACAAGTTGATCATAGACTCTATCTTTAGACATAGCCATTTCGGTATAGTAGTTTTCAGCTTGTTTCAATGCATTCTTTTTCCAATCTGCTTCCACATTATCTATAGCATATTGAGCAGCTTCTGGGGAAAAGTTTTCACCGTATTCGGAAACAAGTTGATCATAAAGACGCGCTTTTGACAGGTACATCTTATTAGCATAATTATCTGCTTGTCTAAGGGCGTTCTTGTGTTCTTGAGGGACATTATCATCTTTAGCGGGTTCTTTTTCTTCTTTATCTGTGGATTTCTCAGTCGAATCTTTTGAAGATGTTGCTGTTTGACTTGAGGCGTCGCTTGATGATTGACTAGATTTATCATTACCACCCATAATGCCGCCGATTACAAGGAGTACTACAAGTACTAAAACGGCAATTCCAACCCACTTAAGGCATCCACCACGCTGCTTCACTTCGTTCCCATTCTCATCATACAATCTCTTTGCCATATTCTTCTCCTCCTATGGTATAATATTTTTGTCCGATCTTGCGCTCCTCTATGGGGCGCTTTTTTGTTTTATTAATAAAATAGCGGATAACCGTGGTTACTCGCTTACAGCCCTGAAGGCTCTACAATATATAAGTTAGTCCTTGAGACTCTCCTTATAGTATAGCAAGTAATAATTAAATTTTATTTATGAGACTCTATAATATATTCTCCAAAATTATTTAAAGAATTTGGTGGAAATCCAAATAACTCAATTATACTTTTTTCGTATATGTAAAACTTTTTATCTGAATACACTATAAATAAATCACGCAAGTCAATAAAAAATTGATTTAATGCATTTCTATCATTAAGAAGTATCAGTATTGAGAAAATAATTGAATATAAACCATTTTTAGGATAACCGTCAAAATATTTATCTAATTTTGCAGCTTTTAAATGAGAATATAATAAACTGTATTTTTCATTTAAGTGAATAGAAAACGAACGTTGTCCATGAGCTGAATTATTTCTGTATTGATAAACTTGTTGTAGTAATCTAAAGAAATAATCTTTTAAAACTTCAGGCTTTAAGTTAGGGGGAGAAACTAACATATTTCTTACTAGCATATCTTTATGAGGTTCTCTTAAAATCTGATACCAATTGACGATATTTCCAAAGCTAATAGATTTTGCAGCAATCCACGGGGGAAGATTGCCTTCTTCTTTAAAATAATGAATTGCGGAAATATCTGTATGCTTTTTTTCGTTTATATCTTTAACAATTTGACTTAACTTTCCTTTATGATATGAAGCTTGGCCGTAATTAATTTCCCTAAGGTATCTATTCTCATCAACGCCAAAGTTCTTAGCAATCATATATGAAAGTTGAGATTTTAATCGTTTTTCAACTAGCAGAGTATATTTGAAAATAATATTACTCATAGTAGTATCTATCCAATGGGCATTATATAGATCCGATAGTTTCGTACCGTCTTTAAATTCTTCATTTTCTGAATTGCTATCCTTTAAAAATAATTCCTTGTATCCGTTAATAATCGTATAGTAGGAATAATCTTTTAAAACAAGATCCAATAGATGTTCATCATCTATTATTAAATTTTTACTTTCCAGAATAGCACGCTGTTCTTTATAAGTTTTAAAAGTGTGCTTAAACTTTTGTCCCAAAACGCAAAGAAACCTCCAAACTACTTTCGCAGAATGAAGGTTTCTCTCGCAATTTCTATTTAAAGAAATCATTTCAGTTAACTTCATTCTACACTATAAAATAATATTGTCAACCAATGGGTTCAAAAAAGGACCCCTTATATAAGTAAAACTATTTTGCTAACAATAGTTTTGTTGGATTATATTTACAAAGTATAAAAATCTTTCTTCTTATAATTTACCCTTACATCGGTAAAACTCTATCACGCTTTTTACCACGTCATTGGGTACTCTAAATTCTTCAGCAATATCATAAATCGCCACGGTCTCTTTCCCTTTTAGAAATTCTTTTCAGTCAGAGTAGAGGATAAGTAACTGATAACTCCATTTGCGAGCCTGGCTCTCTTCTTTTAACTCCGAGTTACTCCCATAGTTAGTGATGTTATGACGCGTTCCTGTGTGGTAATGTCCAAATTCTTCAGCGAGTGTTGAATAGCTTTCCCAATCATTTAATTTACTTTTGTGGCTAGCTCAATAGTGTCTTTTTACTGTATATTGACTAATAATTTCCTTTATACCACCATTATAACCGCTTGATATAGGACATTAACGACGCCTGCCATGACAATAACTAAAATGGGATTGACTTTATATCTGATGAGTATGCCTAATGCAAGGCCGAAGATAACTACGGCGGTCCAGTTGATATTGGTTAAGCCAAGTGGAGCTTCTCCCCAAAAGGCAGAGATCAGTATTAATAAGCCGGCTGCAGCAATCATAGCTACCACCGCAGGACGTAGGGCGACTAGAACGTTCTGTAAGAGGTTAAGGTTACGGTATTTGAAGTAGAGACGGGCGATGATACTCACGATAATAATGGAAGGTAAGATTGAACCCAGAGTGGCAACCATAGCGCCCAGGGGTCCAGCTAACTTAGTTCCTACAAAGGTTGCGGAATTGATAGCGATCGGACCAGGGGTCATTTGCGAAATGGTGATCAGGTCGGTAAATTCCTGCATGGATAGCCAAGCATGATTTTCAACGATTTCTTCTTGGATGAGGGGGAGGGCAGCATAACCACCGCCGAAGCTAAAGGCTCCGACTTTTAGAAAGGAGATAAGTAATTGTAAATAAATCATGATTAGCGTCCTTTCCTACTTTGTAACCAGCTGTATATTACTCCTAGTCCAATGCAGCTTAAAATAATATAGATGATATTAACGGCAAAGAAGTAATTGGCAATAAAGGCAGCTAGCATAATAATGACCAAGATGGGTTGCTTGCGCCGCCAAACATCAGCGACCATGTCTAAGACAACGCCGGCGATAACGGCTGCCACGCCAGCCTGCATGCCTTCTAAGAGGGTCTTAACCCAGAAATTTTGGATAAATTGTTGGTAAAAGAGGGCAATCACTGAAATAATCAGCATGGGAGGCAAGATGGTCCCTAAAACAGAAACTAGGATACCGATAAAGCCAGCTAATTTGTAACCGATCACGATCGCGCCATTCACTGCGATTGCTCCGGGAGAAGATTGAGCAATCGCTACCAGGTCTAGCATTTCGTCTTCTTCAATCCAGCCATAATCATCCACAAAGGTCTTTTTCATGAGGGTAATGATGACATAGCCTCCACCAAAGGTAAAGGCAGAGAGGTAGAAAGTTGACCAAAAGAGTTTGACCAGCATCTGGCGCTTACTTTTTGAGTCTTTAAGCATTTTTTCGTACATTAAACAGACTCCTTCTTTAATAGTTATCTCTAGTTTACTTTTATATGGTTGATTAAGCAAAGAAATAAGCAAAGGGTTCTAGATATCATTGGTCTTTAGCTATCGATTATTATACAATGTAATATATACAACAAAGATTTAGAAAGGCTGGGAAAAATGGCAAAATTTAAACCAGGCACCTACCATGAAGAAGCTCAGGGCTTTCTGAATATGGTAGAAGTTGATGTAAAAGTTAGTGAAGATAAGATCGAAGATATTCAAGTTTCTGAAGCCGATTCAGAAAACGTTGGTAGCCTAGCCATCAAGCATTTGGTGAATCAGATTTTAGACCAACAAAGTGCTGATGTGGATGTTCTATCAGGCGCCACGCATTCCTCTGAAGGACTCATTCAGGCGGTCAAAGAAGCCTTAAGAATCGCGGCCGGTGAACCTGAACCTAATGAATTCACTCCAGGAACCTATTATGGTGAAGGAGACGGTTACAAGGGGAAAGTGTCCTTAGCAGTGACTGTTGACGAGAATGAAATTACCGATATTAAGTATCGGGGCATTGAAACGCCAGAACTTGGTGGCCAAGCCTCAGAAAAATTAATCCAACAAATCAAGGAAGATGGCAGCAAGCGTGAATTTGATGTGGTCTCTGGGGCAACCTATACCACGATGGGGATGCAATACGCCCTAGACCGGGCCTTAGCCTATGCTAGAGGGGATGAAGATCCTGACGCTGAACCTTACTCCTTCCAAACCGATACCCGGGTAGATTTTGGAACAGGTTGGTTAACCTTGGATGAAGTCCAAGCTATCCTTGACAACTTAGAAGTGGAAATTTCTTTTGTCGATAAGCAAAACCGCTTCCTCTACTATAACAAACGCCGCCACCAAGAAGACGCGGGGACGCCACGCTCTCCCGTGACTTTAGGGGGCAATGTTTCTGACTGCCACCCACCACAAATCCGTACCAAGGTGGAAGGGATTATGGAAGACCTCCATCATGGTCGTCGTCGCAGTGAGAGTATGTGGTACACCAAGGGTAATGGGAATAAGGTCTACTTACACTACCGTCCGATCTATGACCAAAAAGGCCGTTATCTTGGGGTCTTAGAAACCGTTCAAAATGGGAAACCCTTTATTGATACCGCGGAATCCTCTTGGGACCGGACCTTGCATGATCCACATGTACCAAATCCATTCTTGGGCGAAACCGCTGAAGACGTTAACCAATGGTATCAAGAACGCTACGAAGCGGGTCTTGATGATGAACTCCAACATGCCATTGAGAAACCTTATATTGAAGCTAGCGAGGGCGGCCCAAGACCAGATACGGTATCCAAGGCAACTTCAAAAGCTAAGGATAAGGAAGAGAGCCAAAGCAGTGATGTGGTTTCTGGTGCCTCACAACATGAGCATAAGATGCCTAATCCAATGCCTAAAGAAGAAATTGAAAGAGGCCGAGATAGCGTTTCTGGGCCAACCGCGCCTCATTAAAGAGCGGCCAATTTAAAATAATTCACTAAAAAACCTCAAGCCAGGCTAGCATTTGCCTAAGCTTGAGGTCTTTTGTTTAAAGAATATTTTCATAGAAGAAGTCTTGCAGGTCTAACTTAACTAAACGGTAAGTCCAGCGGGGAACAAAGAATTGAAATTGCCGGATAAGTTCTCCTTGGGGGTTATATTCCCCGAGGATATTAGTCATTCCGCTAGTGGTAATATAGTTGCCTTTATAGACTTGGGCTGAGGAAACGATGGAGGAATAGGGCACTGGAAAGGCCTGGACCAGGTCATAGCTTCCGCTCGCTTCATCCACCTGTAAATTATAAAAGTAAGAGTAAGCGTCAAGCACTTCTGGATCAAATTCTTCGCTCATTTCCTGAGGTAGGTCGATAACCAGGTCATCTCGGGTACCCAGACGCCAGTAGTTATTATCGAAGAGGGTTAAATTGTAAAAGCCATCATTAATCGCATTGGATTGGAAACGAACACTATGTTGGCCGCCAGTCGGCTTAAAGTCGCTGTCAGGGGTGAGCAGGTAATACTCATAACCTGTTCCTGCCCAAACTGCTTCCGGCCCGATAATATAGTCGACCGTCACTTGGTCAAAGACATTGGATAATTTGATCAGTGACGAAGTTTCCCTGGAAGAGAGAATCAGTTCATCGCCATTAATCACATCAATGGCATTAATATGAATCCAATCTAAATTGGTCAGATTACCTTCATCATCAAGAACATTAAATCCGTCAGCGCTGTAGTCAATATCACTAAAATCTTGGTCGGGATGTTCAGCTAAATAATTAGCAATTTCATTTTGAGCCCGGTTTTGATGGGTGGCCATCACGGGTTGGAAATAATTAGGAAAAATCGCCTTTAAGTCGATCAGTTCCTGACTTTCACCAGTCCGTAAATCGAGATAGGTGATGGTGTCTTCAATGGTATCCGTCTGATCGTTAGTGGTTAGTAGGAAGGCCGCATCTTTTTTCTCATTGACGATAAAGTCATGGTGGACAGAATGATTAGGTAGTTCATAGATGCGAACTGGTTGACCTAAGCCATTTAGGACGGCTAATTTGCCGTTGCTTACCCGAACCAGCAGGTGTTGTTTATCCAGAAATTGATAGTTTTCTAAGCGGGCGCCGTCAGAGACCAATTCAGAGCGAACGAGTCCGTTATTATCATATAAATAGGAAAACTTGGCATTATCCTGGTCGCTGCCCATGCTGGCATAGAAACCATCTGTTAGTTCTTCCCTGCCAGAGTCGTAGAGGACGTCCATTTTGGTCTCGTAGTCAGTGGCCTGGATATCGGGAGCACTAATCTGAAATTGATAGTCTGTTAACTTGTTATCATCAGCATCGTAGAGATTAACCGTCAGTTGGTTAGCTTCATTAGGCACCAGACCGATCATGGTAAATTCGTAAGCACTAGGATCCTGACTGTAGTTGACCGGTTCGAAGGTGAGGACATCACTAGATTCAGACTCGATACTATAGGTCACTTTGCCAATGTCTTGATCAGGATCAGGCAAGTAAGTATAGATGGATTGGGTAAATGTCCCAAAGGGGTTCATAATGAAAAGCCCATCATCATAGGACTTGTGCTTGGATTGCAAGTTTTTGATCTGGTCAGAAATGCTTGCTTGGACTTCTTCATCATAATAGGACAGGTCGAGAGCCTGAACTTGGTCAGTCAAGCTTAAAAGCTTCTCGCCTGATTCGATCCTGTCGCTGACCGGTTGATAGATTTCCTTATAATCACTGAGAGACTGGCTAGTGTGATTAGGCAGCTGACAGCCAGCTAATAGGCACAAGGCCAGTATAATAAGATATTTAATGATAAAACTCCCCTTTAAATACAAATTTTAAACATGAAGGTACATTTTATCATAAAAGCTTTATTTATTATAGGGATAAAACCATTATTTAGGTGAGAAAGTTGTTATAATAAGGTAAGCCATTTTGCAAGAATAATAGCTTTAAAGAGCAAAGCTTACTCGTGAAAGGAGGTCAAATAATGAAAAGAAGATGGTTACCTGTTCTCACATTAGGAGCGCTTCTTGGCCTAGGATTGAGGTCCCTCTACAAGCACTTGGACCAAGGCCACGCGCCGCAAAGCAGTGACTTAATTATCGTGGCCGAGGGACCGGCAGTCGAACGGGCTGAAAAGGCGGTGCAGTTATTGCAAGCAGGCTATAGTCGGGCTGATAAAATGATTGTTTCTCCCCGCTATACTGATGTGGGGGAAGATTTATTTGCAGGTTACCAGCAATTGGGAGCCAAGCGGGAGAACTTAATCGAAGAAAAGCAGGCCACTTCTACCTGGACCAACGCGACAACTTCACTAGCTCTCATGGATGATCTGGGTTATCATTCTGCCATTGTCGTGACCAGTGACTATCATATGAGACGGACGCGGCTGGCTTTTGAGCGAGCTAACCGCGACTACGGCTTCCAACTCAATTTTGTGAGCGCCTATTTTCAAGGGGAAAGCTATCCAAATCACCCCTATACCCAGAACATGGCCTTGCAAGAGTTGTATAAGTATATTGGTTATTGCTTGCATTTATATCATTGGATTGATTTGTAAAGATAAGCGAGGTCAAGAATAGGTAAATTGGCCTCAAGTCGCTAAGTGATTACAGGACAGAATAGCAAAAATCCATTAAATAAAAGAGGTTAGGTGAATGATCCTAACCTCTTTTTTACATTATATAGCTTATTTAGCGTGAGCTAATACTTGGGCTTTTTCTTTGGCTTGACGTTTGCTTTCTTCGCGTTGGACTTGTTCTAAGCTCTTATAA
This sequence comes from Aerococcus mictus, assembly GCF_003286595.3. NCBI lineage: Bacteria > Bacillati > Bacillota > Bacilli > Lactobacillales > Aerococcaceae > Aerococcus > Aerococcus mictus. The sequence continues at coordinate 1,585,948 of NZ_CP132985.1, read as the reverse complement.
GGGCGGCGTTGTTCGAAAAATCTTAACATAATGGTTTTCATCCTTTCTCGTTGTTGATTTTTACCTTTTAGCTTGGCCAATCATTGGCCTTATGTAAATTTTACGTAAACTATTCTAGCGTATTGTAAATTTAATGTAAAGCTAATTCCGGGTCTTTTTACATTTAATTAACATTTCCTAGAGATTTCTTAATCATCCCTTATAAATTTACTTATTAGTTAATATTTGTAAAAAGACCTATTTTTATTTACCGAAAAAATACCTATTATTTACAAACTTTACTCAAAAGCGGCGCTAGAATTTACATTGCTTGGCTAAAATGGACAATGTACTTTAATGGAAAGGAGAAATCACATGAAGTTTTTGCATCTTTCGGATACCCATTACTTGGATAATTACCAAGGCGAGTTTGAAGTGTTTGGGATCGACTATGAACCCCATGAAAAACTTTTTCACGCTTTAGAGACTTTTGATTTTAATAGCGTGGATTTTGTGGTGAATACAGGGGATTTAATTCATGATGGTGGCGTAGAGGATTATCAGGCTCTTGACCGGATATTGCGGTCTTACATGCCTAAAGATATGCCACTTTATTATGTATTGGGCAACCACGACAATAAGGCAGCTTTTTATCAAGCCTTGTACGGCAAGGAAGCTGATGAAGGATTGAACTATGTGGTTGATTTTCAAGGCTATCGCTTAATTATCTTAGATACTGCCGAACAAAGTCGTCACCACGGTATCATTTCAAAAGAATTAGAAGCTTGGTTAGCTGATCAATTAGCCAAGCCTAGTGAAAAGGGAACCTTACTTTTCCACCACCATCCGCTTGTCATCGGCTGGGAACCAGGAATTATCGAAACAGAGATTAGTGACAGCTATTTGGACCTATTAGAAGCGTCCGATGTACGGGGAATTTTCACCGGACATCTCCATGAAAATCGCCATGCCATGGTTAGAAATATTCCACAACACACGGCGGCTTCATTGGCTTTTGGTTTAGAACAAGTTGGAGATGTGGCTTTCTTTACTGATCAATTGGGTTATTCCGTGGTTGAAGTGAATGATGAAACCATTGATGTCTTTACCAAGACAACGAATCCCGTCACGGAACGCTACAAGCAACAAAGATTATAAGTTATTGGTCGCTAGTTATCGCTTAAAGGAGTAGGCAAATGAAACTAAAGAAATGGTTGTTGGGTGGTTTAACCTTACTTACAGGTTTATCACTGGCCGCTTGCGGCAATAGCTCAGGTGGCAATGAAAGTGCTGCTTCAGACGGGCCAATTGAAATTGAATATTGGCATCCTAATGGTGATACCAAAGGAGGGCCAACCGTCACTGAATTAATTAATGAGTTTAACGAGTCTCAAGACGAAGTCCATGTGACAGGTGTCTTTCAATCAGGAACCTTCCAAGGCTTAATGTAAAACTTGCAAACCAATGCTGCAGCGGGGAAGACGCCAGCTCTGGTTCAAGTCGGTTGGTCTTACCGTGAATACTTTGCTAATAACTTTGAATACAGTCAACCTCAAGACATTATTGACAACTTATCAAAAGAGGATAGTAGTTTTATCTCTGATAAGTTTGAAGAAAACATCTATAACTTAGCCACTGCTAATGATGGTTCCCAAGTTGGCCTCCCTTATTCCTTATCGGTAGCTGTTATTTATTTAAATATGGATATTTTGAACGAAGCCGGGGTTAATAAAGACGAGCTGAAGACATGGGAAGATATCCGCCAAGCTGCGCAAACGATAAGCCAAAATACTGATCACATCGGCCTCTATATCCAAGAAGCCCAAGATAATTGGAATATCCAGGCTATGGTAGAGTCGAATGGATCCCAGGTGCTAAAAGATGGCAAAGCTGCTTTTGCTGATGAAAAGGGTAAGGAAACTTACCAGTTTTATCAAGATATGGTTGAAGAAGGAAGCGCCCTCCATGCTACTGGTGAGGAGGGGCAACAAGCCTTTATCTCAGGAAACATCGGTATGTGGCACCAATCGGTTGCTCATCGGACCAATGTGATGAAGAATGCCAATTTTGAAGCGGTAGCGATTCCTTCGCCTGCCTTTGAAGGTGAAGAGAATAACAAACCGGCAGGCGGATCCATGCTAGTGGTTACTGGCCAAGATGAAGAACAACAATTAGCTGCTTGGAAATTTATGAAGTTCTTATATGAACCAGATAACATTGCTGCGTGGACTGCTGGAACAGGTTATGTTCCACCAACAAAAGATGCCTCTGAAAATGACGATTTACAAGCCTTAATTAAGGACGATAAAATCTTCCCAGCTGCTTATGCCAACTTAGAAAACATGGTTCCCTGGGCACCATTCCCTGGAGACTCCGGGATGCAAGCAGAAAAAATGCTTATTGACCTCAAAGACCGTGTCTTAAGTGGCGCTGACGTAGAGACTGAAGTCACGAAGACCCAGAATGAAATTAACCAATTGATTAAATAAGAATGCTTGATATTTGGAAGTTAAGTATGTCTATTCATTTAAGATTCTCAGTTTAATTTAAGTAAAGGAGTAGAGAAATGAAGCTTAAAAAATGGTTATTAAGTGGTTTAACCTTATTAACAGGTTTATCACTAGCCGCATGTGGCAATAGCTCAGGAGAGGGCGATAGCGCTGCTTCTGACGGCCCCGTAGAAATTGAATATTGGTACCCTAACGCCGACACCCAAGGGGGACAAACGGTTACTGAACTGATTAATGAGTTTAACGAGTCCCAAGATGAAGTCCATGTGACCGGTGTTTTCCAATCGGGGATGTACCAAGGCCTAATGCAAAACCTCCAAACCAATGCTGCAGCTGGTCAAGTACCGGCCTTAGTACAAATTGGCTGGTCTTACCGCGAATACTTTGCCAATAACTTTGAATATAGCCAACCCCAAGAAATTATTGACAACTTATCCACCGAAGACAGTAGTTTTATCACCGATAAGTTCGAAGAAAATATCTATAGCCTAGCGACAGCCAATGATGATTCCCAAGTTGGTTTACCTTATTCCTTATCAGTACCGGTAATTTACTTGAATATGGATATCTTAAATGAAGCTGGGGTCAATAAAGATGACCTCAAGACCTGGGAAGATATCCGGGAAGCGGCTCAAACCATCAGTGAAAATACTGACCACACCGGCCTATATATTCAAGAAGCGGAAGATAACTGGAACATCCAATCCATGGTGGAATCTAACGGTTCTCAAATGCTCAAAGACGGTAAAGCCGCTTTTGCTGACGATAAAGGGAAAGAAACCTACCAATTCTACCAAGACATGGTTGAAGAAGGCAGTGCTATTCACGCTTCAGGAGAAGATGGTCAACAAGCCTTCATCTCAGGAAACATCGGTATGTGGCACCAAACCATCGCCCAACGGACCAATGTCATGAATAATGCCAATTTTGAAGCTGTAGCGATTCCTTCTCCTGCCTTTGAAGGCGAAGAAATTAACAAACCAGCTGGGGGTTCTATGCTTGTGGTGACTGCCAAAGATGATGACCAACAATTAGCTGCTTGGAAATTTATGAAGTTCTTATATGAACCAGATAACATTGCTGCCTGGACCAAGGGGACTGGCTATGTGCCACCGACGAAAGATGCTTCTGATAACGAAGAATTACAAACCTTAATTAAAGACGATAAAATCTTCCCTGCAGCCTATGCCAACTTAGAAAATCTGGTTCCTTGGGCACCATTCCCTGGTAACTCTGGTATGCAAGCAGAACAAATGCTCATTGACCTCAAAGACCGTGTCTTAGGTGGGGCTGACGTGGATACCGAAGTACAAAAGACCCAGGATGAAATTAACCAATTGATTAAATAACAGTGCTTGATATTTAGAAGGTGAGGAAATATGAAAGAGCGTTATAAACCGCTATGGTATCTACTACCAGCCATTCTCATTTTTGGTATATTTGTAGCTTGGCCTACACTCTATACTTTATATTTGAGTTTCTTTGAATGGAATATGGTCAGTCCTAAGAAGACATTTGTAGGCTTTGACAATTACATCACTTTGTTTACTGACCCCCTAACTTATAAGATCTTATGGAATACCGTGGTCTATATTCTTATCTTGTTAGTGGTTAACTTTGCTGTCCCTTATGTGATTGCCTTTGTGCTTCATTTCTTAATTCCAAAATTCAAAGACTTCTTTAAATCCGCATTTTTCCTACCTTCATTTATTTCAATGGTGGTTGGATCAATCGTTTACAACTGGATTCTGAACCCAACCTCAGGACCAGTGGCTAAATTATTAGGCTTTGTCGGGATTAACCTCCCTAATTGGTCAACCTCCCAAAGCCTGGTGATTGTGGTTATTTGTTACATTACGGCTTGGAAGGTTTTTGGTTATAACTTTATTACTCTCTATGCAGCTATTTCAGGGATTGATAATGAAGTCATTGAAAGCGCGCGTTTGGATAAAATTCCTTCCTGGCGCGTCTTCAAGGATATTGTTGTTCCCATGTCCTCCTCAACCGGTCTATACGTATTCATTATGACCATTGTTACCGGTCTCCAATACGTTTATACCCCGATTTCGGTCATTACCTCTGGAGGACCTGACAACGCCTCATCCAACTTGATTTATGAGTCCTATAAGAATGCCTTTGTTCTTTTCCAAACCGGCTATTCGGCAGCCATGTCCATAGTGACCTTATTACTCTTTTCTATCTTACTGTTCTTGAACTTCAAGTTCAGCGAAAGGGGTGTCTACTATGCAAACTAGGGGAAAGTGGAGCGCAAGTAATGTTATTTGGACCATTGTCTTCATTCTTATCGTGATCGTTTGGTTAATGCCAATCTTATTTGCATTGGGAACCTCACTGAGACGACTACCGGATGTTTATGACAATGTCCTAGCCTTTATCCCTTTGCAACCGGTCTTTGATAACTACATCAAGTTGATGGACCGCTTGCCCTTACTTCGAATCGTGATGAATACCTTTACCATCGCCACAACTGTAACGGTGGCTAAGTTAGTGATTTCCTTCTTAGCTGCCTATGCCTTTGTCTACTTTGACTTTAGAGCGAAGAAATCATCCTATTTTCTCTTTATTTCTTCCATCTTTATTCCCTTTACGGTAACCATGATTCCTAACTACCTCATGATTAACCGAATGGGACTGGGAGACAATATTTTTGGGGTAGTCTTCCCCTTAGTTGCTGATGCGACCGGGATCTTATTGATGAACCAAGCCATGCGAAATATCCCGTATTCACTGATTGAAGTGGCCAAGTTGGATAATATCTCTGACTGGCGGATTATGAAGGATATCATTGTGCCTTTGATTCGTCCGCAATTGACTTCGACGGGGATTTGGTTCTTTATCAATTCCTGGAACGAATTTGTATGGCCATCCCTCTTCTTAAAAACCGAAGAAAACTTTACCTTACCACTGGCCTTACAACTCTTTATGTCGGCAGAAGGTGGTACTGACTTTACCGTTGCCATGGCAATATCCGTGATTACCATGAGTATCCCGCTATTACTCTACCTGGTATTCCAAAAATACATTATCGGTACCTTCACCTCAGCCGGTATTAAATAGATTAGCGACAAAGTAAGGAGTGTAAAAAAAGTAATGACTAGAATCTTATTAGATAACATCAAAAAAGCTTACGGCGATACCGTCATCATGGAAGACATGAGCTTCTCAGTTGAAGAGGGTGAGCGTTTAGTTTTACTCGGCCCATCTGGTTGTGGGAAGTCCACCATCTTGCGGATGATTGCCGGCTTTGAAGAAATTACGGATGGTAATTTGATGTTTGACGAACAAAAGGTGAATGAAGTGGCTCCTGGAGACCGTAATGTAGCCATGGTTTTCCAAAACTATGCCCTTTATCCCCATATGAATGTTTATGACAACATCACTTATGGCCTTAAGGTTAACAAGGTTCCTAAAGACCGGATCGATAACCGGGTCAATGAAGTAGTGGATGCCTTAGACTTAGAAAAATATTTACAACGTAAACCCGCCGAATTATCTGGTGGGCAACGGCAACGGGTAGCTCTAGCCCGCGCCACAGTGAAAGATAGTGATGTCTTCCTTTTAGACGAACCCCTATCTAACTTAGATGCTAAGTTACGGGTTTCTGCCCGTGAGTCCTTAGTGGATATTCATAGACGTTATCAACAAACCATGATTTACGTGACTCACGACCAAATCGAGGCCATGACCTTCGCAGACCGGATTGCTCTGTTGAACTTTGGGGAATTACAGCAAATCGATTCACCGGAAAATATTTACCATACCCCGGCTAATATCTTTACCGCCCGCTTTATTGGGAACCCACCGATGAATATCTTTGATAACAGTTCCTACAAGGATGGCCGGCTCTTTATCCATGAGCAATCGGCCCCTCTAGCCCCTGAATGGGTAGAATATATTGAAGCAGGTAACTATCGCAACCTCAAGGTGGGTATTCGTCCAGAAGCGATCAAGGTGACTGTAAATCCTACAGAGACCACCTTCACTGGGGTAGTCAGCCATGTTGAAAACCAAGGAGCTAACTACGCTAATTATGTAGATATCGCTGGCGAAACCATGGTGGTCTTAACCCAAATCCGCCTGGCTGATCCAGGGGACCCGATTTATATGGAATTTGAAAAGTATGACTTACATTTCTTTGATGTCGATACCACGAATTCCATTGGCTATCCAGAAAATATTCTAAATGCCAAGCGCTTATCTGCTGGTCAAAAACCACTACCGATCGGAGCAGAAGAGCCCAAAGTTCCAACAGCTAATAAAAAATAATAATATAGAAAGAGGGTTAAAGAAGGATGTCATTAAAAAATAGAATCTTCAAGGGAGCCATGGCTCTCTTGGCTGGACTCTCCCTTGCAGCCTGTGGCAATGGGGGTTCAGAATCCGCAAGTAACAATGGTGGGGGCGACGGCCCGATTGAAATTGAATATTGGCATGGTAATGCTGATACCCAAGGGGGCCAACAAGTTAAAGAATTAGTGGATAAATTCAATGAGTCCCAAGATGAAGTTCACGTGACCCCTGTGTATAATGAAGGTTTATACGTTGGTTTGATGAAGAACCTCCAAACCCAAGCAGCGGCGAAGAAATACCCAGCTGTGGTCCAAATTGGTTGGGCTTACCGGGAATACTTCGATGAGAACTTTGAATCCATGAAACCCGCTGAGTTGATTGACAAGTATGCGGCTGAAGAAGATAAAGACTATATGGATACCAAGTTCCATGATGAATTCACCAACCTCGCTAAGAACTTAGAAGGGGAAGTTCTCGGATTTCCTTACTCTGCTTCCACTGCGGTTATCTTCGTCAATGAAGACCTCCTTGCAGAAGCTGGCGTGAACCCTGATGAAATCAAGACCTATGAAGACTTATTTGAAGCCGCAAAAACGGTTAAAGATAAAACCGGGAAATATGGTTTAAACATTGACCAATCCAACGACAACTGGACTTCCCAACAATTAATTGAATCCAACGGGGGTAAAGTGGTTACTGATGATGGCAAGACAGCCATCGGTTCTGATGAATCCATTGAAGCTATGGGCTTATGGGCAAAAGGCATTGAAGAAGGTTATGTCTTTAATGGACAAACTGCTGACGGCCAACAATCATTCATTACTGGTGACGTGGCTATGACTAACTCTACTATTGCCCAACGTGGTAACATTACCCGTAACGCCAGCTTCAATGCTAAAGCTATTCCACTACCAAGCTTTGGGGACAAGGAACGTGCTATTCCGGCTGGGGGTTCATTCTTAGCCGTAACTGCTCAAGATAAAGCTGAACAAGAAGCGTCTTGGAAATTTATTAAGTTCCTCTTTGAACCAGACAACATCGCTATTTGGGACGAAGGGACTGGTTACCTCCCACCAACGACCGATGCAACTGAAAATGATACCTTGAAGAAATTGATTGAAGAAGATCAAATGTATCAAACCTCTTATGGTCAAATGGAAGACTTAGTACCATTCTCATCCTTCCCAGGGACCAATGGTTTACAAGCTTCGGAGAAATTCAGAGATGCCCGTGACCGGATCTTTACTGGTGTGTCTGCTTCTGAAGAACTGCCTAAAGCAGAAGATGAAATTAATGAATTATTAAACTAGTCTGATTAAGTGAAAGCTGGGGCAAGGGGATGCTCCAGCTTTTTTCGCCAATTTATGCAAGGGGGATAATATGGTTAAAGTCATTAAGAAATTTATCCAGGGCAAGCACCCCGACCAAGGGCTCTGTGAAGATACTTATTTTATCAACGAAGACTATGTGGCTGTGATCGATGGGGTGAGTTCCAAATCGAACTTTCACTACCAGGGAAAAACCACAGGTCAATTAGCCAGCCAACTTATTAAAGAGGCTCTGAAAGAATTGCCAAAAGAAGCCCAATTGGAAGACATTTTAGCGGCTATCAACGCCGCCATTAACAAGTTCTACCAAGATGTTACTTTCAATTTAGACCGGGGAGAATATGGTCTTCAGGCTGTTATGGCCCTATACAGCCGTTATTTGGGTAAAATTTTCCTGGTGGGGGACTGTCAAGCCCGGGTAAATGGTAAGAATTATTACCAGGCCAAGTTATCTGATGAGGTCTTAAGTCAGATGCGCTCATTGGTACTAGCCATTGAAGCAGACCAGGGAGCTGACCAGACCCAGGATCCGGGCCGGGAAGTGATCCTGCCTTGGATTATCCAAGCCACTTGCTTTGCTAATCAAGATGATACGCCATATGGCTATGCAGTGATCAATGGGGAAGCGATCCCTGCTTCCTTAATTCAGGTCATTCCCGTTCATGCGGGGGATCAGGTCACCTTAACGAGTGATGGTTACCCAGAGATTAAGGAAGATTTTACTGCTACTGAGTCCTACCTAGAAGCGATACTGACTAAAGATCCACAAATGTGTCGCGACTTTCTCTCTACTAAGGGGCTCAATCTCCGCTATAACAGTTTTGACGACCGTTGTTATGTCGAATTCATTGTGACTTAGGAAGGAAATACTTATGGAAATTAACAACCCGCAAGATAAATTTACTAAGACTGGTCAAGTCATCTCTAATCCGGGCTATACGGTGATTTCCTTTGCTAATGAGGCGATGGATGACATCGTCGCTTATGGAAAGCAGGTACAAGCAACTTTTTCTACTTTGCCACAGGAAGACCGAGACAAACTGGCCCTCTTACCTCCGTCTAGTTTTCATATTACTGTCCTTGGTCTCTTTAAGGAGCGTGACCAGGGAACAGACAAATGGCCCGCTTTCTTACCGAAAACTTACTCCCGGCAAAAGATCAAACAGGCTCTCTTGCAACGGTTTAACCAGGTAGCTAAACCGCAAAATATAAAAATGCAGGTAACGAGATTGATTCCCCAAGCTATTCTCCTAGAGCCTAGTGATGTGGATAGTTACCACCGCTTAGACAATTACCGCCGGCAACTGGCGGATGCCTTTCAACTGCCCTTGGAAGAGGATTATCAGTTTCATATGAGCTTATCCTATCTTTTAGGAGAGGAGAGTTCGGCTATCACTGATATCTGCCAGCAACTAGAAGGCGAACTCTTAAAACTAGAACCCTTTCTCTTACCCCAGCCAGACCTGGCCTTCTATGAAGATATGTTAGCCTTTCACCCTTTGCTCAATAGTGGTACTTACCCAGGAGGCAAGTATGCGACAAGTGATTATTGATACCGATCCCGGTACGGATGACAGCCTAGCTATCTTACTCGCCCTTACTCAGCCTGATATCGAAGTCCTTGGCCTCACAACGGTTCAGGGAAACCAGCCCTTAGACCAGATTAACGCCAATGCCACTAGCTTGGTAAACTATCTAGGTTTAAACACCCCGGTGTACTCTGGTTCAGTCTATACCAGCAAGAATCCGGTCATTAAAGCGAGCCAGCGCCAGGCCTATCACGGAGGTGGAGGAATGGGAACTTTGGACCTTCCAGCCAATAAAGCCTTACTCGCTGAGGAAAGTGCGGTTGATTTTATTATCCGAGCGGTTAAGGCTAATCCTAAAAAGGTAGATATTTTGACCCTAGGGCCGTTAACGAATTTAGGACGCTGTCTGGAAAAAGAGTCCGACTTAGTTAATAACTTGGGTCAGGTCTATTCTATGGGCGGTGGCATCCACAAAGGTAAGCTGACGCCGGTGACGGAATTTAACTATGGCTATGACGCTCATTCGGCCCAGAAGGTCTATCAACAATTTGGTCCTCAAAATCCAATTACCATGTGTGGTTTGGATGCCAGTTACCAGGCGGTCTTTAGCCCTGAAATTATTGGAAAAATTGAGCAAAACTTTCCTAAATTAGCCCGTCTCTTTCACGCCTTATTTGACGGTCAGATCAAAACCTACCAAGAGCGGGAGAGCTTACCCGGCTGTGTTATCCATGATGTCATGGCTTTTATGGTCTATTATGACCCTGACTTTGTGGAGGAAGCACCCTTGACTTCCATGACCATTGTGACAGACAGTGACTTGGTTCAGGGACTCTGTGTGGCTGACTTGGAGGGACGTTTCGATCAAGTGACTAATGCGCGAGTAGTGATGAAAATTAATCGCGACCGTTATTTTAATCAGCTTATGGAGGCATTTAGCAATTTGGAAGCAAAACTCCCTACATAAATACTATATAAGTAATCCATCGAGCCCTCTAGACTCTCTTTTTTATAAGACAGTCCAGAGGGCTTTTTCTATTCTACATTTTATAAATATTATTTTTGTACCTGTTGATTGTATTTTGATAAGTACAAATATGTATAATAGCGTCTCAATATGTAGGCAATTTATCAGTTTTTTATAATATATGGAACAAATTATTACATTTTTTGTGTATTAAAGGACATCCAATCTAGTTAAAAAATACAAGAAATTGTACATTCGATCTTTACGATTATTAAATAAAAATTAGTTAATTATCGATAAACGCTGTTATTTGGCGATTTATCGATTTTTTTATAAAATAATAATTTGAGTACAAAAATGTTTTTTTATTAAAAATACCTAATTGACCTAGTAAACCTTAAATTTTTTTGCTTAACTGGCAAGGTAAAACTTTTACTGTCACCCGACCCAATAGAAAATGTGACGTTAATTAGCTAGCTATAGAGAAAGTAGTTGAAAAAATGGTAGGAAAAAATAATTTTAAGCTGTTACGGGAGAAAAATAGCAATCGCTATTACCGCTACAGCATCAAACGTTTAAATATAGGAGTGGCCTCAGTCGCTGTTGCTGTGGGTTTACTCTTTATGGGAGACGCTTCGGTAGTTCGCGCTGCCGCTGATGAAGCTCACACAGAAGAAAGCTCACTTCCAGCAGATTCTGCCCACACGCTTACGGCTGACACCAGTGCCATACTGGAAAATGCCGCTAAGAGTGAAAATGTAGAAAAAGTTGAAGCAAATGCTCCAGCAGATTCTGTTAGCGATAAGGCTGAAACAGAACCAGCCCCAGCGGCTGAAGTCGCTCCAGCAACAGAAGTAGCACCTGTTGAGGAAGCTCCAGCTAAGGCAGAGGAAGCAACAGAAGCGCCAGCAGCTGAAGACAAGGCTCAAAGCCCAGCTGAAGCTGATCAGGCTAAAGAAAATAAAGAAGAAAAAGCAGCTGACACTGTGTCTCCAGAAGTGGGTGAATTGTCAGACAAAAAAGAAACTCCTCAAAGCCAAGCAGGTAACTATGCGGCAGCTGAAGGAGCTGAAATTCCAGGCGCTTCTGCAGAAGCTGCCCGTGATGCAGGCCTCGACCGTTTAGCTAAGAGCATCTTAGGGGCAGCTAACCCTCAAGAAGCGCTTAGAACAGAACTCAAGGACATCTATACCGACGAAGAGATCGAAGGGATCGTTAAGAACGTTGATTTATCTAAAGTCAGCAACGGCCGTCAGTTGATGGAAGAAGTCTCCAAGGCCGGCGTTCAATACGCAGGCGACAAACGCCGTACAGGCTTTGCCTTCTATGCCGCACATGAAACACCGACTGAAGTTCGGGTTGGGGGAGCCCCTGTTGCCTTAGGGAATGCGAATACACCGATTACCCATCAAGGGGATGGGATTGTCCATGGATCGGATGGAACAAATAATGCTCATTACACCTTAAAAGCAGTTCCTAATCGAGCAGCCAATAAGGTTGATTTTGAATTGACTTATCGCTTGGATCCAAAAGCGGTAGCCCAATTAGGGGGATCGGTTAACCACCAACCTCGTTTCGGGATTGAACTAGGTAGCGGCTTCAACTATAATCCAGCAGTCGGTATTCCAGCTCAAGCTAGCGTTCCAGGAAATAGATCCCGCCAACCTAGAACTGTTCAAATGAAAAGTGGGGCAGCCACTGGGTATGCTGGTTTATCGATGGGTACGGACTATTCTTTAAGTAACTATGACGTTAAGAACGGTTACCCATTGGTTTATAAATTCTCCGTTCCTGTAAAGGATTGGAATGGTAAGTTAGACTATAAGACTACCATTGGGATGTTTAACTCAGCTATGGGTGCTGCAGGTACAGCAAATGTGGACCCAGCGTCTCGTCACAATTATTTCTACAACACTCGTACTCAACAAGGTGACTTTAACCCAGATATTAACTTCGGTACTCGTGAAAAAGTAGAACGAACACCAATTAATTTCCAAACTAAGTACAAAACTTCAACAGAATTGCCTATTGGTGAAACTAGAGAAGTCAAGGCTGGGGAAAAAGGGATTACCAAGCATATCAAGACCATCCGTACCTATAAGGGCGTTGATCTTGGTGAGATTGGAACACGTACCGAAATTGAAAAACCACCAGTAGACGCTGAGTTCCTACTCGGGGTAGGCCTACCTGAAGGTCAAAAATTACCAATCGAACCTCCAGTAGTTGAACCTCGTCTATCAGGAGATAATACAGTTAGTGGTTTAGCTGAACCGAATAAGGATATTGTCGTTACTATTGGCAATAATACGTATCCTACACGTACAGACAATCGAGGGAACTTTACAATCACCGTTCCAAAACTACATGAAGGGGACATTATTTCAGCTGTAGTTCAAGACGGTAACCGGACTAGTCGCCCAGGTAAGACCATCGTTCCTCGTGACGGTCGGACCCCTCAAATTTCAACCCAACGTGGTGAAAAAGATGGTCGCCCAGGGACTAAGGTAATCGTAACTGATCCTGCAACTGGAAGAACCTTAAATGAAACTTTCGTCTATGATGGCCAACAAGGTCCAAAAGGTGAACAAGGTGTTGCCGGTCCTCAAGGTCCAAAAGGTGAGAAAGGTGAGAAAGGTGATCCAGGCGTAGCCGGACCACAAGGCGCTAAGGGTGAAAAGGGCGAAGACGGTAAGACTTACGTTCCAGTCGTTGACCGCGATGAAACTAAGAAAGAAACTACCATTAAGTTCTATCCAGCAAATCCAGACGGTTCTGCTGACACCACTAAAAACCCTGTCGCAACTGGCATCGTTAAAGACGGTCAAGACGGCGCTAAGGGTGACAAGGGTGAGACTGGCGCTACCGGCGCAACAGGTGCTCAAGGTGCCAAGGGCGAAGATGGTAAATCTTTCGTTCCAGTTGTAAGCCGCGACGAAGCTAAGAAAGAAACTACCATCAAGTTCTACCCAGCAAATCCAGATGGTTCTGCTGATACAAGTAAAGAGCCAGTCGCTAAAGGTACTGTTAAAGACGGTGAAAAAGGCGAACGCGGTGAAGTTGGACCTCAAGGCCCACAAGGTATCGCTGGTCCTAAAGGTGACAAAGGTGAAACCGGAGCAACCGGCGCCCAAGGTCCAAAAGGTGATACCGGCGCACAAGGGCCTAAGGGTGAACAAGGCGAAAAAGGCGACCCAGGTGCTCAAGGTACTCCAGGTAAGGACGGCCGTGACGGCTTAAGCCCACTGGTTGATGTTCGTCGTAATGACGCTAACGATGGGGTTATCATCACCGTAACGCCACGTCACTACAATGCCCAAGGTCAACCTGAAAACGGGACGCCAACCACTAGCGAAGTTAAAGATGGTGCTCCTGGTACTGACGGCAAGACCTATGTTCCCGTTGTTGAAAAAGGGACTGATGGTATTACCCATATCAAGTTCTACCCAGCCAAAAAAGATGGCACGCCTGATAAAGACCAACAACCGATCGCAACCGGTCAAGTTAAAGACGGGGCTAAAGGTGAAAAAGGCGACCCAGGCATCCAAGGCCCTCAAGGTGAAAAGGGTGAAACTGGTGCGACCGGTGCCCAAGGTGAGAAGGGTAAAGATGGTGTCGACGGCAAGTCCTACGTTCCAGTTGTTGAACGCGATGAGGCCGGCAAACAAACGACCATCAAATTCTACCCAGCTAATACCGATGGCACAGCCGACAAGACCCAAAAACCTGTCGCTGAAGGTATCGTAAAAGACGGCGAAAAGGGTGAAACCGGTGCAACCGGCGCCCAAGGTGAGAAGGGTAAAGATGGTGCAGACGGCAAGTCTTACGTTCCAGTTGTCGAGCGCGATGAGCCTAACAAACAAGCCACCATTAAATTCTACCCAGCCAAGGCAGACGGCACAGCAGATAAGGCTCAAAAGCCAATCGCTGAAGGTGTCGTAAAAGATGGCGAAAAGGGTGAAAAAGGTGATACTGGCGCGACCGGCGCAACAGGTGCTCAAGGTGCCCAAGGCGAAAAAGGCCAAGACGGTGCAGACGGCAAGACTTTTGTTCCAGTTGTAGAGAAGGGCGAAAATGGTGTCACAACCATCAAGTTCTACCCAGCTACCCCAACAGGAGAAGCCGATAAGAGCCAAAAACCTGTCGCAACTGGTCAAGTTAACGACGGTAAGGATGGCAAAACCCCACTGATCGAAACAACTCGTGTGGACGACGCTGATCCTAAAGAAAATGGTAACCAACCAGGCACCAAAGTCACCATTAAAGATCCAGTCACCAAAGAAGTCCTAAGCGAAAGCTTTGTTAAAGATGGCGTGAAGGGTGACAAGGGTGAGAAAGGTGACCCAGGTCAAAATGGCCGCGATGGTTTAACCCCATTAGTGGATGTTAAACGTAACCCAACTAACGATGGCGTGATCATTACCCTGACCCCACGTTCTTACAATGAACAGGGTGAAGTGGTTAATGGTGACCCTGTGACCAGCGAAGTTAAAGACGGAGCCAAGGGTGATCCTGGTAAAGACGGCAAGAGCCCAATCGTTGAAACCGCTCGTGTAGCCGACGCTGATCCAAACACAGACGGCGACCAACCAGGGACCAAAGTAACGGTTAAAGATCCTGAAGGTAAGACTGTCTTGAGCGAAAGCTTCGTTAAAGATGGCGAAAAAGGTGAAAAAGGCGACAAGGGTAAGGATGGACTGACTTACGCGCCAGTCGTTGAAAAAGGCAAAGACGGCGTCACCACCATCAAATTCTACCCAGTGGATCCTCAAACGGGCCAACCTGACAAGTCTAAGCAACCATTCGCTGAAGGCCAAGTCAAAGACGGCGCTAAAGGTGACAAGGGTGACCCAGGTCAAGATGGTAAGACCTATGCTCCAGTTATCACTAAGGGAGAAGACGGCACAACTTCAATCAAGTTCTATCCTGTTAACCCAGAAACTAAGAAACCAGACACGACCCAAGAACCTGTCGCAACTGGCGAAGTTAAGGATGGGAAAAACGGTAAGGACGGCTTAACGCCTAAGGTTGAAACCCGCCGCAACGATACCAACGATGGTGTCATCATCAAGGTCACCCCACAAGTTCGCGATGACCAGGGTAATGTCGTCGACGGTACGCCAACTGAAACGGAAGTTAAAGACGGCAAGAATGGCGAAAACGGCAAGACTTACGTTCCAGTTGTTGAGCGCGATGAGCCTAACAAACAAACAACCATTAAGTTCTACCCAGCTAATGCAGAGGGTAAAGCTGATACGACCAAGGACCCAGTAGCCACCGGCCAAGTCAAAGACGGGGCTAAAGGCGACAAGGGTGAAAAAGGTGACCAAGGTGAGAAAGGCCTAGACGGCAAGAACGGTACAGACGGTAAGACCTTTGTTCCAGTTGTTGAGAAGGGCAAAGACGGTGTCACCACCATCAAGTTCTACCCAGCTAATGCAGAGGGTCAAGCCGACAAGACCAAAGATCCAGTCGCTACTGGTGAAGTCAAAGATGGGAAGACTCCAATCGTTGAAACCAGCCGTGTAGAAGATGCCGATCCAAGTATTGAAGGCAAGCAACCAGGTACTAAGATTGTGGTCAAAGATCCAGAAACCAAGGCTGTTATTAGCGAAAGTTTCGTCACAGATGGTATCGATGGCAAGACCTTTGCGCCAGTGGTTGAAAAGGGTAAAGATGGCGTAACGACCATTAAATTCTACCCAGTAGATCCTAAGACTGGTGAGGCTGATAAGACCCAGAACCCTGTTGCGATAGGTGAAGTTAAGGACGGTAAAGACGGCCTAACGCCTAAGGTTGAAACCCGTCGCAACGATACTAACGATGGTGTGATCATCAAGGTGACCCCACAAGTTCGTGATGCCCAAGGTAATGTCGTAGACGGTACCCCAACTGAAACGGAAGTTAAGGACGGCAAGAACGGCGAAAACGGTAAGACCTACGTTCCAGTCGTTGAAAAGGGTGACAATGGCGTAACAACCATTAAGTTCTACCCAGCTAATGCAGAGGGTAAAGCTGATACGACCAAGGACCCAGTAGCCACCGGCCAAGTCAAAGACGGCGCTAAAGGCGACAAGGGTGAAAAAGGTGATCCAGGTGAGAAAGGTCAAGACGGTAAGAACGGCGAAAACGGTAAGACCTTTGCTCCTGTTGTCACTAAAGGTGCAGATGGCACAACCTCCATCAAGTTCTACCCAGTGAATCCAGAAACGGGCAAGGCGGATGAAAGTCAACCAGCTGTTGCTGAAGGTACTGTGAAGGATGGCCAAGACGGCAAGAGCCCAGTTGTTGAAACGACCCGCGTAGAAGACGCCGATCCAACGACTGAAGGCAATCAACCAGGCACCAAGGTCACTGTCAAAGACCCAGAAACCGGCAATGTTATTAGCGAAAGCTTCGTTAAAGACGGCGAAAAAGGTGAAAAAGGTGACAAGGGGACCGATGGTAAGACCCCAGTTGTTGAAACGACCCGCGTAGAAGACGCCGATCCAACAACTGAAGGCAATCAACCAGGCACCAAGGTGACGGTTAAAGACCCAGAAACTAACAAGGTCATCAGCGAAAGCTTTGTCAAAGATGGTAACGACGGTCAGAGCTACGCCCCAGTCGTTAAGAAGGGCGAAGATGGCACAACCACCATCAAGTTCTACCCAGTAGATCCTAAGACCGGTAAGGCTGATGAAAGCAAACCAGCTGTTGCAGAAGGAACCGTCAAAGATGGTGTCAACGGTAAGTCCGCTTACACCACGGTTGTTGAAGGTCCAAACGCAGCCGGTGAACCAGGCCAATGGATCATCAACTACTTCGACAAGAACGGCGACGGCAAGTTCACCGACGACGAAATTGTTTCCACCCAATTTGTCCGCAACGGTAAAGATGGGAAAGACGGTAAGGACGGTAAGACCTATGCTCCTGTTCTTGAAAAAGGCGCAGACGGTACAACCTCGATTAAGTTCTATCCAGTCAACCCTGAAACTGGTAAAGCAGATCAAACGCAACCAGCCGTAGCAGAAGGAACCGTCAAGGATGGCCAAGATGGTAAGACCTTCGCTCCAGTCCTCGAAAAAGGTAAAGACGGCGAAACCACCATCAAGTTCTACCCAGTTAACCCAGAAACTAAACAGCCAGACACGACTCAAGCCCCTGTTGCAGAAGGCAAGGTGAAGGATGGCAAGGACGGTCTCAGTCCTAAGATTGAAACACGTCGTAACGATGCTAACGATGGTGTGATCATCAAGGTGACCCCACAAGTTCGTGATGCTCAAGGTAATGTTGTTGACGGGACGCCAAGTGAAACAGAAGTCAAGGACGGCCAAAACGGCAAGACTTACGCTCCTGTTGTAACGAAGGGCCAAGACGGCACAACTTCTATCAAGTTCTACCCAGTGAATCCTAAGACTGGCAAGGCCGATACTGAACAACCAGCTGTTGCAGAAGGAACAGTTAAAGACGGTGCTGACGGCAAGACCTTCGCCCCAGTTGTTGAGAAGGGTGCAGACGGTACAACCTCGATTAAGTTCTACCCAGTAGATCCTAAGACCGGTCAGCCAGACACCAGCCAACCAGCTGTCGCAGAAGGTGCAGTCAAAGACGGTAAGTCTGCCTACACTACCGTTGTTGAAGGACCAAATGCAGCCAATGAACTAGGCCGCTGGATTATCAACTACTTCGATAAGAACGGCGACGGTAAGTTCACCGACGATGAAGTCGTATCTGCCCAATTCGTTCGCGATGGTAAGGACGGCAAAGATGGTGTTGACGGCAAGACCTTTGCCCCAGTTGTAGAAAAAGGTCAAGATGGCACAACGACCATCAAGTTCTACCCAGTTGATCCTAAGACAGGTAAAGCGGACACGACCCAACCAGCTGTTGCAGAAGGTGCAGTCAAAGACGGGGCAAACGGCAAGTCTGCCTACACTACTGTCGTTGAAGGACCAAATGCAGCCGGCGAGCCTGGCCGCTGGATCATCAACTACTTCGACAAGAACAACGACGGCAAGTTCACCGACGATGAAGTCGTATCTGCCCAATTCGTTCGCGATGGTAAGGATGGTCAAGATGGCAAGTCTCCAATAGTCGAAGTGAAGGACAACGGTGACGGTACCCATACCATCACCACCAAGAACCCAGACGGCAGCGTGAACTCTACCACTACCGTTAAGAACGGTAAGGACGGTAAGTCGCCAGTCGTTGAAAGCACTCGGGTTGAAGATGCCGATCCAAATACCCCAGATAATCAACCAGGTACCAAGATTACGGTCAAAGATCCAGAAACCGGTAAGGTCATCAGCGAAACTTTCGTCAAAGATGGTGTCAACGGTAAGGATGGTAATGACGGTAAGAACGGTATCGATGGCAAGAGCTTTGCGCCAGTCGTTGAGAAGGGCCAAGATGGCACGACCACGATTAAGTTCTACCCAGTAGATCCTAAGACTGGCAAGCCAGACACCACTCAACCAGCCGTTGCAGAAGGTTCTGTGAAGGACGGTAAGGATGGCAAGTCGCCAGTCGTTGAAGCAAGCCGCGTTGACGACCTCGATCCTAACACCCCTGGCAACCAAGCCGGCACTAAGATTATTGTCAAAGATCCAGAAACCGGCACTGTTGTTCATGAAAGCTATGTGAAAGACGGTCAAGACGGCAAGTCTCCAGAAATCACCAGCTAGGACAACGGTGACGGCACCCACACCATCACCATCAAGGATCCAAGTGGTACAGTAACCACAACTACTGTCAAAGACGGTAAGAATGGTAAAGATGGCCGCGACGGTATCGATGGCAAGAGCTTTGCCCCAGTGGTTGAGAAGGGTCAAGATGGCACCACCACGATTAAGTTCTACCCAGTAGATCCTAAGACTGGTAAGCCAGACACCACTCAAGCACCTGTTGCAGAAGGCTCTGTCAAAGATGGTAAGGACGGCAAGTCTCCGGAAGTCACCACTAAGGATAACGGCGACGGGACCCACACTATCACCATCAAGAACCCAGACGGTACGACCACCACGACCACGGTTAAAGACGGTAAGGATGGCAAGACACCAGAAGTTGGCGTGAAAGACAACGGCGACGGTAGCCATACCATCACCATCAAGAATCCAGATGGCACGACCACAACCACGACTGTCAGAGACGGTAAGAATGGTCAAAACGGTAAAGACGGCCGCGACGGTAAAGATGGTATCGACGGTAAGACTTTTGCCCCAGTTGTTGAGAAGGGTCAAGACGGCACCACCATTAAGTTCTACCCAGTAGATCCTAAGACCGGCCAGCCAGACACCAGTCAACCAGCAGTCGCAGAAGGCTCCGTCAAAGATGGTAAAGATGGCAAGTCCCCAGAAGTTTCCTTGAAGGACAATGGCGATGGGACCCATACCATCACCGTTAAGAACCCAGATAGCACCACTTCAACCACTACCGTGAAGAATGGTAAGGACGGCAAGTCCCCAGAAGTGACCACTACGGATAACGGCGACGGGACCCACACCATCACCATTAAAAACCCAGATGGCACGACCACAACAACAACTGTCAAAGACGGTAAGGATGGTCGCGATGGTATCGACGGTAAGACTTTTGCCCCAGTGGTTGAGAAAGGTCAAGACGGTATTACAACGATTAAGTTCTACCCAGTAGATCCTAAGACTGGCAAGCCAGATACCAGTCAACCTGCTGTAGCAGAAGGTTCTGTTAAGGATGGCCGCGATGGTAAAGATGGTAAGGACGGCAAGTCACCTCAAGTTTCTATCCGAAACAATAACGACGGCAGCCACACCATTACCATCAAGAACCCAGACGGCACCACCACCAACACCACTGTCAAAGACGGCAAGGACGGTAAGTCCCCAGAAGTGAGTGTCAAAGACAACGGTGACGGCAGCCACACCATTACCATCAAGAATCCAGATGGCACGACCACAACCACGACGGTCAAAGACGGTAAAGATGGTCGCGATGGTAAGGACGGTAAAGATGGCCGTTCCGAACGCATCCGTACTGAAAAAGGTAAGGATAGCCAAGGTAACGAAGGCGTTTGGGTCATCATTACCGACGACAAGGGCAATGAATTAAGCCGTGAATTTATCCGCGACGGTAAGACCCCATCTGTTAAGGTGGAAGAAGGCAAGAACAGCCGCGGTGAATCTGGCCAATGGATTATTGTCTTCGACGGCGACGGCAATGAAGTTTCCCGTGAATTCGTCCGTGACGGTAAAGATGGCGCTTCATCAAGCCTCGAAACCGTTCCAGGTAAGAATGAAAAAGGTGAATCCGGCCTTTGGGTAATCGTTAAAGACGGTGAAGGCAATGAATCCAGTCGTCACTTCGTCCGCGATGGTAAAGACGGCAAGGATGGTAAGGATGGCCGCAGCGTACAGAAGATCTACAACCGTGAAGGTAAACTGATCATCATCTTCTCAGACCACACCACGGAAGAGATTGAAATCCCATGCTGCAAACCATGCCCAGAGTCTCCAAGAACACCAAACCCAGGGGACCCAACACCAAACGTTCCGAATAAACCAGGCAATCCAAATCCAGGCGAGCCTAAGGAACCTGGCAATCCAAATCCAGAAGTACCAAGTGTCCCAGGTGACCCTGAAAAACCAGACCAACCGGAAGTACCAGTTCCAGGTGAACCTGAAGAACCAGGTCAACCAGATCAACCGGAAGTACCAGTTCCAGGTCAACCTGAAGAACCAGGTCAACCAGATCAACCTAGTGATCCAGCCCCACAAGTTCCAGGGCAAGCTGATCCAGACAATTCATTCAAGACCAAGGATGATGAATCGGTTACAAATAAAGAACAAGATGATCAAAACAAACAAGCGAGCTTACCAGCCACAGGTGCAGAAGTGACATCAGCGATGACAGTGATTATTGCTTCATTACTACTAAGTAGTGGTGCCTTATTAGTCAAAAACAATAACAAAGATTAATCACTAACTAAGCTATCACTCACCTGCCTTAAAGCTCATTAGACAAAAAAGAAGCAGAACAAGACTGAAAATAATCAGTTCTTGTTCTGCTTTTTTGCATACTTATAGATAAAAATTAGAATGAGCTTGGATCAAAATTCTTATGCTTTTTTCATTGCTTCTGACCTTTGACGCGCTTGTCACATTTTTTAATCCAATAAATCGTCAAAGACAACTCGGTAACGGTAGACCTTACTATTTTTTACCTTCCATTGCCCGTCGATTTTTTCGAAATAATCATCATAGTAGCCATAACCGATAAAGGCTGATACTCCTAGGTTAACTACCCGGTCTTCAAAAGGGAAGTAGGCGTGGGCCGTATTGTCTGAAGTGATTTCAATTTCAGGAATATGTCCCATGTGGGCGCTTTGGACATGCTCACCCATCAAGCGTTTAGCGTTTTTAATAATTTCTTCACACGAGCTTGAAGGGATGGTTTTTTGGGGGATGAGTGGATGTTGTCCCTTGATGGGGTCATGGGCTACCAGTGACGTATCAAAAGTGACATCGTCAGCAAATACTGTCCGAAGTAGGTCGAAATCCTTACTATCAATTGCCCGCCAATACCGGGCCTTACATTGTTTAATTTCTTCGATAGCAGCTAATTGGTCGATTGTTTCCATAGTGAACCTCCGTATCCATGATTCTTTAGTTATTTAGAAATAAGTCTACACCTGCTTTTTATCTTTAACAATAGCTTAATTTTATTTCGATAAAAGTATAGTAAGTAAGAGAAGGATTGGCTTTCTAGAGTAATTTCTCCACCACGACTTAAGCTTTTCTTAGGCAATCCCTCAAAAATATGCGATAATGACAATGGATATTATAAAGGAGGCGGTTGCCATTATGGGAAAGCCATTGATTTTTCATAAGGAAATTGCGGCGCAAAAGCCGGAAAACTATCGCAATGAGGGGGCTTATTGTCCCTTCTGTGATCGCGAGGCGCTAACCAATATCTTCCGTGAAGAAGATGATAAGATTTGGCTTATGAATAAATACCGCACTCTGGATGATACGGTGCAAACCCTGGTGATTGAGTCCCAGGAGCATTGGGCCGATACCCCTACCTATAGTAAGGAAGAAAACCGCCAAATTTTTCGTTTCACCTTTGATTGTTGGCTAGACATGTTGAGAGATGACCAATTTGAGAGTGTCCTCTTATTTAAAAATTATGGGCCCCTTTCCGGCGGGTCTTTGCGCCACCCTCACTCACAGATTGTGGGACTGAAGGATAAGGATGGCTATGAAGAAATTAGCCTGGATGCCTTTAAGGGTTTAGAAGTTGGCAAGAAGGGGAATGTCACCGTTACTCTGTCCACCCAACCGATTATGGGGATGACAGAATTTAATGTTTCGATCGCTGATCTCAACCAGCTGGATGACTTTGCGGATGCGGTCCAAAGCATTGTGACCTATATTTTGACGGATGACTTTAGTTCACGGAGTGGGTCTTACAATCTCTTTTTCTATCCCTTAGGCGGACGCTATTATTGTAAGGTTTTCCCGCGCTTCATTGCTAGTCCTTATTTTATCGGCTTTAAGATTGGTCAGGTTTCCTACCAGGGGCACTTAGAAAAGGTAGTTGCCGAACTCCAAGACTACCTTCCTTTTTAGATAAACTAAAAATGAGCTTTCCCGAGACCGAGTTAAAGCTCATTTTTTATTTGCTAGCACGTTTTACCTTGTAGATAGGAAACTGGGAGTTGGTAATTGCGGTTAAGGTCGCTATCCGGTTGCTTAATTTTCTTAATTAATAGATCAGCGATCAGATTGGCGTAATCTTGGATGGGCTGAACAATGGTAGAAAGTTCGGGATGGTAGTTTTGGATAAAACGGCTACCATCATAGCCAATAATTTTTAAATCTTGGGGAACCGCTAGACCTAGGTCTTTGGCTGCATTCAAAGTGACTAGGGCAGTCAGGTCATCGGTACAGAAAATACCGTCCAGCTGGTCCTTTTTCAGGATACTCTGAATGTGTTGGGCGGTTATTTTAGGTGACCGCTGCTCTTGGAGCTGGTAAACATAGGCATTCAGCTTTTGGGCTTCGATGACGGAGAGATAACCTTCCAAACGCTGGTTAGTCGGTGAGGCAGATTTTTGACTACCGGTAAAGATTCCGATCCTTTTGGCTCCGCGGAGGGACAGCATTTCTGTCGCCATTTGTCCCCCTTGGAAGTTATCGCTACCAACAATGGGAATTTCTTCGGAAAGGTAGCGGTCAAAGGAAACGACTTGCTTTTGATAGTGATGATATTCTTCTATTCCCATATTATGAGCCCCAGCGACAATACCGTCCACCTGGTTAGCAGCCAACATGCGCAAATAATGGCGCTCTTTTTCTTTATTATTAGCTGAATTACAGAGGATGGTGTAATACCCCTCTTCAAAAAAACAGCTTTCCAAGGCTTCCACTAATTCTCCATAGAAGGGGTGGGCCACACTAGGAAAGATCAGACCAATTAATTGCGTCCCTTTACCTTGTAATGACCGCGCTAAGGCATTGGGTTGATAATTTAATTCCTCCATGGCTTGGCGGACTTTTTTAATGGTCTTCTCACTGAGATAGCCATAATTATTAATCACCCGGGAAACAGTCGTTGCTGACACCCCGGCTTTTTTAGCCACGTCGGCTAGGGTAATCGCCATGACCAGCACTCCTTTACTTGTTAATATTTTCTAGGGGATAGATCTCGCCCCCTAAACGACCACTTCCCTTTATTATAAGCTGACTTTGTCCTTTTTGGGGGAAAATTCTGCCGCTAAGGACTTTATAGCCGTCTTGGACAAAAATTTCGAAGGAAGAGGCATCGATAAAGATTTGTAGCTGGAGGTCTTCTCCACCTGTAAAGTGACTTTCCCGGACTTGGCCGTATTCGGGGTTAACGCGTTCTCCCTGGTCGGTCCGTGTTACCTTAACTTTGCCGAGAGGGACGTCTACTTCAATGTCAAGGGCGGCAGCTTCTTCATCATCACTCATGACCAGGAAGTTAAGCTTGGAGTCGGCGTCTAGTGAGCAGTTGATTTCGTAGGCATTGTCTTCAAAATCATAGGCCCACTTTTGACCTGCTTCCAGTGAGCCCGTGATTGCTATAGGACTTTGGCGCAGGCTCTCCATTTCTTCGACCGGTCGTTGGTAGAGATGCCCCTGGTCAAAATGGAGTTCCTTGACCAGACTCAAGACCGAGGTCCAGCCCCAGTCCGCGTCGGGGTAAGTCAGGTCTGGTAAACCTAGCCAAGACACGGCTAAAGCCCGACCGTCAGGCGCGTTAAAGGGCTGGGTGGCATAAACATCGAAGCCATCGTCCAGGTTCTTTAAAGGATTAGGGTCATTCAGTGTTAAGTTCTCCCAATCAATGGAGTCAAAGCTTAAATAAGTATTGGGATAAATGTTTTGATACTTGAGTTCATCCTGGCTCAAACCTTGCGGGCAAAAGATCAGCAGGTCTTTCCCATCCACTTTCACATAATTGGGGCATTCCATCATATAGGCACTTTCCCCGCTAGTTAATTTTAAGGGACCGAGAAAGTCCCAGTCCTTAAGATTGTCGCTTTGGTAGACTAGGACCTGGCCTTTAAGCGCTTCGGTTTGGGCGCCTAAAATCATGAGATAGCCGTCTTGGTAGGGGAAGATCTGCGGGTCACGAAAATGATCGGTATAGCCCGCTTCAACTGCTCTAATGAGGGGGGGATCGATTTTAGTGAATTGATAGTTCTTATCCATCCAGGCGCCGACCTGGTAGGGATGACGTTGCCAGTCCCTATCGCGAGCATTCCCGGTGTAGAAGAGAAAGAGCTGGTCATCCACAGGAAGGGCAGATCCTGAGTAGACTCCGTGACTATCATAGGGAGAATCGGGTGCTAGGGCAATGCCATGGGATTCCCAGTGGACCAGGTCTTTGGAGGAGAGGTGGTACCAGGACTTGAGCCCGTGAACCGGTCCCATAGGATAATATTGGTAGAAAAGCTGCCAGCGACCATTGTAATAGGAAAAACCATTGGGATCATTGAGTAAACCACTTTCTGGCTGAATGTGGTAGTGTTGACGCCAAGGGCTGTGGGTAACTTTTTCTTTTAGCTGACCCAGATAGTCATTTGGCCAGTCTTCATAGGCTTGGTAGCGCAATTGCCGGGTCCATTTGGGATCTTGTGTCATGGATAGGCTTCCTTTCTTTAACATTGGTCAAAAATTAAATGCTTAATTTACAGTAAGTATAAGAAAAAGTGATAGGTATGTCAAACGCTTTCATAATGATAAGCACAGTGATTACTATAAATAAAATATTTTTAAAATTAATTCTGTTAAACGATTGACATAAACAAAAATACTGCTAAGATATTAAGTGTAAAAGCGTTTTCAACTGAAAGGAGACCAATCATGAATCACAAACAAGTTGCTCAAGATATTGCTGACGCACTTGGTAAGGATAACCTCCTTGCTGCTGCTCACTGTGCAACCCGCTTACGCTTAGTTTTAAAAGATAGTCAAGCTGTTGACCAAGAAGCGATTGATAATAACGAAGGGGTCAAAGGGACCTTTGAAGTGAACGGTCAGTACCAAATCATCATTGGAACTGGCGATGTAGATAAGGTTTATAAGGAACTCACTGCCATCACTGGCGTCCAAGAAGCCTCAACCGAAGACATTAAAGCTGTGGCTCAATCCCAAGAAAAAAGTAATCCCTTCATGCAGTTGACCAAACTCTTATCGGATATCTTTGTGCCAATCTTGCCGGCCTTAGTCGCAGGGGGCTTGCTTCTCGCCTTAAATAACCTTTTAACTTCACCTTTTGGAGGTGTGGCATTGGTCGAACGATCAGCTGTTATTGCTGATCTTTCTGGTATGCTAGGGGTCATTGCTGGTGCGCCCTTTACTTTCTTACCGGTTCTTCTGGGTTTCTCAGCGACCAAGCGT
The DNA here is from genome assembly GCF_003286595.3 of Aerococcus mictus. Lineage (NCBI taxonomy): Bacteria > Bacillati > Bacillota > Bacilli > Lactobacillales > Aerococcaceae > Aerococcus > Aerococcus mictus. Next base: position 1,559,440 of record NZ_CP132985.1, on the reverse strand, counting down.
TTTGGCGGCAATCCTTATCTAGGAGCAGCCATTGGAATGGCCATGGTGATGCCGTCCTTAGTGAGTGGTTATGAGGTTGCCACAGTAACCGCGGCTGGAGAAATGCCTTATTGGGACATTTTTGGCTTTAAAATTGCTCAGGCCGGTTACCAAGGGCAAGTCCTACCTGTCTTAGCAGTCGCTTGGATATTGGCACGATTAGAAAACTTCTTCCATGATCATATCCATCCTGCTTTTGACTTTACCTTTACTCCAATGCTAGCCATCATTATCACCGGTTTTCTAACCTTTGCCATTGTAGGACCAGTGATGCGGAATGTTTCCGATGCCTTAACCTATGGCTTGACCTGGTTGTATGAAGCGACTGGGGCCTTAGGGATGGGAATATTAGGGCTCTTCTATTCACCAATCGTGATTACAGGTCTCCATCAAAGTTTCCCCGCCGTGGAAACCACTTTAATTGCTAACCAAGCCACAACAGGAGGGTCCTTTATCTTCCCTGTGGCATCCATGGCGAATATCGCTCAAGGGGCGGCCTGTTTAGCGGTGATGGTGATTACCCGTAATGAAAAACAAAAAGGGGTCGCTTCTTCAGCTTCAGTGTCTGCCTTACTCGGAATTACTGAACCAGCGATCTTTGGGATTAACCTCAAATTACGTTATCCTTTCTACTGTGCCATGATTGCTTCTGGGATTGCCTCAGCTTGTTTAGGTTTCTTCCATGTACTGGCAGTCTCCTTAGGCTCAGCCGGTTTCCTTGGCATTATTTCTATTGATTCCAATTCTTGGATTCCTTTCTTAGTGGGAGTTGCTATTAGTTTTATCTCTGCGTTCTTATTAACCTTCTTCTATGGAAAACACTCCAATAAAGAAGCCGAAAAATCAGAAGCAGCAGCTCTCCAAGCCGAAGAAGCCGCAGAAAGTAAGCCTAGCCAGGCGAATCGCTCAGGTCTTGAAGCTGACATAGTCTTACCTGCAGTCGCTAGTGGCCAAGTCAAAGCCTTAAAAGAGGTGGATGACCCTGTCTTTTCTCAAGAAATGATGGGCAAGGGGACTGCCATTCTTCCAAGTGATGGCAAGGTCTATTCACCCCTCGATGGAACCCTAACTGTGGCCTATGACACCAAGCATGCTTACGGTTTAACTGGGGATAATGGCGTGGAAGTCCTGATTCATATTGGTATTGATACCGTCAACTTACAGGGCCAATATTTCACTTCCCAAGTCAGTCAAGGTCAAGCAGTCAAACGCGGCGACCTCCTAGGAACTTTTGATATTGAAGGCATTAAGTCAGCTGGCTATGACCCTACAGTGATGGAAATTATTACCAATACTGGAGGTTATCAATCCGTCACCGCTGTGAGAGAAAGTGGAACGACTTTAGCTAATGAAGACCTTCTAGCAATCACTAACCCCTCTTAATTATATTTTGTCTCCCCATGAGGTGGCTTTCAATAGCCACCTCTTTTTTGAAGTGGATGTTCGTCCTGTGACCGGAACACGTTTAAAGAGAGTGTGACGGGTGCATCCGAAGCAGGTCTGAAGTTAGAATCATCTGACAACAGAATGAACAAGGAAATTATTTTGACGAAAGCTTGAGTAATCGTTAAAATATGGCTGTAAAAGAAAAAGATGAAATGAGAGGTAGCCATGAAAGAACAAGGCAAAAAGAAAGTTATCAAAAAAGTCAGTTCCGCTTTAAGAAAAGATATTATTATGGTGCCAGAAGTGATTGAAGAGGCGCCCGGTATTCAGATCTTTGGTCGTACCATTAAATCTCTACTATTTTCTACCGATGTCGCGACTATTACTTACTCTAATGCTGACGCCATCCTAGCGGTCTATCCTTTTACGCCTCATCCCAGCATTATTTCCGCGATCTTACAAGTCGCTTCCCAACCCGTTTTTGCTGGCGTAGGCGGGGGCAAGACTCAGGGCATGCGGAGCGTCGAAATCGCCTTGCTTTCAGAAGCTGAAGGGGCTTTAGGCGTGGTATGTAATGCCCCTATGCCAATCGAAACTATCCAAGCGATAGAGGATCGGATCGATTCCCCAATTATTTCTACCGTGATTTCAGAATATGACTTGCTTTCTAAGTTGAATAGCGGGGTAGATATTCTCAATGTTGCCAATGGCCGACACACCGTGGAATTAGTCAAGCGGGTTCGTGATCAATTCCCTGATATTCCTATTATTGCTACCGGCGGAAAATCCGAAGAAAATATAAAAAGGGTCATTGAAGCCGGGGCCGATGCGATTTCTTGGACCCCACCAACAAATGCTGAACTCTTCCAAGAAGTGATGGATAATTACCGGGATAAATCGGAAGAACGCTTTATGTCCAACCATGACGGCCTCACCCTAGACGCTTATGAGGATAAGTATAATTTATAAGAAAGTATTTGCTGAACGAAGAGAGGAGTCTTTTGATGAAAATCGTTAGTGTCCAACCTTTAAATGTAGCAAAAGAATTAATTGATGAATTGGCCCAGCCCTTAATTGAGGCCGGGCATGACTTTGTATATTATGAGTACAAGACCACTGATCCTAAAGAAATGGCTAAGCGGACAGAAGGGGCGGAAATCCTGATTATTGATTCTACCCCTTTCCCAGAGGAAGTGGCCTCCAAATTAGAGGATACTCAATTAGTGGATGTGGCCTTTACCGGAGTAGACCATGTAGCCATGGACGTTCTTAAAGACAGGGGGATTATGGTTAACAATGCTTCTGGTTACGCTAACCAAGCCGTGGCTGAATTATCGCTTGGGCTAACCTTAGCACTCTATCGCCATCTCCAAGCCAATGACCAAGAAACCCGTAAAGGCAGCCAATTAAGCCAAGTATATCAAGGTAGGGAAATTGCTGGTAAGACGGTTGGGATTATCGGAACTGGATCGATTGGCTTAGCCACTGCTGCTCTCTTTAAGGCCTTTGGGGCGAATTTGATTGCCTACAGTCGCAGCGAAAAAGAAGAAGCCAAGGCTTTGGGCATTGAATACAAAAGTCTAGAAGAAGTGATGGCTGAAAGTGATATTGTTTCCATCCACCTACCGAATAACGCCCAAACCAAAGGCATGATTTCTAAAGCAATGATTGGGAAAATGAAGTCATCAGCAGTTTTAATTAACGTGGCCCGGGGACCGATTGTGGATAATGAAGCTCTAGCCCAAGCCCTTAACGATGAGAAGATTGCTGGGGCAGGGATTGATGTCTTTGATAGTGAACCACCATTGGCAGATGATTACCCACTTCTCTATGCTAAGAATATTCAACTCACTCCGCATGTGGGCTATTTAACAGATGAAGCCATGGTAAAATTAGCTAAAATCGCTTTTAATAATATTTATCATTACCTCAAGGATGATCCGCAAAATATCGTGACTGAATAGCAAGCACGATTACTAGATTTGAAAAAATGAATACAAAAAAAGAGAGACAGGAATTTTTTCTCCTGTCTCTTTTCTTTAATATAAATTCTTTAATAAAAAGTTGTGTTAAGCACATTTTGATGTGATTATCACACTCTCTAGTTGAGTTCGGAAGGGTGAGGGGATGTCCTTTCAGAAAAGTTGAACGATCAAGCAAGTTGAGTTCGAACGCCAGACTTGAAGTTGCTTCAGAAAATACCAACGCACAGGCCTGCTGTGCTTATGATATTTTCCTCCAGCAATTCAAGTCTCTGATGGCGCTCTCACATCCTTATAGCTGCTCTTATCATCTTTTCTTCCAAGGAATCTCCCTCCCTGATCCTTCCTTACATCCTTTCCTTAGTGCCCTTCGGCGAATTCGACTTTACCGTCGGCTAGAGCGGCGATCCGCACTTCTGAATAGAGGTCAACGCCGGCATCGAGGATGCGTTGGCGGCCATCTTGGAAGGATTTTTCAATACAGATACCCACACCTACCACTTCAGCTTGGGCTTGGCTAACAATATCAATGAGTCCCATAGCTGCTTCACCATTAGCTAAGAAATCATCGATAATCAGAACCTTATCGTCTGAGTTTAAGTATTGTTTACTGATAATCACAAAACTATCGGTATCCTTGGTGTAACTATGCACCTTACTCCCGTAAACAGCTTGGTCCTTAAGGGTAGATGGTTGTTGCTTCTTAGCGAAAACCATAGGAACCCCTAATTTTTCGGCGATGATAATCGATGGTGCGATTCCGGAAGCTTCGACGGTAACGATTTTAGTAATTTCGCGACCTTGGTAGTGAGCAATGATTTTATCAGCAATATCACTGATGACACTAGGGTCAATTTGGTGGTTGAGGAATGAATCAACCTTCAAAACGTTGTTTGGAAATACTTTACCATCTTCAAGAATCCGTTGCTTTAAGTTTGCCACTCTTTTTCCTCCTTTGGTATTTTGAGCAATAATTAGAATAAGTTATCCCTATTCTACCCTTTATCGGGATAAAATGCGAACATTTTTTGAACATTAAGCGATTTTTTCCTGTTTCTAAGTCTTAGTTTCGTAATCATCCAGCTAGGGGTATAATAGATAGGATGAGAAAATTTTGAAGAGGAGATTTTAATGACAAACCATATTGTATTATTTGAACCAGAAATTCCAGCCAATACCGGAAACATTGCCCGTACCTGTGCGGCGACTGATACCCATCTGCACTTAATCGAACCCCTGGGCTTTCAAACCGATGATAAGCATTTAAAGCGAGCTGGCCTCGATTATTGGGATGCCCTAGACATTACCTACCATGACGATTTGAAGGCGTTTATGGACTATCTGGATGGACGACCTCTATATTTGATTAGTAAATTTGCTACCAAGAATTATACTGATATTGATTACATGGCCCATAAAAAGCGGGGCGAAGATATCTTCCTCATGTTTGGTAAGGAAACCACAGGTCTACCGGAAGCCTTTATGCATGAACATGAAGACCAATGTCTGCGTCTACCTATGGATGATACCCACGTCCGCTGCCTTAATTTGTCCAATTGTGCAGCGATTTGTATTTATGAAGTCCTCCGTCAACAGGCCTTCAATGACTTAGAACTCACCCATAGCTATGATCATGATAAGTTAGCAAATTTAAAAAAAGATTAAATGATAAATAAGAAAATTTAAATATCGCTTCAAGGATAAATATTAATGAAGAAACTGTAGTAAGATGAATTGAATACTTGAAAGGGGGCAGCGATATGAATGAGGGAGAACAGCAAGAAAGTTCCTGGTTTGACAAGGTCAAAGCCTTTCTGGGGCACTACTGGAAGAAATTTCGTCTGACGAAGTGGCTAATCTTTCTTGTCCTCTTGATCATCTTTATTTTCGAATCTTATTTAGTGGTTGGGGCAAAGATGACTAATGTCGATGACTTACAAGCCCGGCTCCAAATGACTACTGAGATTTATGACCAATCTGACCAAGCCGTTGGGGAAATGGCTGACGGACGCGGAACCTATGTGTCCTTAAATCAGATTTCACCTAATATTCAAAATGCTGTCATATCGACTGAAGATAAGCGCTTTTACCAACATCCTGGCTTTGATATTATCGGGATTGGCCGGGCCATGGTGGGTTATGTGGTTCACCGCGGAAATGTGGTTGGAGGGGGATCCACTCTGACCCAACAATTAGTGAAAAATTCCTTCTTAACTAATGAACAGAGCCTGCTGAGAAAGTTTAAAGAACTCTTTATTGCCCTAGAAGTGGAGAAGAAATACTCTAAGGATCAAATCCTAGAAATGTATCTCAATCATACTTATTTTGGTAATGGGGTTTATGGGGTAGAAGATGCTTCCTTAAAATACTTTGGCACCCATGCTGCTGACCTTAATTTACCTAATGCGGCAGTCCTAGCTGGAGCCTTGAAGGGACCCAGCCTCTATAATCCGATTGATAATTATGAAGAAGCTCAAGGGCGCCGTAATTTGGTGCTTTCTCTGATGAGTAATAATGACTTTATCAGTGAAACTGAGGCCCAAAATGCCCAGGGCACAGTGATGCCCCAGATGAATAATCCGGTGGCTAGTGACCAATCCAAGTACCCTTATTATTTCGACAGCGTCTTAGAAGAAGCGATTAATAAGTTTGGTTTAACCGAAGAAGAGGTTATGAACGGGGGTTATAAGATTTATACCAATCTTAACCCCACCTACCAAAGTCAGTTAGAGGCTGCCTATGAGAATAAGCAACTCTTCCCAACTAACAATAGTGGTCAGGCTTCGCAAAGTGCGACCGTGGCCCTAGACCCCTATAATGGTGGTGTCTTAGCCAGCGTTGGTGGGGTGGGCGACTATCACTTCCGTGGTTTTAACCGGTCTACTCAAATGAAACGACAACCAGGTTCAACACTCAAACCTTTAAATGTTTATGTTCCAGCTCTAGAACATGGTTTCTCTAAGAATGACCAAGTGCCGGATGAAGTCCGCTCTTACGGGAGTGACAACTACCGGCCTGAAAACTGGAACCACCAATCGAATGGCGACTTACCGCTCTGGGAAGCCTTGGCCCTAAGTAAAAACACCTCAGCGGTTTGGTTGATGGACCAAGTGGGGGTCAATACAGCCATGAAGAAACTTGATGCCTTCGGTATTCCCTATACGGATAAGGACCTCTCCTTAGCCAGTGCCTTGGGTGGCTTGACGGAAGGGGTTTCACCTATCCAGCTAGCCAGTGCTTATACAGCCTTTCCTAATAATGGGAAACGTTCTGAGGCCTACTTTATCCGGAAAATTGTCGGTCCTAATGGTGAAGAAGTAGTTAAGGAACAAAGTCCTAAGCAAAACACGGTTATGTCCCAAGGCGTCGCTAAGGAAATGACCAGCATGATGCTAGCGGTTTATGACGGAAACTATACCGGTTCTCAAGCTGAACCAGCGGGTTACCAAGTAGCTGGTAAGACGGGAACCGTTGAATTGACTCTGGATGATCCTCATGCAGCGGGCTATAATGACGAATGGTTTGTCGCCTATACCCCTGATGTAGTAGTGACTTCCTGGTTTGGTTTTGACCAAACCTCTTCGGAAAACTATATTTCCACCTACTCTGGAGTTAATTCCCACTCTAGTTTCAATACCATCCTCCAAGGAATTCTTGCTAATAGTCCTGGAACTGCCTTTTCCGTGGAATCAGCGGCTAAGCAATACGGTAATCGTTTTGAATATAATAACGGAGAAGAGGCTAGTCAATCACCTCACTCCAATTCAGACAATGAAGACGTAATCAACCGAATTATTGATGGTGGGCGAAACCTCTTTGATTATTTCAGAGGTTTACTTTAGGCTTACCATCCAGTCACTGAATTGGCTGGGATAGTAAAATACTTTAAAAACAATTCTATCCATGGTATATTGAAAAAAACATATAAGGGAGAGATCAATTTGGCAAATATTTACGATACCATTAACCAATTAGAACGTGACATTCGCGAATTAGACGCTTATGACGCTTTAAGTGAGGCGATGGATAAGCTTCTTAATGATGACGAAGCACGTGAACTCTACATTAATTTTAGAAACTACCAAACCAGCGTCCAAACTAAGATGCAATTAGGCCAAGAGTTAAGTGAAGAGGATGTTAAAAAAGCTGAAGACATGCAAAAAACCTTGGCTAATAATGCGGTATTAAGTGAGTTAATGCAAAAAGAACAACAACTCAACCAATACGTTGAAGATGTTAACCAAGCGGTTGGTCGTCCGATTCGTGAGATCTATGACCGTGCTAACCAAGCAACTAAACTCAGTTCAGAAGATAAGGATGGCGAATAATTAAGCCTCTAGTCACCTCAAATCCTTGAGGTGGCTATTTTTTTATTTTGAAGATATTTTCTAGTGAGCAACTGTTGAAGTCTTATCGCTTTGAATTCACCGGTAAATCTTGCGACAAAGGCCGTTAAAATATGATAAACTAGGGAAGTATCAATAAGGAAAGGGTGCGATGACTTGTTACGCTTTGTTCATGCGGCTGACCTGCATCTCGGTCAAACAATGAAAAAAATAAAAAAACAAAACCATAAAGTGTACCAAGCCTTAAGGCAAGCGACCATTGACTCCTACAATCGTTTAATCGACATTGCCATCAATGAGGAGGTTGACTGTGTCTTACTAGCAGGAGACCTCTATGACAGTCCTGAGGGGACCTTGGCAGAACAGTTTGCCCTCGTTAAGGGCTTAGAGCGCTTGGACCAGGCAGGCATCGCCTCTTTTATTTTGTTTGGTAACCATGACTATAAGAGCCAAAAAGAAAAACACCTGGCTTTGCCAGCCTCTACCCGGGTCTTTCCTCGGCAGGTAACTACTCTAGACTTTACTACCGCTAGGGGCGACCAGGTGGCTATTAGCGGCTTTTCCTACCCCAAGCGCTGGTTAACGGAAGATTATAGCCAATATTTCCCTAAGCGTTATAATCATGTTGACTACCACATTGGCATGTTTCATGGCCAGGAAAGACAAGGAAACAGCCAACAAGACCACTATGCGCCTTTTCAAAAGAGTCACTTACAACAATTAGCCTATGACTACTGGGCCTTGGGGCATATTCATGCAGCTCAACAATTATCTGGGCAAACACCTATCGTCTATCCCGGCAATATCCAAGGGACCCATTTCAAAGAAACTGGCCCCAAAGGTGGTGTCCTCGTCTCGCTTGAACAAGGAAAGGACCCAATCATTGAAAGCATCGAAACGACTGATTGGCAATTTAAAGTCCACCAAGCGATTGCGCCTCCAATTCACGGGGTCAGTGATTTGCAAGCACTTTTCCAAAAAGCATATCAAGCTGAAGTGGACCAGGCAAGAGCAGAGGGCTTACATTATGTCTTGCGCCTCCACTATCGCCTGGACGACTCAGATAGCGATAGTTTGGCTTTCTGGGAGGACTATGCTAAGGACTTATTCGATCAATTACAGTGGCAGTTCCAAGACCAGGATGACGTTTTTTTGGCTGATTTGCGCTTTGAAGTCAAAGGAAGCAAAAGTTTGGACCAGGCCAGTTTATACGAGCAGGCCTTGATGGAGACCCTCGACCACTATCAGGATCCAGGAGCCTTTGACCAGGCATTAAATGAACTATTAGACCACCCACTTTGGCAGCGCCACTTGCAGCCGGCCATCTCACTAAGCCAGTTCCAAGAAGACGTTCTAGCCGCAACTAGAAATAAAATTTTACTCTCTCTCTATCAAAAATAAGCAAGCACGGAGGAATCATAACAAATGAAATTACAAGCAATCGACATCTTTGGCTACGGGAAATTTGTCCACCGCCAATTTCAATTGACGGATGACTTTAATGTTTTCCTAGGTCCAAACGGGTCGGGAAAATCGACTTTGATGAGCTTCGTTCTAAGTATCATGTTCGGTTTCCCCAACCAACGCCGTAAGGGGAGCCGTGATTTCGATACCAATGACCAAGTTCGCTTCGGGGGGCGTCTATATTTTAAGGATACCCAATGGGGCGATTGTGCCATTGAACGCACTCGGGCCAATGGTAAGCAAGTCTTAAAAATATCTATTGCCGGTCAAGAAGCCAAGGAAGTTGATCATTTTAAACAACTTTTTGGGGATTTGACCCGGGATACCTATTTAGCCTATTTTGGCTTTACTGAACCTGATTTAATGCAATTTATCTGGGAATCGGAAGAAGACTTCGCCCGTAGTTTAGTCAACTTAGGTGTGACCGGTAAGCTCTCTCTTAGCCAGGAAGTAGATCAATTGCAAGCGGATGCCGATAGTCTTTACCGGCCCCAAGGACAAAATCCTAAGCTAAACCAAGAAATGGTTGAATTAGAAAGGCAAAACCAAGACTTGGCGGCTGCCCGTCAAGAGGAAGACGCCTATTTTGACTTGGACCAAGAATTGTCAGATAAAAAGGCGGCCTTGGCAGAAGTTCAAAGTGCTGAACAAAGTGCCCGACAAAGTTTAATGGACTTAGAAAAGGCTGACCAACAGAGCGCCTCTGATGAAGAGCGGGTGGCACTGGGCTTTGAACTCGCCCAATATGATGGACCACGTTTTTCAGACCAGGATGTTGACCAATGGCAAAACATTGTGAACACCAAAGACCGCTTGGTTGAGGAATATCAGGAGCTCAACCCTGAGGGCTTTGTGATTATGGATTCTGTAGAAGCGGAAGCGGATCCAGAAGAAGAATTGAATGCCGGAGGACAATGGATCAGCGATCATCTCGGCATTTCTGAGCAAATGTTGGCTGAAGCCCGAGCTTACCGGGAACAAATCCGGCAAAATGAGAATCTCCATGATCAAATCGTCGAGAAACGTTACCAAGAAAGCCGCTTACTTTCAGCCTTAGGAGCTGAAACCATTGATGAATTGCCGCGTGATTTCACCAACGAAGAGCGCGAAGAATGGCAAAAACGCCAAAAAGCGATCGATAGCCGCCGGGTCTTCTACAAAAATACCAAAGCCGGCCTAGAAAACTTGATGGAAGACCGGGAAAGTCTTGGTCAAGAACGTCAAGAGATTTCCAGCAACTATGATGACTTCAAAGCCACTGTTTATAAATATACCCAGTCCTGGATTCGTCCGATTGGGATGACTTTATTAGCTGTTGGTTTAATATGTTATGCGATTTCACTCTTCCACACTAGTCCTTTCTGGCGGGGAGCAGGGATGCCCGCTTTAATACTCGGTTTAATCTTTGTCTTAATTGCCTGGTTCCAAGAACGCAAAGGGAAACACTATGTTAATGAAGAAGAGAAGGCCTACCAATTAGACTTACGCGATATCGATAGTGAAACGGCTGAAATCCAACGCCAAATCGATAATCAAAACCAACAAATTGCAGAACTAGAGGAAGAATCCAAGCAATTTACCAAGGATTTAGAGGCCTTCTTACAAGCTAAGGGGGGTTCCTCTTACATCATGCCCCTGGTTTGGCTTCAAACCGACTATGTGAAACAAATTGAAGACTTGGAAGGGGAAATTAACCAACTGATCCATCAAAGTGGGGCAGGCGCTTTTGGGCAAGCCCATCAAGCGGAATGGTCAGATTACCGCCAAGCAAGTCATAATCAGGCCTTGTCACTGGATTCCTTATTCCAACAGTTTGAAGATGACTACCACAATTACCGACTTTATGCGGCTAATCTTGATTATGAAGACCAAGAACAAAAAGCCAAGCAAGCCCGTCTCAGCCAGTTAGCTGACCATATTGACCAACTTGAAAAAACAGAGGAGAACTTCTTAAAACAATACAACTTAACTGACCGTGCGGACTTAGAAAAAGCCTTAACTGCCTATGGTCAATTTAAGGACAAAGAAGCTCGCTACCAACTCTTAAATCAATATCTGGATAAAAAGGCTTCGGCTTTAAATGAAGATGAAGCGGAAGTTAGCGAACAAATTAAGGCCACTAAAGACAAAATCAATAGCTACGAAGGCCAAAGACAAGTCTTACTTGCTGATATCGCGCGGATTGAAAATCAATTGAAGCAAATGAAAAACAGCCAAGCCTTACAAGCCATGGAACAAGACAAGCAAGAACAAGTTGATCAATCCTATGACACCGCAGTCGCTTGGGCTAGCGATACCTTGGCAGCTAAGACGATGGAGGAAGCGACTCTGGGACAAGGCCAAGATACTGTCCAACGAGTTCTTGCCCAAGCCAATCGCTATCTATTCGATTTAACCAATACTAAATTTGAAAAGATGCGCTACACTGATGACAGTGTCGAAGTCTATCAACCGATGCGAGACCAATGGACCAGTGTTAACCAGCTATCCCGCGGGGAGAAGGCTCTCTTGTTTGTGGCTATGCGCTTCGCCTTCTTAGACGCCCAACTCGGCCACCAAGACTTGCCAATTCTGATTGACGAAGGTTTTGCTCATTTAGACCAAGAATACCGGCAAAATATTTATCGCTTCTTGAAAGAAAAGAGTCTATCCCGTCAAATTATTGTCTTTACCTTTGACCAAGAAATTACTCAAGGCTTACATTCCGACCAAGTTCATCACTTAGAAGCATAGAAAGGAAGCCAACTTAATTTATGGATAAGCGCTTAATTTATGAAATTCCTCAAAATGAAAAATTCGATCTCTATATTTTGATAAAAAATGCTAATGTGCGTACTGACCGTAACGGGCGCGACTTCATTGCCTTTACCTTCCAAGATAAGTCAGGGACTATTGATGGCATGTATTGGAGTGCTATGGAAGATGAAGTGGAGGCCTTTCAAAGTGGTCGGGTGGTTCGCTTAAAGGGACACCGGGAATTATATAATGGCCAACCCCAAGTGAAGATTTCGGGCTTGCGTCTAGCCCATGATGGTGAACCCAATGACCCGAGCTTGTTTATTGCTGACGGCCCCATGAAGGTAGAAGATATGAAGGCTGAAATTGAAGCGGGGATCAAAAGTATTATGCATCCGGCGCTCAAGAAAATTGTGGGCAGCATCATGACCGAATACGATGATATTTTCTACCAATATCCAGCTGCCAAACGCCACCACCATGCCTTTGTTGGAGGATTAGCCTTCCATACCGTTTCCATGTTACGCCTGGCTCAAGCGATTGCTAAACTTTACCCTAATGTGGATAAAAGCTTGCTTTATGCTGGGGTTATCCTCCATGATGCCGCTAAGGTGATTGAATTTGTGGATCCTTTAAGTGGGGACTACTCGATTGAGGGAAACCTTATTGGTCATATCTCTTTGATGGGACAAAAAATTTCCCTCACCGCAGAACAGTTAGGCTACCGCCAAGATGAAGAAGCAGTAGTTTTACTCAAACATATGATTCTTGCCCACCACGGGAAGAATGAATTCGGTAGTCCGGTAACCCCACGCCTATTGGAAGCTGAAATCCTTCACCGGGTGGATGACCTGGATGCTAAGATTAACATGATGACCAGTCACTTAAAGGATGTTGAGCCTGGCGAATTTACTCCAAAAATTATGGGCTTAGAAGGTCGTTCTTTCTACCATCCAAGTAATGACTATTATCAAAATATTTAATGAGAATTGAAAAAGGAGATCGGGACAATTGTTCTGACCTCCTTTTTAATATATGGACTGTCTAATCAAAAGCTGCTCCAGTCACAGGACGAACGTCCGCTTCAGAAAATACCAAGGCACAGACTTGCTGTGTTTATGGTTTTTCCTCCAGCAATTCAAGTCTCTCATGCCGTACTCACGTCCTTTTAACTGAACTTATGATATTTTCCTCCAGCGATTTCGTCCTTTGTCGTGACTGTCACACTCTTTTGTTGAGAATTTATTAAGCTTTGACTTATTAAGCTTTAATTCATCTGGGCATGGTAAAGTAAGTTTAAGCTATTTTTCAGTCAAGGAGCTATGGAATGAACTTATTATTTGCCGTTGATGACCACTATGTGGAGCCCATGCTAACCACGCTTTACTCCATCTATAAAAACACAGGCAAGCGTGACTACCAAGTCTACATCTTGCAAAATCAGCCCCTGGCAGCCCACGACAAAATTGATCGCTTTTTACAAGCCATGGGGATGACTTACCACCCGGTGCTTATTGATCAAGATATTTTTAAAGAGGCACCGGTTTCTAAACGCTATCCAGAGACTATCTACTACCGCTTGCTAGCCCACTATTTCTTGCCCGATCAGCTAGAGAAGATCCTCTACTTGGATGCTGATATCCTTTGTATCAATGACCTCGTGCCCCTATATGAAACTGACTTAGGGGATGATTTATACGGAGCGGCCAGTCACGCTAAGCTGACTAAGATTACTGACCAGATCAATAAACTACGCCTAGGCAATAGCCAGGCTGACCACTATTATAATTCTGGAGTTTTATTGATGAATCTTAAGGCGATCCGACAAAAGGTGAAAGCCGATGATATTTTTGACTTTATCCAGGAAAACCGACATCAATTAATTCTGCCTGACCAGGATGTTCTCAATGCCTTGTACAGCCAGTATATCTATGATTTGCCTGACCAAGTTTACAACTATGATGTCCGCTATAGTAAACTTTATGAATTGATTAGTGAAGGGAAGTGGACCCCCGAGTGGGTAGTTGAACACGGCGCTCTCTTGCATTTTTGTGGGAAGAAAAAGCCTTGGCAAAGGAAGCACTTGGATAACTTTGGCCTGCTTTATGCCCACTATGACCATAAGCGGAAATTATTTACCAATATCAAATAAAATGAAAAGAGCATGCCTGAGGAAATCCCTTGAAGCATGCTCTTTTAATGATAGACTATTTTTTATCAGATTCTGCCTGACTTTGGCTGTTTTCTTGTCCTTTTTGGTCGTCTTTATTGTCTGCTTTTTTGTCTTGGTCTTTTGAGTTTTCTTTAGAATCTTTATCTGCTTTCTTATTCTCTTCTTTTGGTTTGAATTGGTCGAGAGCAGATTTTAGGTCGGAATCCTTAATGTCAATGTTGTATTTCTTCAAGAGATCACTGGTGACTTGGAGGAGGGTAGAAGGATCTTGCATTTTCTTATTCTTTACTTGTTCAGCCAGCTTATCTTTTTCATCTTCAAAGCTACCTTTTTGACCCTTTTTATCTAATTTAATGATGTGGTAACCGTACTGGGATTTGACCGGTTCCTTGGTGTATTCCCCTTCGTTTAGTTTGAAGGCAGCGTCTTCAAACTCTTTGACCATTTGGCCTTTTTCAACTTGACCCAAAGATCCCCCTTTTTCTTTGCTGCCTGGATCTTTACTGTGTTCTTTAGCTAATGCACTAAAGTCGCCACCTTGATCTAATTTTTTAATAATATCCTTGGCTTCATTTTCATCTTCTACTAAGATATGCGAAATTTCTGCAGCAGGTTCATAGTCTTCGTAGGCTTTCTTTAATTCTTCGTCTGAAACAGGAATATTTTTCTTGAGGGCCTCTTGGGTGAGGGTGTATTGGGTTAGTGATTCTTTATAGGCTTCTTCAGAAGGTACGCCGGAACTTTTGAGGACATTTTGGAATTTATCATTATCACCAACTTGGGCCTTGGTTGCCGCAATTTGTTGGTCAGTTTCTTGTTCAATTTCCTTATAACGGTCCTTACCCACTTCTTGTTTAGAGATTTCAGAAAGGATGAGTTGGCGAAGGGTCTGATCGCCGGCAACCTTCTTCATTTGATCATTCAGTTGACCTTGGGTAATTTTAATATCATCACCGGTCGCCACAGCGCTGTCATTGCTTTGGCTTTGGCAAGCCGCCAGAGTGAAGGCACATAGACTGGAAACTAGGCCCAGGGTGAATTTTTTCTTAAATTTCATAAATCAAACTCCTAATCATTTCATTCAATATACTCTAAAAATATAGCACAGCTCTTATTCTAACTCAATCCTAATGAAAAGAAGTCTAAGAACCTTCATAGATTCTTAAACTTCTTTTCTCTTACTATCCTAGTACTATTCGTCTTCCTTATCGGTCGTTTCATCGCTATCTGCTGAACCATTTAAAAGGGCAGAATTATCCACATCGGCCTGTAATTGGGCGACTTGTTCTTGGATACGATTCATTTGGGGGACAGCTGTGCGTTGGAAGTCACGGATTGCCAGTTGAATGTCGTCCCGGGCTGAGCCAAGGGTTTGCATGCCTTGATTAGCTAAATCGCTAATGGCTACTTGGGTTTCAGCTAAGGACCCCGTAAGATCGGTAGCTGCGCCTGATAAACGTTTACTATAATCTTTTAGAATGCGGCGGTTGGTTTCGCCAGAATGGGGCGTTTTCAAGAGAGCATAAGAACCCGCAAGAAGGGCGCCCAAGCCCAAACCTTTTAAAAATGCTTTTAACATCGACTACACCTCAATATTTTCGTTAATGGTTTTAGCAATTTCGGCTAAGTCTTCATCACTATAATTGTCACCGTTATTGGTAAATTTGACAGCAAACCCTTCCTCTTTTTGGTAGCGAGGAATGATGTGAATATGAGAATGGAAGACCGATTGATAGGCAATTTCACCGTTGTTATTTAAGATGTTAATTCCTTGTACGTCTGGGAAGGCCTTCTTAATGGCTTCGACAATAATAGGAATCCGTCTAAAAATCGCTCCAGCATCCTTGACATCGTAGTCAAAGATATCTTTTAGATGTTTTTTAGGAACGAGTAAGGTGTGCCCCTTGGTAACTTGAGAATTATCTAAGAAAGCAGTGACTACTTCGTCTTCATAGACTAGATTAGTGGGGATTTCCCGGTTTGCAATTTTACAGAAAATGCAATCTTCCATGATATATCGTCCTCTCTAATTGACTTATTCATTTAGCTTAAGTTTATCACAAGCCTAGGTAAGTCACAATTTTTCTACGGGGATTTTTTCGGCCGCCGCTGATCGAAAAAATTCTGGATATTTGCTAAACTAGGTGTAAAATGAGGTCTTAAGATTAGATTATCAATAGCAAAGGAATTGAAAGATGACACTATCTGTAGAACATTTAAGTGGGGGTTATAGTAATTATACAGTCCTCCACGATTTAAATTTTTCTGTTCAAGCTGGTGAAATTGTCGGCTTGATTGGCTTAAATGGGGCTGGCAAATCAACCACTATTAAGCATATTTTAGGTCTGCTTAAGCCGAGTGCGGGAGAGATATTGGTAAATGGCCATTCACTGGCTGAGGATAACCAGGCCTACCGCCAAGCCCTTAGCTATATTCCCGAACAACCGATCCTCTATCCAGAGCTCACCTTGCGCGAGCATATCCAACTGATTGCCTTGGCCTACCATATTGACCCCGACCAAGCCATGGCTAATGCCGAGCCGCTCTTAGAACGCTTCCGTTTGACCGAACGCTTGGACTGGTTACCCATCCATTTTTCTAAGGGCATGAAGCAAAAGGTCATGATTGTTTGTGCCATGCTGGTGGATACCATGCTCTACATTATTGATGAACCCTTTGTCGGCTTAGACCCACTGGGGATCGATGACTTTACCCAATTGTTACTAAAGAAACGCCAAGCCGGGGCAGCAATCTTAATGTCAACCCATATCCTGTCTAGCGCTGAGCACTACTGTGACCGCTTTATCTTTCTCCATGAGGGACAAATTAAAGCTCAGGGGACCTTGCAGGAGATTCGTCAACACTTCAATAAGGCAGATGCCAGCTTGGATGAACTCTATGTTGACTTAGTAAGAGGGCAGAGCCATGACCTTTAAAGAGCTCTATCCCAAACGCCGTCAAAGTCAGCAAAAACGCATTTTTCGCTATTTTAAATACATTTTTAATGACCACTTTATCCTAGCTTTGGCTTTTATTTTAGCGGCCTTGGCCTTTCAATATAGCCAGTGGCTAAAGACTTTAACGACTTTTAACCCGCTTTACCAATGGACCTGGCTAGTCATTGCCACTGCTTTAGTGATGGGAATAGGCAAGATAGCTAGCTTCATTGAAAAGGCGGACACGGTCTTTTTACTGGCTCGGGAAAGGGACTTTAAGGCTTACTTTAGCCAGGCCTTAGCCTATAGCTTACTCCTGCCAACGGGGATCTATGCCTTATTTATGGGGGTATCTTATCCCTTCTTACTAATTCACCAAGGTTTGTCAGGGGGCCAGGTCCTTGCCATCTTTGTGGTAATGGTCGGCTTGAAGGCTCTCCAGTTACGGTCAGTTTTAGAAAATTTTCATTTTTACAGTCCCAGCAAAAGTAGGCTCTTGATGGTTTTGACTGCAGCTTATAGCTTTTGTCAGTTGTATTTTGCTGTGCGGGGAAAGATCTTTTTGGCCCTGGCTTTTGTCTTTGTGATGATCGTCATCTATTATCTGACCAGTGAAAACTGGCAGGGTGAAAAGCAATGGGATTGGTTAAAAATCGTAGGTGAGGAAAGCCAACGTCAAGAAAGGGTTAACCAGGTTTTGAGCTTGTTTGTTGATGTTCCTACGGGTCAAAAGGCGGTTAAGCGGCGGAAATATTTAGATCCACTGCTTATGACCAGCAAGAACAATCCCTATTATTTCCTCTACCAAAGGGCCTTTTGTCGGAGCCAAGATTATTTTAATTTATGGCTCAGGCTCACTGCCTTAGCGACTCTCTTGGTTTATTTCTTACCTAGTCACCCGCTGACCTATTGTTTAGGCCTTTTACTGCTTTATGCCAGTCATTTTCAAATTTTACCGCTCTATCGTCGCTATTATAAGCACCCCTTAATGAAAATCTATCCCCTAGATCAGGGACAAGCTTTGCCTGCTTTTCGCCGCTTTTTATACCTGCCGCTAGGCTTGCAGACGGCTTTTCAGACGATGAGTTTCCTAATGAGTAAATCCTGGCAGGACAGTGTGATTTTCTTGATTTTAGCGGGATTAATGACTATCCTTTTCACCCGGGTCTATTTACCCCGTCGCTTACGAGGAAAAAATCGTCTCTTGGAAAAATTACATAGATAATTATTGACGATCCTCTAATTTCTGACTAAAATAAGAGATACTGTTTAAATATAATCGGGAGAAAGGGAGGAGAAGTTATGGAGTTCCAATTCGATAAAGAATGGACCTTGCACCCAATAGGTGGCGATACTGGCCAAGCTTTTATGGGAACACATAATCAAGAGCGGATATTTCTGAAGCGAAATTCTTCTCCTTTTTTAGCTGCCTTGTCCATGGAGGGGATTACCCCTCGCTTGATCTGGACCAAAAGAACTGCTAGCGGGGACGTCTACTCCGCCCAAGAATGGCTTTATGGACACACCCTGTCAGCCCAAGAAATCCAGCAAGGCATCGTGACTAAGTTAATGTCACGTTACCACCACTCTGACAATCTCTATAATATGTTGGTGAAAATTGGTGGAAAAACCTATAAACCAGAAGATTTCTTACATGAATTTGAAAACAATCTTAGTGAGGACCTGGACTCCCTAACCTATATTAATAGTGTTAAGGATTACCTCTATGACACCTTGTCTTTTGTGCAAAACGCTCGGCGCACTGTTTGCCATAGCGACCTCAACCGTCGTAATTTTATTTTGTCAGAAGACCATCGCTTATACTTGGTAGACTGGGAGAAGGTCTGCATTGCTGATCCCATTTTTGACATTACCCAGCTCTTAGTCCAATACATTCCCTTGGAAGATTGGGACCACTGGTTTGATCTGTATAACTTACATGTTAGTGAAGAAACCTATTTACGAATTGAATGGTATTCATTAATGAATTTGCTCTTTTTAATTAAGGCAGACTATCAGAAAAAACGCATCTATCACATTAATGAAAGTATTTTATTGCTCAGACACATCTATGAAAACCGCTATTTTAAAAGCAGTAACCAAGAAAACCCCATCACTTCCTGGTCTATTGACTAGGAAAGCTATCGGGTAAGGGAAGCCCGCTTTAAATGCAATTATTTATTAAAAAAAGGTTGTGGCAAGGGTCACAGCCTTTTTCTAAGTTAGGAAACACCACTAAGGAGGAAGACTATGCGTGTACGTCACAAACCCTGGGCAAAAGACCTGATCGCCCAACACCCTGAATGGGTGATTACTGACCCTTACGACAAAAAAGGCCACTGGCATGAAATATTTGCCAATGACCATCCTATCCATGTGGAAGTGGGCACCGGAAAGGGTCAATTTCTGATTGAAATGGCTAAGACCTATCCTGAGATTAATTTTATCGGCATTGAAATGATTTCTGATGTCTTAGTTATGGCTCTACAGAAAGCCATGGAAACTGAATTAAGCAACCTGCGTTTCATCCGCGGAGATGGTAACCATGTTAGCGACATGTTCGCTGAAGAAGAGGTAGGGGAAATTTACTTAAACTTTTCCGATCCTTGGCCAAAAAAACGCCATGCCAAACGCCGCTTGACCCATGAGAACTTTCTCAAGCAATACCAGGACATCTTAAAGCCAGACGGCCGCTTGATTTTCAAGACGGATAACCAAGGACTTTTTGAGTATTCCTTAACCTCGCTCTCCCATTACGGAATGGTCTTAGATGATGTGTCTTTGGACCTTCACAATAGTGGGGTAACAGATAATATCATGACCGAGTATGAGGCCAAGTTCTCTCAAAAAGGGCAGCGTATTTACCGCTTAATTGCTCATTTTAAGAGTTGAGGGACAGAGGAACAAATCCTATTGATAAAAAAACCAAGCGGGCAGTCTCTTCACTTTGAGCACTTCCGGCTTGGTTTTTCTTAAGCATGATGAATTAGTCAATGGCAAAAATATCAACAATATTCCCTGTGATTGCGTCGGCATAAAATTCATATTGAACGACCTTATTATTTTCTAGACGGGAGATACCGCCGTAATAGAGCTTTTGTTCTTGGCCAAACCGGTTAACATGGACCGGTTGGAGTTCAATCCAAGAGCCTTCGATGTCGCCGTCTTTTTTAAAGTGGTCCTTAACGGCTTCTAAAACTTCCATGCCGTCTTTAGCCTTATGGGCTTGGACTTGGTCATAAATTAAAGCCGCAGCAACGCCACCAATGACTAAACCGCAGGCAAAGAGGCTACCGGCCAGGGCATAGTTTTGCTTTTGATCGTTGGGAAAAACGCTATCTTTCAACTGATTAATTAGGGCTTTTTTTACCATAGTGAATGTCAATCTCCTTTGTTTATTGGATAAAGCGCAATATTTCTTTTAATTATAACACGCTTAAGCTTTTCTTGCAGGAGGCTAGGGAGAGGGATATATTTTGGAATTAGGCTTGAATTGCCTTTTTAACGGTTTCAGTTTATAATTTACACGATACTTTGTAAAGATTTAATGACTTGCTCGCTGATATAAAACGGGTAAGCAATATAAAGGAGAAGTTAATTATGTGGCTTAGTTTCTACAATCCTCGAGGAGTAGGCGATGTGTTGATGCTGACGTCAGCGGATCTTCCTCGTGAACTAATAGAAACTGAAACGTTGTCCGATGTGACACGTATTTATAACAAGGAAAATAAAGAAACCATTGGTTATAATATCAATAATATTTCGACTTATATGGAAATAAAGGGGACAGGACACGTTCTCTTAGAAGACGCTCAAATTGAGCAAATTAACCAATTATTCTATGAACAAGGTTTTGAAACCATCAAAATCTCAAACGAACCCCGGATTGTGGTAGGAAAGGTAGTGGAGTGTGTCGACCATGAAAATTCTGACCACCTGCATGTTACCCAAACCCAAGTGGGCCCAGCAGACGTCCAACAAATTGTTTGTGGGGCAAGTAATATTGACCAAGGTCAGACCGTAGTCGTAGCCCTGAGTGGGGCAGTCATGCCCAATGGACAAATTATCTGGCCGGGGGAATTGCGCGGGGTGAAAAGTAATGGAATGATTTGTTCCGCCTATGAATTAGGTTTAGACCCTGACCATGAACGTCAAGGCATCTTAGTGCTTGACGATGAATTGACCCCAGGAACTCCTTTTGAGTCAATCAAAGATCAATTGGATTAAAGGAGTCATTGACAGGTTCACTGAAATATTGTATCAAGAAAGGAATGAGAGGATATGGCCTTTGTCCCTTTTTATCGTAAAAAGAATACGCAGCGGATTAAGCCTAAGCACTCTGTCCTTGATTTCCCTAACTATCTAAGCCGTGACTATAGCAATTACCAGGAAAATAATGACCAGCGCTTTGGCAAAGAAGCCCCGGTCAGCTTCCATATTGACGATGATCAGATGGTAATTAATAGCTCACCTTATCAAGCTAACCGAGCCTCTGTTCGCCCTGATCGTTCAGAGGCTATGCGGCGTCGCAAAGGAATTAATGACCAGCGACAAAATAGTCCCTACCACTACAAGCAAAACTCCATTCGTGAAGATAAAAGAGAAAAGCAGGCCCGCTTACGGCGTGAAATTAAAGAATTTCAAATGTACCAGAGTAAAAAGCCCTTTAAACCGACTGAGCTGCCCTCAACCTGGTTGAATAGCCAGTCCAGCAATCCTGCTCAAGACAAAGGGACAAAAGCAGAACGGCCTTCTCAAAGCTCAAGTAAGAAAACGGCATCGCCAAGGACTAGCCAAAAACGCGATTCGGCTTCTACAAATCAGCCTAACTCGAACAAAAGCAAAGCAAGACCCAAGAAGCATTTAAACCGGGGCTTACAGTCAATTATGGCTGAGGAAAGGCCCCTCAAAGGGAATTCTTTTCTAGGACAAGATGATGGCCTAGCTAAGGACCAACCCCCTTTCAAAAACCATCAAGATGGAAACGGAGACAAATAAGACATGGATAAAGAATTGACCTATCATTTTACCGGAATCAAAGGCACAGGCATGAGTGCTCTCGCACGCGTTCTTAAAGGAGCTGGCTACCAGGTCCAGGGTTCTGATGTCACTGATCATTTCTTTACTGAGGAAGGTTTGAAAGAGGCGGGCATTACCGTTTTACCTTTTGATCCTGACAATATCCATGAAGGGATGACAGTGATTTGTGGGAACGCCTTTAAGGATGACCACCCTGAAGTTGTCCGGGCCAAGGAATTAGGCCTGACCGTTACTCGCTACCATTACTTCTTAGGTGAACTCATTAAGAAGTATACTAGTGTTGCCATTACCGGTTCACATGGGAAAACCTCAACTACTGGTCTGATGGCCCATGTCCTGGGCAGTTTAAAGACCACCTCCTATCTGATTGGAGATGGGACCGGTAAGGGAGTAGAAGACGGGGAATACTTTGTTTTAGAAGCTGACGAATATCGGGAACATTTCTTAGCCTATGAACCTGATTATGCCATCTTTACGAATATCGACTTTGACCATCCCGATTTTTACCATAATATTGAAGAAGTCTTTGCTGCTAACCGAAAATTTGCCCACCAAGTTAAGAATAAAGTAATTGCCTATGGAGACGATCCTTACTTACAAAAATTGAAGGATGAGGTTGACGTTTGGTATTACGGCATTGACAATAATGATTTTGATATTGTTGCCAAGGATATCGTTCGTAACACCAAGGGCTCACACTTTGATGTCTGGGTCCAAGGCAAACATTATGGCAACTTTTCTATCCATACCTTTGGTCAACATAGCATCTTGAATAGCTTGGCAGTGATCGGCTTCTGTTATTTAGAAGGTTTTGCTCCAGAGGATGTTCAAGAAGCCTTGACCAGCTTTAAGGGCGTGAAACGTCGTTTTAATGAACGTTTTATTGAAGATATGGTGATTGTTGATGACTATGCCCACCATCCTTCAGAAATCAAAGCGACCATTGATGCCGCCCGCCAACAGTATCCAGATAAGCAAGTGATTAGTGTCTTCCAACCCCATACCTATTCGCGGACCCTGGCTCTACTGGACCAATTTGCCGAGGCTCTAGACAAGTCCGATGCGGCTTATGTCTGTGATATCTTTGCTTCAGCACGGGAGACCGACCACCACCAAGTATCCAGCCAAGATGTTCTGGATCGTTTAACGGTTCCCCATGCGGCGCTTGATCTGGACGATATGACCTCATTACTTGCCTATAAGGATGCGGTTATTCTCTTTATGGGAGCTGGTGATGTTCCTAAATATGCCAAGGCCTATGAAGCCGCCTTGTTAGAGAATGGGCACACAGATAAGGAGTTGTCAGATGATGACCATTAAGAAGGCAGTAATCCCGGCAGCAGGTTTGGGGACGCGTTTCCTCCCTATTACCAAAGCCACTGCCAAAGAAATGCTTCCTTTGATGGATAAGCCAGTCATTCAATTTATTGTTGAAGAAGTGCTGGCCAGTGGAATTGAAGAAATTCTCATTGTTACTGGGCGCAACAAGCGCTCTATCGAAGACCATTTTGACTCTAATTACGAGTTAGAGCAAAACCTTACTGAAAAGGGTAAGGAAGACTTATTGGAAATGGTCCAATCCAGCACCTTACATAACATCCAGTTCAAACGCCAACACTATCCTAAGGGCCTGGGTGATGCCATCTTACAAGCTAAGTCCTTTGTAGGAAACGAACCTTTTCTCTTAACCCTGGGGGACAATATTATGGTTTCTGATAAGCCCGCCTCTAAGCAGGTCATGGAAATTGCTGACCGCTACCAAGCAACAGCAATCTTAACCCAAGCAGTCTCCAACCAGGAAGCTAAGCATTATGGGATTGTTGATGAAGCTAGTTCGCGGTCGGGGGATGTCTATGATATAAGCGGGCTAGTGGAGAAACCTACAGATCCAAATTATGACCCTGCTATGGCCATCTGTGGCCGTTATGTCTTAACCCCTGATATTTTTTCAGCGATTGAAGCGGTAGGCGTTAATCCTCAATCTGGAGAAATTGAACTCACTGACGCTTTAAATTTACTGGCTAAGGACCAAGCAGTCTTATCCACCCACTTCCATGGCCAATGGTATGAAGTGGGAGAACCCTTGGGACTTATCGAGGCTAGCATCCAATATGCCTTACACCACGAAGAAACCAGCCAAGGCCTCAATGATTATTTAAAGCAAGAAATCATCCCCCGCTTAAAAGCGGAAAAATAAAGTCATCTAGTCTCCTTCAACTAGCTGAGGGAGACTTTTTCATTGGAGGAGAGCAGATTTTTGATTATTAAAGAAGCAATCTTACATATCTATGATCAAAACATTAACCAGGGGGTCATGTCTGAACTTCCCTTAGCCGTTGATAGTAATCATTTATTTAAATACATGAATGCCTTAATTGATAAGGTCTGGGTTACCGATAAGAAGAAGCGGGGGATCTTTCCAGCTGATAATGAAAAATACCAGCAATTTCAAGCAGCTGCAGCAGACTTTATTCCCAATAGCCAAGCCTTGGCTAGTCAATGGTTTCAATTTATCCAATTAAATGCAGATATTCCTGCGGCTGACTTACTCTGGCTGCGTTTTTCTGATGACCAAGGTGAGGATTACCTGGCGGCCTTTAAGCTCAACCACAATGAGTCCTATACCCATAACTTGGTCTATAATGATGACAATGTTCAAAATGATCTCATTATCCACAAAAACATCCTGCCATCTGCCAAACAGGCCATTGATGAAGGCATCGTAGTTAATTTAGCCAGTGGCCAATATGACTTGGTGGAAAAGAAACATGAGATTGAAAGTCTAGGGGAAAAGGTCAATTATTTTAGTGAATTGTACCTCAAGGTGCCGACCAAGCCCAGTGCCAAGGAAAGTATCCAAGCCATCAAGAAGGCCGTTGAAAAGACGGCTCACACTTATGATGAACCGGTCTACCAATCCCTCGCCAAGGCTAAAGATATCCTCTACCATGAAATGAGTGGGGAGGAAGGCTTTTCCAATGAGCGGATTGCTGACTATCTCTACGAAGATAACCTGGCTAAGAAACAATCCTATTTGGAAGAAACCCAGACTTTCCCTTTTGACAATGACATGATGCAAGAAGTTGAAAGCATTCCTACAAAACTCCAAAGGCAAAAATTGAAACTGGATAATGGCATTGAAATCACCATCCCCCTCGACTTGTTCTACGATCCCGACGTCATTGAATTAAGCAATAACCCCGACGGAACAATCAGTGTCACCATCAAAAACATCGAATCCATAAAAAATATGTTTTAAGGAATAGAGTGTGACGGGTGCATCAAAAGGCAAGATCACTGGAGCTAAAGGGCAAGCGAATTCTTAAAGAGAATTTGATGTCCTTTAGTGAAGTGGATGCTTGCCTTGCACCCGGAACACGTTTGAAAAGAGTGCGAGCTGACGACAAAAAAGTGAAACGCTGGAAGAAATATGCGGTAATCCTTGAAAAGGATTGCCAAATATTTCTGAAGCGGAGTTCACTTTTGTCAGCGAGCAGGTTTGAGAAGGATGTGAGGAAGGATCAGGGAGGGAGATTCCTTGGAAGAAAAGATGAAAAGATCAGCAAAGCTGATCGCTCAACTTTTCTGAAAGGACATCCCCTACCCCTTCCGAACTCAACTATAGAGTGCGATGGGTGCGCCAAAGATCGATAGAGCTACGCATACTATATCTGTACGTCGCTTTGCTTCCTACAGCTATAGCAACTGGAGCTAAAGAGCAAAAATTCTTGAAAAGAATTTCTTGCACTTTAGTGAAGTGGAGATCGATCTGCACCCAGAGCAGGTTTGAAAAGAGTGCGAGCTGACAAAATAAAGCTAAGGCTATCCCAGCGCGAAAAAACTTAGTATACTATAAGAGAAAGCAGACTTTTGACTGCTCCTATAACTTAGATAGAGCGGGCAGTTTAATCATTGACCTGGATATGTGAAAGGATGACCCAAATTAGATGGATTATGAAGAATTTGAAAAAGATTTACCGGTCTTAGAGCGGGGCAAGTGGACCCTGGGTCTAGACCATATTCGCGACCTCATGGCGGTCTTTGATAATCCCCAAGACAAATTGCCTACTGTCCATATCGCCGGCACCAATGGCAAGGGCTCAACCGCCTCAATGATTGCTAGGACCCTCCAATTAGCTGGCTATAAGGTAGGTTTGTATACCTCACCATCCTTAGTGAGTTTTAATGAGCGTATTCGGATTAACGGGGAGAATATCGCTGATGAAAAGCTGCAAGCCATGAAAGACTACATGAAGGAAAAACTTGCCGGCACTAAGATTCAATGCAGCGAGTTTGAGTTATTTACCGCCATGGCTTGGTTGATCTTTTACCATGAAGGCTGCGATATTATTGTTCTAGAAGTAGGCTTAGGTGGTCGCTTGGATGCCACCAACCTGGTAAAGAGTCCCTTAGTCAGTGTGATTACTAAGATTGCCTTAGACCATGAAAATATTCTGGGCCATACCATTTCAGAAATTGCTAAGGAAAAAGCGGGTATTATTAAGTACTATACCCCGGTCGTGGTTTACCCCTATCCAAAAGAGGCGATTGAAGTTTTAAGTGCGACTGCTGAACGTCAAGGGGCTCCTTTGAAGACGATTGATACAGAAAGTATTGAGGATATTCACCCGGAAAACCGTCAGCAAGTTTTTACTTATAAGGGAGAAAATTATCACCTTAACTTATTGGGTAAACACCAAGTGTTGAATGCCTGCTTGGCGATTGAGGCTTTAGCTGAAATTAAACGAGCTGGTTTTAATGTAGAGCTCAAGCAGATAAAAGAAGGCTTACAGACAGTTTCTTGGCCAGGACGCTTTGAATGGGTTCACCAAGATCCAGAAATTATTATTGATGGCAGCCATAATTTAGATGGGGTCCGGGCCATGCGTCATGCGGTTGAGGATTATTTCCCTAATATTCCCCGCCTAGCCATTACCGGTATGCTAAGAGACAAAGATGTTTACCGGATGTTAGGAGAAGTTGTTCACTTATTTGATGAGATTGTCACCATTACCCCTGATTCAGACCGGGCCATGACAGCTAATGAACTCACTAAGGCGGCCCATATGGTCACGGGTCTCCAAAAGGTAAACACCTACACTGCTAAGAATAATGAAGACGCTATGTCCTATGCCAGACGATGGGCTGACCAGCAGGAAGGGGACTGCCTTATCTGTGTCTTTGGCAGCCTTTACCTTGTTGGTGAATTAAGAGAGCTAGTCTTTGAATCCTTTGAAGCCGACCAATAAAGAAACCGAATGAATCAGTGATCTTTTACACTGATTCATCCGGTTTTTATTTTTATACAAGATCTTTTACTTCTTTAACTCATATTCCACTCGATGAGTTCATAGAAACCATCATGGTAGGAAACATGGGCATAGTGACCATAGTCTAGCACATCGGCTAAGTCAAAATCAGCCAAGACCTCGTGCAGGAAGGCAGAGATCGGGGTATGGTGGGAGATGATGGCGACATTGATTTCGGGTTTCATATGGTCTAGGCGGTATTCTAAAGCTTCATCATGAACCTGCATCATCCCACTTTCTAGGCGATTCCAAAAGGTCATAAAATCTTCAGCTAAGCCTTCAGGATCACGGTGGCTAATGCCATCAATAACATTAGGCACAAATTGTGATTGAGGGATGCCTTCTTCTCGCATGTGGTGGACCATTTCCTGCAAGCTTTCGGGCCAGGCTACTTCGATGGGCTGGCCTTCCATACCGCCGTAATAAATCTCACGAAATTCTTTTAAGGGAGTTGCTATCAGGCTTTGAGGCTGACTCGATAAGAGGATTTGCGCACTTGTTTGACTCCTTGGCATGTCACTGGAGTAGGCTAAATCCAAAGGAATATTTTTAAAGTGGTCAGCTAAATCGGCCATTTGTGCTCGACCTACCCGGGTTAGGGGGGTATCGGTCCAGCCTTGTACTTTTTCTTGACCAGCCAGCTTGTTTTGGTTGGCTTCGGTCTCTCCATGGCGGATAAAGTAATAATGTATGGCTTGCATCAGATCACCTCCTCTTTTTTATCTTTTATTTATTTTAGCATATATTTTTACTAAAGGTGAGCCATTGCCTGAAAGAAATTCCCAAAGATAAATAAAGTTGCCCATCAACATAAAGCGTGATACAATGGCATAAGTATGAAGACGACTCAGAAGTAGTAACTCGGGCGGAATACTTAGCGAGGATGTGCTTGGTGAAAACATCTTATTCCTAACAGTGAACTCGTCTGATGATTCACAC
This sequence comes from Aerococcus mictus, assembly GCF_003286595.3. NCBI lineage: Bacteria > Bacillati > Bacillota > Bacilli > Lactobacillales > Aerococcaceae > Aerococcus > Aerococcus mictus. The sequence continues at coordinate 1,531,090 of NZ_CP132985.1, read as the reverse complement.
GCAACTTGTTTGCCGTCTCACCTGCGTTAAGGGTAAGAAGAGAGCCAACGTAGGTGGTACCACGATCATTCGTCCTATTTATGCAAGATAACTTGTATAAGGGGGCTTTTTTTTTAGGTAAATATTTCATGTTGAAATGGAAGGGGATTACATAATGGCTTATAACCACAAGACAATAGAGAAAAAATGGCAAAAATATTGGAAAGACAATATGAGCTTTAAAACCTTAGAGGACAAGTCCTTGCCTAAGTTTTATGCATTGGATATGTTCCCTTATCCTTCCGGTCAAGGGCTCCATGTGGGGCACCCAGAAGGTTATACAGCAACCGATATTGTTTCGAGAATGAAGCGAGCCCAAGGTTATAATGTTCTCCATCCAATGGGGTGGGACGCTTTTGGTTTACCAGCGGAACAATATGCCCTCGATACCGGTAATGACCCCGCTGAATTTACCCAAGCCAATATCGGTGTCTTCAAGAAACAAATTGAATCCCTCGGTTTTTCCTATGACTGGGACCGTGAAATTGACACTACTGACCCAGAATATTATAAGTGGACCCAATGGATCTTCACCAAACTCTTTGAAAAGGGTCTAGCTTATGAAGACGAAATCATGGTTAATTGGTGTGAAGCCTTGGGGACGGTTCTGGCAAATGAAGAAGTGATTGACGGCTTGTCTGAACGGGGCAACCATCCTGTGGTTCGACGTCCGATGAAGCAATGGGTATTGAAGATTACTGCTTATGCTGACCGTCTCTTGGATGGTTTAGACGACTTGGATTGGCCAGAAAGCATTAAGGAAATGCAACGAAACTGGATTGGTCGTTCTGAAGGGGCCGATGTGACCTTTAAGGTGGCGGATACTGACAAAGAGTTTGAAGTCTTTACCACCCGTCCTGATACCCTTTACGGGGCAACTTACTGTGCTTTAGCCCCAGAACATCCATTAATCAAGCAAATTGTCAGCGAAGGCCAAAAACAAGCGGTGGCTGACTATGTTGAAGCAGCCAGCCATAAGTCTGACTTAGAACGTACCGATCTCGCTAAGGAGAAGACTGGGGTATTTACTGGGGACTACGCGGTTAACCCACTCAACGGGGACAAGCTCCCTATCTGGGTGGCCGACTATGTCTTGGTTTCTTATGGGAGCGGTGCCGTCATGGCTGTTCCTGCCCATGACCAAAGGGACTACGAATTTGCTCAGCAATTTGACCTTCCAATTAAAGCCGTCATCGAAGGTGGCGACATTGAAAAAGAAGCCTACACTGGCGATGGGGTCCACATTCATTCAGAAGAATTGGATGGTTTAGGCAAGGATGAAGCCATTCAAAAAGCCATTGAAATCTTAGAAGACAAGGGCGCTGGCCAAGCTAAGACCTCTTACCGTCTCCGTGACTGGGTCTTCTCACGTCAACGCTACTGGGGGGAACCAATTCCTGTTATCCATTGGGAAGATGGGACCACCACTGCAGTTCCTGAAGCAGACTTACCGGTCTTGTTACCAGAAGGCAAGGATATAAAACCATCAGGTACTGGCGAATCCCCACTCGCAAACTTTGAAGACTGGCTTAACGTTTATGATGAAGAAACTGGCCTCCACGGGAAGCGCGAAACCAACACCATGCCACAATGGGCGGGGTCAAGCTGGTACTTTATTCGCTTCTGTGATCCTAAGAATAAGGAAGCTCTCATTAGTCAAGAAGCAGCCGACTATTGGATGAATGTTGACCTTTATATCGGTGGGGCAGAACATGCTGTTCTTCACCTTCTCTATGCGCGTTTCTGGAACATGTTCCTCTATGACTTAGGAGTAGTGCCTACCGAAGAACCCTTCCAAAAACTCTTTAACCAAGGGATGATCCTCGGGGAAGGTCATGAAAAAATGTCTAAATCAAAAGGCAATGTGGTCAACCCTGATGATATTGTTGAACGTTATGGGGCCGATACCTTACGCTTGTATGAGATGTTTATGGGACCTTTGGATGCCTCAATTGCCTGGAGCGAAGATGGCTTAGCGGGGGCTAGACGCTTCCTGGAAAGAGTCTGGCGTCTATTTATCGATAGTGATGACCAATTACGGGATCGAATTACTACCATTGATACGGGTGAATTAGACAAGGTTTACAATCAAACCGTCAAGAAAGTCACTGAAGACCTGGAAAAATTACACTTCAATACGGCCATTTCGCAAATGATGGTCTTTGTCAATGAAGCTAATAAGGCAGAAAGTATTCCGTACGACTATGCCAAGGGCTTTGTCCAATTACTGGCTCCAATTGCGCCTCACTTGGGAGAAGAATTGTGGCAACGTCTAACCGGTGAAGCTGGAATTTCTTATGTGCCATGGCCAAGTTACGACGAAAGTCAATTAGTCGAAGAAAGTATCGAAATTGTGGTCCAAGTGAACGGTAAAATTAAGGAACGTCTCCAAGTGGCTAGCGGCCTTAGCCAAGAGGAATTAAGTCAAGCAGCCAAAGACTCCGACAAGGTCCAAGCAGCAATTGCTGGTAAGGACGTAGTGAAGGTGATTGCTGTTCCTGATAAATTGGTTAATATTGTGGTCAAATAGGAAGGAAATTGCATGAAGAATATTTTAATCGTCCATGATATTTCCTGCTACGGTAAGTGTTCTTCAACAGTAGCCTTACCTATCTTAGCCATGATGGAATTAGCGGGGACCTTACTTCCCACCTCACTCTTGTCAACCCACACGGGGCCAGGCTTTGAAGGCTATACCTATCTGGATCTCAGTGATGAAATGGCTAAAATTGTTGATCACTGGCAATCTTTTGGATTAACATTTGACGCCGTTTATGTCGGTTATTTAGGCAGTATTGAACAAATTGACTTCTTAATTGAGAAATTACCTCAATTAATTAAGTCCGGTGGAAAAATTTACCTGGATCCAGTCATGGCTGACCAGGGCAAGTTTTATCCCGGCTTTGATGAGGCCTATGCCAAGGCCATGCGCAAGCTATGTGATATTGCTGATGTGATCATGCCCAATCAAACCGAGGCAGCCTTTATCTATGACTTTCCCTATCAAGAAGGCCTGGCCGGTTATCAAAGCGCTAAAGACTTAGCTGCTTTAATCAACCAGGACAGTGACCAGCCAACTTCACTGGTTCTCACTGGGGTAGGTTATGATGGTGATCAACAGACCGGGGCCTATTACTATGACGCTGACAATGAGACTGAGGGTCTGATTCAGGCTGATTTTGTCGGCGGACTTTTCCATGGAACTGGTGATATCTTTGCTTCTATATTCGTTGGCGCCCGTGAAAATGGGGCCTCGCTCAAAGCAAGTACCGCCTTAGCCGTGGAAACCCTGCCCAAAATTCTCCAAGCCTCAATCGACAATCCCAATATTCACCAAGATGGCCTGGACTTTGAAAAAGCTTGCCCCGACCTTAACCGCTTTGTCCATGAATTAAAAAATTGATTTTTAAGTCTTGGCAACTAATTATTAAATAAAATTTTTATTTACTTAATAATCATGAGCAGTAGTGATGCTTTGAAATGGGGCGTTAGCCATGAACAAGCAAGTGAAGCGAATTATGGATCGTAGGCGATAGCCGTACGAGGCATTTGAGTCTCGCTAGGTGAGGGACCTAGGCCCGAACCGGTGCCATGGCTTTTTAACGACCCAATTTCAAATGCAGAACGAATGCTCATTATAATTATTTGCTAAATAAGCCGAATAAATAGTAAAACAATTAAGCGATTAATATCTAGCCATTAGAGGCAAGATTTAATCGCTTTTTTTCAATGCAGATAAAAAAACTTTCAGCTCACTGAGCAATATGCTTTTTATGAGAGAAAAATATGTTAAAATTATTACTAACAAAAAATAAGTAAATGGAGGGAAGACTTTGCTGCGCCTAGAGAACATTCACAAAACTTTCGCTGATAAGGAAGTTTTAAAGGGAATTGACTTAACCGTCAATGACGGGGAAGTGGTTGCTATCATTGGCCCCAGTGGTACCGGAAAAACCACCTTATTAAGAACCATTAATTTCCTTGATCCCGCTGACCGTGGAAATATCCAGCTCAATGACTTGACTGTGGCAGCTGATCAAGCGACCAAGCAAGAAATTACTGAAATCCGCCGGCGGACGGCTATGGTTTTTCAAAATTATAGCCTCTTTAAAAATAAAACCGTTTTAGAGAACGTGACAGAAGGTCTAATTACAGTCCAGGGCAAGAGTGCTGAAAGTGCTGAAAAAATTGCCAAGGTAGAATTAGACCAGGTGGGCATGTTGGATCATTTAGACAAGTATCCCAGCCAGTTATCTGGAGGTCAGGCCCAGCGCGTAGGAATTGCCCGGGCAGTGGCTCTAAAACCTGAAATTTTACTTTTAGATGAACCAACCTCGTCACTGGACCCAGAACGCTCGGCAGAATTGTTGAAGATTCTCCAAGAGATTGCCCGGACCGGGGTTACTATGTTGATTACTACCCATGAAATGGATTTTGCTAAATACGTTTCTTCCCAGGTTGTCTTCATGGAAAATGGTGAAATTGTTGAATCGGGAAGTCCCCAACAGATTTTTTCAGCAGCTAAGGAAGTCCGTACGCGAGACTTTGTCAATAAGATCCAACATCCCTTTTTAGCCGAAAGTGAGGAGAATAACTAATGAAAACATTAAAGACTTTTATCATTGTACTAGCAGGCCTCTTTTTAGCAGCCTGCGGAAATAACCAAGGGGGATCCGAATCCGGAGCCAAAACCGTGACTGTTGCGGTGGAAAATGCGTCAAAGCCCTTATCTTTTACCGATGAAAAGGGGAATTTAACCGGCTATGAAGTTGAGCTGATCCAAGCCTTAGATGAAGCGATGCCGGAATATAATATTAATATTGAAAGTGTTGACTCTGAAGCTGCCCAAGTCGGTTTGGAAACAGGACAATATGATTTTATCGGTGGAGGACTCTACAAGAACCCTGAACGTGAATCCATGTACCTCTTCCCAGAAAAACATACTGGAGCCAGCGTGATCGAAATTTACAAACGCGCTGATGATGATTCCATTCAAAGTTTAGACGATTTAACCGATAAGAAGGTCCACCCGGTAACGCCGAATGGGGGAATCTTTAACTTATTAACCGCTTATAATGAAGCCCACCCTGACAATCAAATTGATATTCAATTGGGTGAATCTGGCTCTTTTGCGGAACGCTTCCAAGCAGTTGACAAGGGTGAATCCGATGCTGTTGTCATGCCATCCAACCTGGGTGCCGATCAAATTATCGAAGAATTAGGCTTAAATGTGAATACAGCTGACCAACCTGTTCAAGTTAAAGCTACTTACTTTATGATTGCCCCTGACCGGGAAGATTTAAAAGAAGCTCTGGACAAGGCGATCCAACAACTAGCGGATGAAGGAAAATTACAAGAACTTTCAGAAAAATGGTATGGAAAGAACATTTTCGACTATGAAATCAGTGAAGAAAATTAATAGTTGTCAGGCGACTAATCAGTTAATAACCATTAGTCGCTTTTCTTTGTAATAAAGGAGTTGCTTTATGGATTTTGGATTTATTATTAACATACTCCCCACCCTCCTAAAGACCTTGCCGCTAACTTTGTTTGTCTTTGTTCTTGCCTTAGTTGGGTCCTTATTGCTGGCTGTTATTGTGGCCAGTTTACAGTTGAAAGAGATTCCCATAGTCGACCCGCTTTTAAGGATATACTCCTCCTTTATGCGGTCAACCCCTGGGATTATCCACCTTTTCGTGGCCTATTATGGGATTCCTTTTATTTTACGTCCCTTTCATATCTCATTGGGGACCAATAGCCAGGTAACGGCAGCCATTATAGCCTTGGTGGCTTATAACGGGGCCTTTATGGCTGAAATTATTCGTCCCGCCTATCTGGCTGTTGGCCAAGACCAAAAGGAAGCGGCCCTGAGTTTGGGGATGACTGCCTGGCAAAGAAATTGGCGGATTATTTTCCCACAAATTATCCCCATTGCCTTGCCTTCTTTAACGACAGCTGTCATCGACTTGTTAAAGGATACCTCCTTACTTTTCCTTATTGGTTTAGTCGACCTGATGGGGCAGGCAGAAATTATTATTGCCAATAACTACGGTCTTTACCAGGTAGAAGTCTACTTTGCTATTGCCCTCATTTATTGGGCCATGTCATCATTATTGATCTTAATCAGTAAGTTGCTGGAAAATCGTTACGCTATGATTTGGAGAAGGGAGGACTAGGCCATGCGCTTTGATCTTAATATTTTATGGGACACCATTTTAGTGGTCTTACAGGCGGTTCCCCGGGTCCTCTTATTAGCCCTGGTTGTCTTAATACTAGGTATCGGCTTAGGGGCTTTAATTGCCTTAGTTCGACGTCGGCGGATTCCGATTCTTGACCAATTATTAGAAATTTTTATTTCCTATATGCGGGGCGTTCCCCTCATTGTGCATCTATTTATTATCCGCTATAGTTTACCAAATGTAGCGGCTAGTTTTATGAACCTGCTTGGTTTTGGTATGGAGCCTAATGACTTTCCTAATATCTTGCTCATTATCGTTGCCTTTACCTTATTAGAAGCGGCCATTGAGTCGGAAAATATTCGTGGGGCCCTCAATGCGGTCAGTAAGGACCAAGTGGAGGCGGCCTTATCTATCGGAATGACTAAAAAGCAAAGCTTACAACGGATTATCTTTCCCCAAGCCCTAACAGTTGCCATTCCACTCTTTTTAAACGCTTATCTGAAGGCCATTAAGATCCAGTCCCTAGCTTTCACTGTGGGTGTGGTTGACATTCTTACTCAAGCCCGCTTTGCCGCCGCCTTGTCCTACCATTATCTAGAGTCTTACCTGGCAGCGGCCCTCGTTTATTGGTTAATTTGTGGCCTCTTGCAGGTCGCCTTTGACCACTTGAGTCAGAAGATTTCATTTGAGAAAGGAGTCTAGTATGACAGACAAGAAAAAACTTTTAAAAGCCTTCATGGCTGAGCAGTTGAAGGGGTATACGCCATTCTCTGCTTGGACCCATTATCCTGAAATAGACCGAGAGCCGCAGGCAATCAGCCAAGCCACTTATGATTTTGCCCGCCAATTTGACTTAGATTTTATCAAAACCATGAGTAATGGTATGTATACGGTGGAAGATTATGGCGTCGACCTCGATTTTTCGGCCATAGCCAAGGGTGGGGTGGCCCAAGTTAAAGCAAGTCCTATCCATTCCTACCAGGATTGGCGAGAGGTTCCTGAGCTAAGTGTCGATCAAGCCCCAGCCTTTCAAAGGGAGTTAGAACATGTGGAGCGCTTAGTGGAATTGACCAAGGGAGAGCTTCCCCTTGTGGTCACTGTCCATAGCCCCTTAACGACGGCTAATAAGTTATGCCAGGGTCAGATTGGCCAATACATAGAAGCAGATGGGGAAGGCTACCTCTTAGAAGCCCTAGAACGCTTGACGCGGCCGACTATTGAATTTGTTCAATTAGCGCTCTCTAAGGGGGCAGACGGAATCTATCTGGCTAGTCAAATGGCTTCCTATGATAAATTGAGCCCTCAGGCCTACCAAAAATATGGGATTCCCTTTGATTTGAAAATTATTGAAGCAGCGGAGTCGGGCTGGTTAAATACTCTTCATATTCACGGAGCGAATATTATGTTTGACCTCCTTAAGGATTACCCGCTTCCGGTTATTAATTGGCATATTGGTGAGTCTAAACCCGAATTAGAAGAAGGCATCCAGGAAACCGATCAATTTATTATGGGGGGCTTACGTCGGGAGGCCATTACCCAAGCGGATTGGTCAACGTTGGAAGGCCAGCTTGCCCAAGCCAAGACTATTAATCAAACTGATAATCGTATCCTCTTAACGCCAGGCTGTGTGATCAGACAGCCCTTTTCCAAAGAGACTTTAGCGCAGCTTAGAGATTTAATCAGAAGCTAGGAAATGAGAGTTTCTCAACTTTTCAAAGTCCTTAAGTTTACTTAATGAATCCAGGCCTCAATTGAATTGGGTAAAATTATTGATTAGAATGGATTAATATGAACAAAAATTTTACGTTAGATTTGGGGTAAAACGATGAATGATAATGAGAGGAGCCGCTCTATTCTTCAGGGCCAGCAATCCAAGGAGAAGCTCAATGAAGGTTCGGCTTGGATGTCCATTGCTAGTGTGGTTTCTAGAATTCTTGGTGTCTTATATATTATTCCCTGGATGCATTGGATTGGAGATCCACAAGTTGGTACCGAAGCCAATGCCCTCTACGGGATTGGCTATAATTATTACTCGATATTCTTAGCCATAGCCATCGCTGGGGTGCCAGCCGCGATCTCTAAGCAAATGACCAATTATATGGCTAAAGGCCAGTACCAAACCAGCCAGCGCCTCTTTAAAAGCGGCACCGTCATGATGCTAGCAACAGGAATTGTAAGTGCCCTGGCGCTTTATTTCCTGGCTCCCTTTCTAGCCCAGGGGAAGCCGGCGCGAAACGTGGAAGATGTCATCCTAGTCATTCGCTCCTTAGTGCCTGCCTTGGCTTTGATTCCCTTGCTATCGATCTTGCGGGGCTATTTCCAGGCCTATTTAGAAATGAAACCCAGTGCGATTTCCCAGGTTACTGAGCAGTTTGCCCGCGTCATTTATATGTTGGCGACGGTTTATCTTATTCGTGTGGTTATGGATGGCAGTGTTGCTAAGGCGGTCAGTCACTCCACCTTTGCTGCCTTTATTGGGGCAGTACTGGCGATTATGACTTTAGCTTTCTATTACTTCAAAAACCGCGACAAATATGCGCTACCTGCTGGTCATGTAGACAGTGACTATGTAGCCACCCGGACGCTCTTATTTGAAATCGTCCGCATAGCGATTCCCTTTGTGATTACCGGTTCGATCATTGAAATGGTCAACCTCATTGATATGAATACCTTTATGCCAATTATGCAAAGGGTGAGTGACCTAGGAGAAGGGCAGTTAATTTATGAATATGGGGTATTTAACGCCAATGCCCGCCGTGTGATTCAAATTATTATTTCTTTTGCTACGGCGATTTCCTCAACTACCGTTCCTGTGGTGACTGATGCCTATACCCGCGAATTGGCCAAGTTCCAGGCCCGCTCGGTTTACGATGACCACTTAAAACCGGTTTTTGACCATACCTGTGACGTGGTCTTGCATAGTATCCACCTCTTCACTTTGGTGATGGTGCCAGCCGCCATTGGCCTAGCTGTTCTCGCTGCCCCAGTCTACCAGTTGCTTTACGGGATAAATGACCCCTTAGGTGGATTTTACTTGCAAATTTCTTGTTTAATGGCTATTCCTATGGGGCTTTTCTATGTCTTAGTGATGACCTTGCAATCCATGGACCAACAGAAAAAAGCCATCTTTGGGATTGTTTTAGGCCTAGGGATTAAATTATTGGTCCAGTTTCCGCTCCTGGCTGTTTGTGGCAGCGAAGGAGCCATGTATGCTTCAATACTGGCCTTTATTTTTATGTGCGCCTTCTACCTGGCATGTATTTATAAGCGGATCCAGTTTAGCTTTTCCGACTTAGCTGGACGGATCTGGCCAGCCTTAAAAGTGATCTTGATTATGGGCTTAATGAGTGAGATAACTTATCAAATTCTCCACTGGATCATTCCGGAACCTAATAAGTTAGGCGCTTTTGTGATGGTTATCCTTGTCGCTTTAGTCGGAATTTGGGTCTATTTAATTGGTCTCATCAAGTCTCGACAGCTAGAAATTATCCTAGGTCAAGACAAATCTCAAAAATTACGTCAGTTTTTACATTTATAAAAATAGACAGCAAAAAGGCTCTGACATTGGTCAGGGCCTTTTAGAATTATATGAAACTTTTACTTGCTGGTAAGCGGTGGTAGAGTTTGGTCAGGCTATAGAGGTCCTTGACTAAGTTGTAAGTTAAGGCGGTAGCTGACATCCGCCATTGCCAATTACCTCCCAGGGTAGAGGGGGTATTCATGCGAGCATGGTCATCAAGATTTAAGAGGTCTTGCATGGTATAGATGACCGTTTGACTGCAAGAGGCGGCTAGGGTTCGGTTTAACATTTCCGCGACACTCTCCGCTTTCTGTCGCCCACAATAGGCATCAATATAGTAGCGGCTGGCAGCATCTTGGCCTAAATACCAGCCCAGGGCAGTTTGGTTGTCATGGGTTCCTACATAGGCAACGGAATTTTTATTGAAATTGTGGGGAAGGTCAGACGAATCTTCACCAGAAAAGCCAAATTGCATGACATGCATGCCGGGAAAACCGGTGACTTCTAGTAAGTCAGCAACTTCTTGGGTCAGAAAGCCCAAGTTTTCTGCGATAATGTTGACAGGGCCAAGGGCTTCTTTGATGGCTTGGAACAAGTCAAGACCTGGCCCCTTGACCCATTTGCCACTGGCTGCTGTCGGGGCGCTAGCTGGTATCTCCCAATAGGCTTCAAAGCCCCGAAAATGGTCAATTCTTACCATGTCATAGAGCTTGAGACTGGCTTGGATCCGTTTGATCCACCATTGGTAATTGTCCTTAGCTATGGTCTCCCAATCATAGATCGGATTTCCCCATAATTGCCCATCAGAAGAAAAGGCGTCTGGAGGACAACCCGCAACCACTCGGGGCTGCCCGCTTTGATTAAGTTTGAAATAGTGGGGTGTTTGCCAGACTTCGACACTATCACTAGCCACATAAATGGGAATATCACCAATTAGGTAAATACCTTTTTGATTGGCGTAGTTCTTGAGGGCAAACCATTGCTTAAAGAAGAAATATTGACTGACATAGTGGTAATTGAGGCTGTTTTTTTCTTGGGCTAGTATAGCTTGCAAGGCTTCTCCATCCCTTAAACGGATAGCTTTGGGCCAGTCGCTAATCGGGCTTAGGTCATAATATTCTTTTACCGCCATAAATTCAGCGAAAGGCTGCAGCCAGTCCTGATTATCCTGGATAAAGGTCTGATAATCAGGATCGTTGTCGGCTTGCTTAAGAAAGCTAGCGACGGCCTTTTCTAGGATGGGGCGTTTATGATAAAAGATTTTGGCATAGTCAACCTTTTCGGGATTATTGCCCCAGTCGACGCCTTGATAGTCGTCGGCTTCAATTAAGCCCCAATCGACTAGGGTTTTTAAGTCAATGAAATTGGTGTTACCAGCAAAGGCAGAAAAGGATTGGTAGGGGGAATTGCCGTAACTGGTTGGCCCTAGCGGCAGGATTTGCCAATAGCTTTGCCCGGCTGCTGCTAAGAAGTCCACAAATTGATAGGCGGACTTCCCTAAGCTGCCAATGCCTTCCGCATTAGCCAAGGAAGATATAGGTAAGAGCACACCACTTGCACGTGTCATAGGCTTTTTCTCCTTTAATTAAGATTAAACTTATTATAGCAAAAGGTGGAAAAGAATGACTGTTTCCTATTCTTTAAGGGCTGATTGCCATCTTGAGGTGACCAGGAAACGCTAGATTAAGAAAAGGTGATCAAGCTTGTTCTTGAATATAATTTAGTTAAAGAGAAAGAAATATTTACTCCCTTAGCCAAGACAAAGGCTCTTGTGCTATAATGTAGCCAATTGGAGGGATGAAGAAGATGACGATTAATTGGCAAGAAGAAGTTGCTAAAGTAAAAGACGACTATCTTAATGATTTATATACTTTACTGAGAATTCCTAGCTACCGTGAAGACGATAAGGCTACGGAAGAAGCACCGCTAGGCCCTGGTCCTAAAGCAGCCCTAGACGCTTTCTTAGCCATGGTAGACCGTGACGGTTTTACCAGTAAGAATGTTGCCAATATGGCGGGGCGCTTTGAATTTGGTCAAGGCGATGAAATTTTGGGGATTATTGGCCACTTAGATGTGGTTCCTGTCGACGATTCTTGGGAAACTGATCCTTTTGAACCAACCCTCATTGATGGTAAACTCTATGCCCGCGGGGTAAGCGATGACAAGGGCCCCATGTTAGCAGCCTACTACGCTTTAAAAATTATCCGTGACTTAGATTTACCCGTATCGAAAAAAGTGCACTTTATTGTCGGAACCGATGAAGAAAGTGAATGGAAGGGCTTGACCCGTTACCTGGAAACCGAACCCCTACCTGATTTTGGTTTCTCACCAGATGCTGAGTTTCCAATTATCAATGGAGAAAAAGGGATGTATTCCACCACCTTGAAATTTCCTGCCTTAGAAGGGGCGATTGAGTCCTTTGAATCTGGCATTCGGGAAAATATGGTACCAGGGGATGCTGATGCGGTTATCAAGGGCTTTGACCTTGAAGAAGTTCAAGCCGCTGCTGAAGAATTCCAAGCTAAACAACCCGTTAGCTTGACGGTTGAGGCCAGTTCAGACAATAAGATCCACCTCCACCTACATGGTCGGGTATCACATGGGGCCTTCCCTGAAGCCGGAGAGAATGCGGCGACTTATTTGGCCCTATTCTTGAAGAACCTATCCAGTGATTTAGAAGGCAATTCCTATATTAGCTTCATTGCTAACCTCTTGCACCAAGACTTCAAGGGGCAAAAGACCGGGATTGACCACCATGATGAAGTGATGGGAGACTTATCCTTAAATCCAGGTGTCTTTGGTGCCAAGGATGGCCAACAATTTGTGACCTTGAATATTCGCTTCCCTCAAGGGCAAAGTTTTGAACAATTGGATAAATCCTTTAGTCAATTAGGTGACCAATTTGGCTTTGCCCAAGAAACCGGGACTTCTAACAAAGTGCCTCACTATGTGCCTGGGGATGACCCGCTGGTGCAAACCCTCTTAGAGGTTTATGAAGAACATACAGGTATGGAAGGCCACGAAGTTGTTATTGGTGGGGGGACTTACGGCCGCTTGATGGAACGAGGCGTTGCTTTTGGGGCTGAATTCCCAGATGAAGTCTCTACCATGCATGAACCTAATGAAGTTCAACGTGTTGACCGCCTCCTCTTAACCATGGCCATTTATGCGGATGCGATTTACCGCTTGATTAAATAATATGCTGACTTCTAAAAATAATCCCAAAATTAAGGCTGCCAAAAAATTATTAAGCCGACGGGGGCGGGAAAAGGCAGGCCAGTACCTTATTGAAGGCCCACATCTCTTAGAGGCTGCCTTAGAGGCGGGGGCTGACTTGGCTGAAGTTTTTCTTACTCCCGAACATGAAGCCGACTTTAGGCTGGATAAGCAAACCCTGATTAGTCCTGAAATAGCTTCAGAACTATCTGACACCCAAAGGGACCAGGGAGTCTTTGCTGTGGTCAACCAAGACAAAAAAGCTTCCTTCAAACCGGCTTCTCCTGCAGTTCTATTACTGGATGGAGTCCAAGATCCGGGAAATCTGGGCACCTTGATCCGGTCGGCAGATGCCTTTCATTACCAAGATATTTACTTGGGTAAGGGCACTGTTGATCCCTACAGTCCCAAGGTGGTCCGTTCCATGCAGGGCAGCCAATTCCATGTCCGCCTCCACCAAGTGGTTTTAGAGGAGGCCATGGCCAATTTGAGAGCAGCAGGCTATTGTTTGGCGGCAACCGAATTAAATGACCAGGCGCAAGCTTTAGAAACTTATAACTTGAAAAAACACCAAAAATGGGGCATTATTTTAGGTAACGAAGGAAATGGTGTCCGACCAGAAATCATTGCAGCGAGTGATATTAGTCTCTATATTACCATGCTGGGTCAGGCGGAATCGTTGAATGTTGCCATTGCTGGCTCAATCGCTATGCACCACTTCCTTCCCAATTGATCAGTAGGGTCAACAAAAGAAAGGACATGAACTTATTGACAGAAACTAATTACCCTTGGGAAAATGACCGTGACTATTTGGCCTTAATCGATGATATTAAAGACCACGAATTTATTACCGATTTAGGTCTGTTTCGCCAACATATTTATGGGAATCGTTTAGTTCATTCTTATTCTGTCAGTTATTATAGTTATAAAATTGCTAAGCGTTTAAACTTAGACTACCGTTCAGTCGCTCGTGCGGGTTTAATGCATGACCTTTTCTACTATGATACGAAAGAAATGACATTCTCAAAAGGCAATCATTTCACCAATCACCCTTATATTGCACTAAAAAATGCAGAAGTCTTAACTGATTTAAACGAAGTTGAACATGATATTATCATTAAGCACATGTGGTTAGCTACTTGGCAACTTCCTGCTTATCCAGAGTCATTTGTGGTGACTTTTGTGGATAAATACTTAGCATCGACAGAATATTTGAAACCTGCCTCTAAGATTTGGCGGGACAATTGCCATACTTTCTGTAGCCAACGCATTCTTAATCCTCTAAACCAAGCCTTTAATGAGCGCTTGCTAATGCCATTTAATCGCTTGAGAAGAAAATATTTTCCGAAATTAGCAGAAAATAATAAGAAAAATTAATTTTATATAAGAAAGGAAGTGACCGCTTGAGTGAACAGCACATTCCTTCTCTGTGTCGCAAGTTTGAGCAAGGTTTCCAATTACTAGGAAAGAAATGGAATGGTTTAATCATTCAAAGCTTACTCAAAGGCCCACTTCGTTTTTCTGAATTACGTGACCATATTGATGGGATTTCCGACCGGGTATTGACCGAACGGTTAAGAGAACTGACCTGCTTAGGAATCCTTGAACGGGTGACCCAATGTAGTGATTGCCACAAATATACTTACTATGCCCTAACTCAAAAAGGCCAAGACCTTGAAACCGTCTTAACCTCACTGCATTCCTGGTCTGACCAATGGATCGAGTTAGATAAGTAAGAGTGTGACGGGTGCGCAAAAAGGCAAGACCACTGGAACTAAAGGACAAATGAATTCTTAAAGAGAATTCTTTGCCCTTTAGTGAAGTGGACGCTTGCCTTGCACCCGGAACACGTTTAAGAGAGTGTGACAAGCGCAAAAAGAGGGGAGAGAGCTACGCATACTATATCTGTAACTCGCTCTGCTTCGAACAGCTATAGCAATTGGAAGAAGTTCGCAGTAAATCCTCAAAGAGGATTTGCAAGGACTTCTGAAATGGAGTGCACTTTTTAATAAGGAGACTGGACATCAAGTCCAGTCTTTTTTGATCCTTGCCAGATTATTTGTTGACGAAAGCCAATTTAACGGCTACAATTATCCTTAATGAATACGTTGATAGAAGACGGTTCCTTATCATAGCCTGTAACAGGAAGAGAAATCACCGATTGAGAGTTTCTTACAGGTAAGCGGGGAATTTTTCACTTCTGGAGTAGGTACCGGGCGACAGCAGTCAAAAGGTACCACGACTGGGCTCGTTATCGCCTGAAATGAAGGGTTTATTCGGTTTTGTTAAGCAAACTGAGTAAAAACTAGGGTGGTACCGCGGTCTCTCGTCCCTATTGGGAATGAGAGACTTTTTTTGTGGAAAAATTCTCACATAATCGTTATAAAAAGGAGTTTAAGCATGGATATAATTAGCAATTTACAAGCAATTGAAGGGCAAATCGCTGAAGAAATTCAAAGCATTTCTAGCCTTGATGATGTGCAAGCTATTCGCGTGAAGTACCTAGGGAAAAAGGGGCCGATCACCGAAGCGCTGCGGCATATGAAGGATATTGACCCTAGTGAACGCCCTAAAGTAGGGGCCTATGCCAATGAATTGAAAAATAAAGTGGCTAAAGAACTCGACCAAAAACAAGCTGTTTTAGAAGAAGAAGCCCTTAACCAAAAATTAATGGCGGAAACTATTGATGTGACCCTGCCTGGCAAGCAACAAAAATTAGGCAGCCAACATGTGATTAGCCAAGTCATGGAAGAAATTGAAGACCTCTTCCTAGACCTTGGTTATATCATTGTCGAAGGACCAGAGATTGAATCTGATTATTACAACTTTAAGCGGATGAACTTACCAGAAGATCACCCAGCCCGTGATATGCAAGATACCTTCTATATTGAAAAAAATCAGGTGCTCCTACGGACCCATACCTCACCAGTCCAAGCCCATGCTATGGACCAACATGATTTTTCTAAGGGGCCTTTGCAAATGATTAGTCCAGGTAAGGTTTATCGTCGGGACTCTGATGACGCTACCCACTCCCACCAATTCCACCAAATTGAGGGGCTAGTGGTTGATAAAAATATCGGTCTCTCAGACTTAAAGGGAACCTTGGAATTGTTTGCTCGCCATCTCTTTGGGGCTGACCGCCAAGTGCGTTTACGTCCCTCTTACTTCCCATTTACCGAACCTTCTGTGGAAATAGACATCTCTTGCTTTAAATGTGGTGGTCAAGGCTGCAATATCTGTAAGAAAACCGGTTGGATTGAAATTCTCGGTGGGGGCATGGTCCATCCTAATGTCCTAGAAATGTCAGGGATTGATAGCGAAGAGTATAGTGGCTTTGCCTTTGGACTGGGACCAGACCGGGTAGCTATGTTGAAATACGGGATTGAAGATATCCGTCATTTCTACCAAAACGATCTCCGCTTTATTCATCAATTTCAAGAAAGAGGGTAATGACTGACATGTTAGCATCACGTAATTGGTTAAATGAATTTGTAGATATTAAAGATATTCAAGATGAAGCTTTAGCAGAAGACTTATCACGGACCGGTCTGGAAGTCGATGGCTTGAACCAAGATTTTTCCGGCTTGAAAAAAATTGTCGTCGGCAAGACTTTGACAGTGGAAAAACACCCCAATGCCGATAGCTTGCACGTTTGCCAAGTGGATGTTGGCCAAGAAGAGCCCTTACAAATTGTTTGTGGCGCGCCTAATGTGGCAGCTGGCCAAAAGGTTATCGTTGCTTTACATGGGGCCCGCGTTGCTGGTAATCAAAAGATTAAGAAGGGAAAATTGCGCGGTCAAGAGTCCAATGGAATGCTCTGTTCTTTACAAGAGCTCGGCTTTAGCGAAAATGTGATTCCCAAAGAATTTGCTAATGGGATTATGATTTTACCGGAAGACGCTCCCCTAGGCCAAGATATTAAAGAATACTTACACTTAGAAGATACAGTCTTAGACCTCGATATCACCCCTAACCGGGCCGATGCCCTATCCATGCGGGGCGTCGCTTATGAATTAAGTGCCATCTATGACCGTCCCATCGATGTCAATACTTACGATGACCAAGCCTTTGAAGCGGGCAGCGATTTAAGTGACGAGGTCACTGTTGAAATTTCTGATAGTGATCTCTTCCCTCACTACACTGCTCATTTGGTTAAGGATGTTAAAATTCAAGCCAGCCCGATTGAGGTACAAATCCGCCTCATGAAAGAAGGTATCCGTCCGATTAATAATGTGGTTGACGCCACCAACTATGTCTTATTAGAATACGGCCAACCCCTTCATGCCTTTGACTATGATAAGTTGCAATCTAAAACCATTGCCCCACGTCTAGCTAAAAATGGGGAAAAACTAGTGACCTTAGACGGTGTGGAAAGAGACTTAACGGATGACGACTTAGTCATTACTGATGGCCAAGAGCCCATTGCCCTAGCTGGAGTGATGGGTGGCTTGTCTACTGAGATTGATGACAATACCACCACTGTCTTGATTGAATCAGCCATGTTTAACTCTTCCCATATCCGTCGCACAGCCAGACGCTTAGCCCTTAGAAGTGAGTCAAGTTTAAGAAATGAACGTGGCTTAAATATTGCCACTATCGATGAAGCTGGCGCCTATGCAGCCCAATTGATGGAAGACTGGGCTGGTGGACAAGCGGTTAAGGGACGCGCTCGGGTATCTCACCTTGACGTTAAAGATAAAGAAGTGACGACCAATTTAGCTTATATTACCAGTCTCCTAGGTATGGAAATCAGTTTTGAAGAGGTCAAAGAATCCTTTAGACGGTTAGGTTTCCCGGTTGAAGGTGACGCTGATGAATTTACCGTGTCCGTTCCTACTAGACGTTGGGATATTTCCATTCCAGCTGACTTAGTGGAAGAAGTCGCCCGTATCTATGGTTACGATAAGATTCCTTCCCGGATTTCACCAGTTCAACCGGTGAATATTGGCTTAAACGACTGGCAAAAATTTGAACGTCAAAGCCATCGGACCATGGAAGCACTAGGCTTTGACCAAGTGATTTCTTATAGTTTAACCAGTGAGAAGAAACTTGATGTCTTACAAGCCCAAGCCCATGAAGCCGTAGCCTTGGATTTCCCAATGAGTGACGAACGCCGTTATATGCGGACTAACTTACTGACCAGTTTATTAGATATTGCTCAATACAACTTGGCTCGTAAGGTGAAGGACGTGCAAATCTATGAAATTGGTCGGGTCTTCTATGATGACGAGATAGAAGATGACCTGCCTCGTGAAGAAAGCCATCTAGCAGCCTTGTGGACGGGTGATGTTGAAGGCGATAGCTGGCAAGGCAAGGCCCAAGCGGTTGACTTTTATGATATGAAGGGGGCAGTGGAATCGCTACTGGCTTCTTACAACCTAGCTGGGCAAATCCGTTACCTACAAAGTACCGATTTACCGGATACCCATCCGGGTCGGACAGCCCTTGTACAAGTGGAGGACCAAGGAGAATGGCTAACCATTGGTTACTTAGCCCAACTCCACCCTCAAATTACTAAGGACTATGACCTCAATAACCAAAGTTTCGTGGCTGAATTTAACTTACAAGCCATCTATGACTTACCAGAGCACCAAGTCATCCAAGAACCCCTGGCAAAATATCCAAGCATTAGCCGCGATATCGCCATGGTTGTGGCTGAAGAAGTGAGCCATGCTGAAATTGTAGCAACCATTCAAAAAGCAGCCAATAGCTACCTGGTTAATGTTAAACTCTTTGATATTTACCGTGGTGAACATATCCAAGACGGGCAAAAATCGGTAGCTTACCAACTCACTTATCTGAACCCAGAAGCGACTTTGGTGGATGAAGAAGTCAATGAAGACTTTGCTAAGGTCAAAGCAGCTCTTGCTAATGAATTACAAGCGAAAATTCGTGATTAGTATTCAATCAGCTAGCTGCTAAGCAAGTGCCAAGGGTGTGGCAGTAAAGCTGACATTGATAATAAAAGCTATCTTTAAAGAACCTTGATAAGTCAAGGTTCTTTTTTTAGCGGGAGATTTAAATTTAAAACGATGTCAAAATTCATTACAAAAAACCATTGCTATTTATCGGCCTTTTCGCTAATCTAGTAAGGTAAAAAACTTTTAATTGATAAAAAGGAGCTGACTTCAGTGACTGAACGACTGATTAATTTTCTGACACCAATCAGCAATGTCCTTTATTACCCGATTTTAATTGTCTTGCTTTTGGGAATTGGTCTTTATTTTACCTTCCGAACTAAGGGGGTCCAAATTAGAGATTTTAAGGAAGCAATTGGGGTAATTATGGAAAAACCCGAAAAAGAAGATTCGGTATCTTCATTCCAGGCTTTAATGGTTTCAACGGCTTCACGGGTAGGAACCGGGAATATTGTCGGTGTCTCAACAGCCATTTGTTTAGGTGGCTATGGGGCGGTCTTTTGGATGTGGCTAGTGGCTATTATTGGCGGTTCTTCGGCCTTTATTGAATCTACCCTAGCTCAAATTTACAAGAAGAAAACGCCAACTGGGGATTCTTATGGGGGCCCCTCCCATTACATTGAAACGGCCCTCCATAACCGGGGATTAGGCATTATCTTTTCCGTGTTTTTAATTTTGACTTATGCAGTTGGCTTCAATATGCTGGCTGCCTATAATTTACAAGACTCCTTTCAAGTCTATGACTTCTATCATGCTCAATGGACGCCTTTAATTGTTGGCGGGGTCTTGGCTTTGGTGACCGGCTATTGTATCCTGGGTGGAGGCAAACGGATTATTTCCTTCACTAGCTTTTTAGTTCCTTTTATGGGGACCATTTATGTTGGGGTCGCTTTGATTATGATCCTCTTTAACTTGAATTACCTGCCCACCATCTTTACTTTAATTTTTAAGGATGCCTTTAACTTCAAGGCCATCTTTTCAGGAATTGCTGGATCTAGTATGATGTATGGAATCAAGCGCGGTCTCTTTTCTAATGAGGCAGGGATCGGTTCAGCTCCTAATGCAGCAGCATCAGCCCATGTGTCCCATCCGGTTAAGCAAGGGCTGGTACAAATGATTTCGGTCTTTATCGATACTTTGTTAATTTGTTCAGCAACCGCCTTCATGTGTTTAAGTTCAGGAATAACCCCTGCAGAAGAATTATCTGGAGCGGCCTACGTCCAAGCTTCCCTGGCAACCGTCTTTGGAAACTTTGGGAATATCTTTATTACGGTATCACTCATGCTCTTCGGTTTTACCACTTTAATTGGGAACTTATATTATGTGGATAATAATATTGCCTATATCTTTAAAGGTACGCCAAGACCAGGAATTATGCGTCTCTTTAGAATCTTTTTCATCTTGGTGGTCTTCTTAGGGGCCTTACAAGAATCGACCTTGGCATGGATGACTGCAGATATTCTAATGGCCTTGATGGCTTTAATTAACTTACCGGCCATTTTACTGTTAAGTAAGCAGGCCATTGCCGCTTTAAATGATTACCATAAGCAAAGAAAAGCTGGTAAAAATCCTGTCTTTAGAGCCAAGGATATTGGCCTAGATCCACAAAAATTGGATTTCTGGCAATAATCTAGGATAAATCATTACATTGATGAAATTGTGAGCGCTCCTCCATATGCCGATTCTATTCGTAATAGGCAAGTTGGAGGGGCGCTCTTTTTCTTTGTACTTTTTGCATATGATTATTAGAAGCGCTAATTTTATGGTAAACTAAAATTAGAATCTAAATAATTTATGGAGGTAGAGAAATGGCTTTATTTGATGAATTAAAAGCAAAAATTAAAGGAAAGCAAACGCGTATCGTTTTTCCAGAAGCTACTGATGAACGGATTCAAGGGGCTGCAGCTCGCTTAAAAGCTGACGACCTATTAGTTCCTATTTTAGTGGGTAACCCTGATGAAATTCATTCTCAAGCTAAAGACCGCGGCATTGACCTATCTGGGATTGAAATCGTAGACCCTGATAACTATGATGCTTATGAAGAAATGGTCCAAGCCTTTGTTGAACGCCGTAAAGGCAAGGCTACTGAAGAACAAGCACGTGAAATGCTTAAAGACGTCAACTACTTTGGTACCATGCTCGTTTACATGGGTAAAAGTGACGGTTTAGTTTCAGGAGCTGCCCATGCGACTGGTGATACCGTACGTCCTGCTTTACAAATCATCAAGACTAAGGCCGGGGTAAAAAACGTTTCTGGCGCTTTCTTATTGACCCGTCCTAAAGAAGACGGCAGTGAAGAAAAATACATGATGGGTGACTGTGCGATCACCATTAGTCCAGACGCTGAAACCTTAGCGGAAATTGGTTTAGTGACAGGGGAAACCGCTAAATTATTTGACGTGGAACCGGATATTGCCTTCTTGTCATTCTCAACCAAGGGCTCAGCTTCATCTCCAGAACAAGAAAAAGCTGCTCAAGCAACTAAGATCGCTCAAGAAAATGCGCCTGAAGACTTCAACGTTGATGGCGAATTACAATTTGACGCGGCTCTGGTACCAGCTGTTGGTGAAAAGAAAGCCCCTGGTTCAAAAGTAGCTGGCCATGCCAAAGTGCTTATTTTCCCAGAAATTCAATCAGGGAATATTGGTTACAAGATTGCTCAACGCCTCGGTGGCTTTGAAGCTATTGGGCCTATCTTACAAGGAATGGCTAAGCCCGTAAATGACCTATCACGTGGCTGTAACGAAGAAGATGCCTACAAGTTAGCTATCGTTACTGCCCTACAAGCAGGCTTAAACGAAAATTAAGACTGAGAAGAGACTACGATAAATATGAGCCCTTGCCCCAAGGTAAGGGCTTTTTATCGCTATAAGTGTAAGCAAGCTTTAAAAAGTGCGATTGGCTGACTTTTTGCTATAATGATTATCAGAAAAGAGGGAATATATGCGACGATTTAAGAAATTTTTAGGGGTCCTAGTGACCATCTTAGGATTACTAGCGGTTGCCTTTATTGGCGGTCATTATCTCGGTAAGCAGGATAGCCAAACCGAAATTACTTCGGAATTAGTGGGTAACCGCCTAGAACAAGCCAAGGAGTTAACCACGACCAAATACTTCTATACCAATACGGCTTCCTTTGAAAACCAAAGAAAATTCTATAACTGGAATTTGCCCTTCACCACAAAGAAATTTATTGTTTCCTATGACGGGGTGATCCATGTCGGAATCGATCTCAGCGCTATTGATGTTAAGGTTCAAGACCAAACTATTGATGTCACATTGCCTGAGGTGAAGATTCTCTCCCATGATATCGATAGCGATTCGGTCAAGGTCTTTGATGAAGAGGCATCGATTTTCAATAAGATGACGGTGGATGACTATGCTAACTTCACCAATGAACAAAAGAAAGCTTCAGAAGAAGAAGCCAAAGATAAGGGCTTATTGGAAGCTGCCAAGCAAAATACTGAAAGGACTATCAAAGAAATATTAAATATGGACCCCACCATTCAGAAAAACTATACGATCAATGTCCACTAAAGACTGATGAAAAATCCAAGCGCTGTTTTTACCAGGCTTGGATTTTTTACTTTATAGGGGCCTTTTGTTTAGATTATTCAATTCAGATAAGGAGATTTGCAGACTCGGTCAGGCTTGTCTATACTAAAGCAAGAGGACACAAATTTAGAAAAGGGGAAAAATAATTTATGGAAATTAGACAGTTAAAAATATCGGATACCCAGGCGAGTTATCAGGTGATTAAGGTCATCTTAGAACACTTAGATGAGCCTTTAATTAATGAATATGGGTGGGAGACTAGTGGCAAAATTATCGCTCAAGCTATGAAGAAACCCTATTACCGTTACGGATACGCTCACGGCTATGGGGTCTTTGAAGCCGACCAATTAGTCGCTGTGGCCTATGCTTATCCAGGCGTCTTGGATCCTATTATTGAGAGCCCTCTGGAGACTACCATGCTGGAAATGGGCTATTCCCTTGACCAAATCCCGAGAAGCTTTGCAGAGACAGAAGCCTTAGTGGATGAATTCTACCTGGATTCCTTAGCAACCAAGCAGGGAGAGGAAGGCAAGGGCTATGCCCGTCAACTGATCGCCCATCTCAGCCAAGTCGGCCGTGAAAAAAATTATCACAAGCTTTCCTTAAATGTGGACTTCCATAACCGACGCGCCCTGACGCTTTACCAACGCTTAGGCTTTGAAACCATTTCGGAATTGATTATTGGGGGACATCCGCATTATCATATGATTAAGGCCATTTAAGTTTTCTAAGTAGCTCAAATTGTACTTTAAGAAGGTAAATAATTGAGCCGGGGGCTGACATTCGTTATAATAAAATTGAATTTCAAGGAGAGTCCTTGGCATTTTTATAATAGGAAGGACTATGTCATGTTTCAAGAGCGAAAAGCGATTATTGATATTGGGTCAAACACCATCCGTCTGGTTATCTACGGGATTGATGACTGGTATAATTTTGAAGAACTTCAAAACGTCAAAGTGCCGTCACAATTGAGCCAATACCTCATTGAAAAAGATGATAAAAAATACATGAGCGATACGGGTATCCAGCGCTTAATCACTGCCTTAGATGACTTTGCAACCATTATCAAAAACTTTAAAGTGAATGAAATTAAAGCCCTGGCTACGGCAGCCGTCCGGCAATCGGCTAACCAAGAAGAAATTATCAACCGTGTCAAAGAAAAAACCGGCATCACTATTGGGGTTATTTCTGAGGAAGAAGAAGCTCGCTTTGGCCAGTATGCCGTCATGCATGCTATTACTATTCCCAATGCGCTCACCATTGATATCGGTGGAGGATCTTGTGAGGTCACCAAGTATCAAGACAAGGCCATGGATACCTTCCATAGTTTTCCATTTGGTGTGGTCTACATTCGTGAACGCTTTTTTAAGAATAAGGACCATAATGATGAAGACGCCATTGAAGCGGCTAGGGATTATATCCGCAGTCAATTTAAGCAAGAATCCTGGCTCAAGAAGGCTAAGTTGCCTTTAATTGGGATTGGGGGCTCAGTCCGTAATGTGGCCGAAATGCATCAGCGCATGCATAATTACCCGATTGCGGGGCTTCACGGTTATCAGATGACTTTAGATGATTTAGAAGAAACCTTGGATATGGTTTTAGATACCAAGCCTAAGGATTTGGATGATATTGAAGGCTTGAGTACTGAACGGACGGATTTGATCGTACCAGCTTTGATTGCCTTTATTGAACTCTTCAAATTGTCGAAGGCAAAAAATTTCACAGTTTCTACCCAAGGTTTGCGGGAAGGGATTATCTTAGAGGATATTAATAAGAATTATAATACCCCGATTGATACCCAGCTCATCCGCCTGCGTTCCACCAGAAAAATTGCTCATGACCTGCCCTTTAACGCAGCAGGAACCCAGCAACACGTTGATCTTTGTTTGAGTCTCTACCAACAAATGTGTGATTTGGATCAATTTACTTTTGACGATGAAGAAAGAGAAATGATCGAATTTGCGGCCTACCTCTATCGCTTTGCTAGTTTTGTCAGTCGGGAGGCCGATTCCCAACACACCTTCTACCTGCTCTCTAACACCAATCTCCTAGGCTTTTCTCATTTGGACCGGGTGCGTTTAGCGCTCTTGAGTTCCTATAAGAACCGGTCGCTCTTCCAACTTTATATGACTAATTTCAAGGATTGGTTTAGTGAGGAAGAAGAAGACCACTTAATGAAAGTGGGCGGAATGATTCGCTTTGCCCAAGCCTTAAATTACTCCAAAACTGATCCAGTCAAAAAATTACGCTTAGAACGTGATGAAGATGACAATTACTTGTTGAAAATCTACCACACAGAGCCTATAATTACCGAAAAATACCGGGCCAACCGCCATAAGAAACATCTCAGCCGGGCCTTGGATGGGAGCTTAAGTTTAGAGTTTATCCCTCTGGATAGTCTTGATGAGTAAGTGTTAAAAGTTAATTTTAATTGAATAGTTTAATCCTGGCTGGTTAACTTTCTTACTGGCGTCCAATCATCGATGTGACACATAATTTCTATCTGTTTTTATCGACATTGTCGTATTACTTGTGCATTAAAATGGAGGAGAGTGCAGTATGTCAACCACTAGCAATAATCAAAAAAATACCCAATCCTTGCAGGCTGAAAACTCAGCTGCTCATTATTATTATAATCGGGAGCTGAGTTGGTTAGATTTTAACTTTCGTTGCGTTGAAGAAGCCAGTGATCCCAACAATCCCTTGTTAGAACAATTAAATTTTTTAGGGATTGTCAGCTCTAACTTAGATGAGTTTATTATGGTTCGCTTTGCAGGGGTTTATAATCAATACCTTGATGGCGTTCAAGTGGCTGAAAACAAAACCCAAATGTCACCTAAGCAGTTAATGCAAGGTATCCATGAGCGTAATACGCGAAATGTGAAAGCCCAATATGCC